>JAFXSS010000016.1 GCA_017525455.1 Paludibacteraceae bacterium
ACTCTTTATTCGCTATAATGGAAGAAAATATAACATTTTAGGATATTAATTTTAAATTTTGAACGAATGAAAAAGATTTTTACTTTTGTGAGTGCAGTAGTCATGGCGCTGGGTATGCAGGCTGCTGCGATTGACACCATTCAGGTGGATGGTATTTATTATCAGTTGAATGACGATCAGACGGCAACGCTGATTCGTTATAGTACCTCCTCCAAGTATGAGATCGACACTATTGTGGTTCCGGTAACCGTAGAGAAGGAAGAGGTTTCGTATCCGGTTGTAGCACTCGGTCAAGGTGCTTTCCGCAACGCTACTTCCAGATCGATTACTTTTGCCGAAGGCAGTCAGGTTACCACACTCGGAATGCAATGTTTCCAGGCTGCTGTGAACCTGCAGGAATTGGAGATTCCGGAAGGTGTTACACTCATCCCGATGACCAGTATCCACAATGCGACAGCTACTAATCCGATGAAGATCAAGAAACTGATCTTACCGAGCACGCTGGACTCCTTGGCTCTCTTCTCCATTTGTCTGCCGCAGTTGGATACCATTGTGTTCAAGGGTACCGTACCTCCGAGTATTGCTACCAAAGTGACGGCTACATGGACTCAGAACCCGTGGATGGTGAATGTAAACAACGCTTGCAATACCAATACAGAAGCAGTTGTTGTTGTTCCTTTCGGAGCCAAAGCGGCTTATCAAAACACGGCATGGATTGGTGACTATTTCACAACCATCCAGGAAGACGTAGTGGAAGTAGCGACTATTGCGGACTTTAATGCGGTAGAAGACGGTAAGACTGTTAAATTGACCTTGACCGATGCGAAAGTGACTGCGTATGCCGACCTTCAACACGTGTACTATATAGAGGATGCGACAGCAGCTACTGTTGTTGCCATCGATACTCTCACCGTAGGTACGGCGCTTAACGGTTATCTTATCGGTACAAAGAGTTATAATGATATTGATTTTGTAACCTTTGAGTTGAAAGAGTCAATTCTGAACGTTACCGATGCTTCGGGTATTACTGCGTCGGAGACCACACTTACTCCGACTGTTATGACCATTCCGGAGGCATGCGACATGGCTAATTATGCGAGACTGATCACGATCGAGAATGTGGCAATCACGGGTAGCGGTCGTAACAAAACACTCACCGATGCCAACGAGAATACGATCAAGTCTCGTGACCTGTTTGGCGTGCTCTCGACTGAGTTTACATGGCCTGAAGAGGCTGCTTCTGTTACGGGTATCTGCTTGTTCTATATGACTGGTTGGTTCATTATTCCGATTTCGGAGGAAGCTATCGTGGCGAAAGAGGCCACCGCGATCAAGAACATCGAGACTGAGAGCGGTAAGACCGTTAAGTTCATCCGAAATGGACAACTTCTTATCCGCCACAACGGCCGTGTATATAATGTATTAGGATTCTAAGTTTTAGAATACTTATCTCTTTTGCTACATGAAAAACGACCCGTCTGTGAAGGCGGGTCGTTTTACTTTAAAGAAGGATGAAAAGTAGCGGAATCAATATTCCGATCGCAAACTCAATCCCACCGATGCCCCATATACCATGTTTGCCTTTGACCATAAAAAGGCCGGTGAGCGTGATCAGGATGAGCGCGCCGGCAAAGAGATCCGAGAACCACGTCCAAGCTTTGCCTTGCATGTTATAGTGCAACTTGCTGAGGTTGCCAAAGAACGGACGTTTCTTCACTAATTCCAGTACGCCGATGTGAGTCGTCAAGTCCACGGTGAGGGTGCTGTTTCCTTTGAGGAAGGCTTTGACCGTAGTACTATCCGGTTGATAGTACTGAATCAGTTTTCCCTCCATGCCGCATATAACTAACCAATCCTCCATCGTTCCCTCGGCCGGCAGTTGGTGTTCCGTACGCTCGATGCGGTAATTGCTGTTGAAGGTTGCTTTGTGGTTCAGAGCGATGCCGCTGATGGCATAGACCAGCAGCATCCCCGCGAACACATAACTCAGTTCGCGGTGTATAATTCTGAACCACTTGCGAATCTGTGTGCCGGTTTCCATTACTCGGTAATGATTTCGTAGCTAACAGCTTCGGCAAAGTACTTACGGATGGCTTTCTTTTCCGTCTCGCAACCATTGTCATCTTCGCCGTGTTTCAGTCCGTCCGTGCTCTCACACTCTTCCGGTATAATTTCAATAGCGTGCAATACGCCCCGAACGCGAACGAGGTTGTTGATACACTCAGGTGCAAAATTACCCATCTTGGCACCTTCTACGCGCAGGATTCTGCTCTCGTCGCTACCCATCAGGAATGCCTTGCGGCCACCATGTTTGCATAAGTGTGAGCATATACCTTCAAAGTAAATCGTGTCACCGGCTAACTCATCTGCCTGTGCATACACCTCATCAATAGAATAGACAACTTGTGCTTGTTCTGCCTGTTTCTGGCATGCAGTAAACGTTACCAGCGCTACTGCCATCATAAGAAATAATTTTTTCATTTTTGATATTGTTAAAATGTTAAACCTGTTTCTAAAACGATTTGCCAAGCCTGTGCATGGTCGTACTGATGCAGACAGGCTTTGGGTGTGACGAACCACGAATAGCGGTTCTTAATAGGGAAAGTGTAGCGAACCTGTACCTGTTCGGTCCAATGTGCCATAAACTGATCATACTCGACGGCTCCGGCAAAGAGCATATCTCCTACAGGCAGGTTCAATCGATAGTCTCCGTAAAGAAGAGCGAAGAGATAATTGGCGTGGTAGTTATGTGCAATCAGCAATAATTCGTAGTAGTTGTTGGAATTGTCCCCGTATAGGTACTGCTCACCACGTTTGAGTTCTATACCGGCAGTTCCGTGTACGCGCCATAATGGAGCAACGTAGCCAAATTGTGCGGATACAGTGTGGGCGTTGAGACGCACGATAGGAACTTGTGTGTTGATGGTCAGTTCTTTAGTATACTTTAACCAATCATACTGCACACCGGCTATGAAACCTGTTGTGGGCAGCACTTGTAAACTCACGCCGGCACGATAACCGGAATAGTAACTGATTTTGTTATTGCTGGAGAACCGTGCGTATGGTGCGGTGTCGTTCGCCATGTGGTAGATGGTCGTCTCACCCAACTCAGAGTAGAATCGAATCTCGTTGTTCTGCTTGTATCTACCTCCGTACGCCATTAGACTGAGTGCATATCTGTTCCATTGATAACCTATGCTTGCTTCTACACGCAGGTCTGACACCTTATTTTTCGCGCGCGGGTCGCGCATACGATAGGATTGTTCGGCGCGGAACTGAAGCGCAGCATGCCAGAGAATGTGGTTCTTGAGCATGCGATAACCGCCTCGGAAATAATAAGTCTCCCGCCGTAAGTCTCCCCCAATGGTATCGACCGTCCAATAAGGGGCAATCATTCGGTAGTCGGTATTGTCCACATAACGGGTCTGCTTGCCGTCTTCCCAAGTGTACGAAGCCTCACCAAAGACACGACTGACGGGATTGATGTCATAAACCGATTGCGCTTTGACCGCAAAACCGGCGTTCTGTCGTCCTTCGAAGACCTGCGTACCCTGTCCGAAATGTC
>JAFXSS010000145.1 GCA_017525455.1 Paludibacteraceae bacterium
AGCACAGCACACCCCGGTTCGCCGCAGTGGAGACAGTTGGAGTACCGACAACTGCGGCTAAGGGCAAAAATCTCACGGAAGTAATGCCCGACTTCCTCCTTTTGCATATCCAACGTACCAAAACCCTTGATACCCGGAGTGTCAATCAGCGCTCCGGGGAACACTTGTGCTGCATCGGATGTTTCGCGCGCAGCAGCCGGCAGGAAATACATCTGGCTGAACGTAGTGGTATGCATACCCGTATCGTGCACATGCGAGATCTCTGCCGTACGCGTAACCTCAGCGCCAAAGATAGCATTGAGCAGGGTGGATTTGCCGACACCGGAATTGCCGCTAAGCAGCGTAATCTTGCCGGCTAATTCCCGGCGCACGGCATCTATATCACCACAGAGAGCCGACAATGCCACCGTGCGATACCCCAAACCCGAATATAACTCCATCCACCTGTTGAGCGTAACCATATCCGAAGCATCCATCAGATCAGTCTTGTTGAACACAAGCATAGCCGGAACACTGTATGCCTCGCAAGTAGCGAGAAAACGGTCGATGAACGTAGTGGACGTAGGCGGGTGATTGATAGTAACAAGCAGCGCCACCTGGTCGATATTGGCTGCCAGGATATGTGACTCCTTGCTGAGATTGGTGCTGCGGCGGATGATATAGTTGCGACGCGGTAGAACAGAAGTTATCCACGTAGTACCGTCAGGCTGCTGCTCTATGCTTACATGGTCGCCCACCGCCAGAGGATTGGTGGAACGGATACCCGCCAAACGCAGATTGCCCTTGATATGGCAATCGACCACAGCACCGTCCGAGGTCAAAACCCCGATGCTACTACCGGATATTTTGGTGACAAGATTCAAGGGAAGGATTTATGATTGCAATTTTATGATTAAAAGGCTTCGGTGGCGGTAAGGTAGAAGCCGTAGCCGTTGATGTTCAGCCAAGGATAGATATTGTTGCGCGCCACATCGGCACGAATATTGATCTTTGCGCGGTTGATAGTCAGCCGCAGCCCGAGACCGTACCCTATTTTAGGCACCGACCACTGCCAGTGCTGATAGTCGTACACATCGCCCGCGCCTGCAAACACACACGCCCTGATCCATCGCCAGATAGGGAAGCGGAGTTCGGTCTGCAGAGCCACCATCGTGTTGTCGCGGAACATGCCATATGGTATGCCTCGCACCAGATCTTGCCCACCTATGGTAGGTAACATCTGGAACGGCACATCATCCGGTGTAAGACTGGCCGCTATAGCCCCACGAACCTGGTAGCACCATACGACCTGCTTACCAATAGGTATGTACTGACGAAAATCTATTTGTCCGGCAGTCAGTCCGCAGGTAGAACGCCACCAGCGGTTATAATGCGTGAGGCTGAACTTAAGCATCAGTCCCCTATGCGGATAATACACCTCGTCGCGCGAGTCGTACTGCACGGTGATACCTATACCGGGCATCTGAATAGTGACGGACTCATCGGCATTTTGCATACGCGTACGTTCCCACAGGTACTCGGCGTGCGGACCGATATACCAACTCCTGCCGACATGCACCAACGGCTGCACAAACGCATAACCCCGCTGTGAGTCATATGGCGTGCCACGACGGGCACCCGTACCGGCGATGTTAGGCTCGGCACCTATACCGTAGTAGATATCCGGATAATTGCGGAAGCCCGCCCTGAACTGCAACAGCCATGGCAGTAGCGTGCCGAAGTACAATGTACCCTGGGCATTGACATACCACTGCCTGTTCAGCGAGTAGGCACCGCCAACCTGAATAACCGATGTTCGCGGACTGAAGAGTTTGATATACGCCTGTGCCGCACCCCCGAACTCCCAGCCGGTCTCGGGCGTGTAGTTGATAACCGGCACTGCCATAGCAGGCCAGTTAGGCAACAGCAACTCCTCGTCAACCGAAGCGGCTGACGAAGTCCCGGCAGCAGACAGACGCACAACGCCAGTCCATACTGCCACAAGCACGATGATAAACCTTACGCTACGCAAAATGCTACAACTGTGCGTACATCAGACGGTCATAATTTCCTTCTCCTTCTTGGCATATACCTCATCGATCTGACGAACGTATTTGTCATGAAGTTTCTGTGCATCCGCCTCGGCATCTTTCTCTACATCCTCGGGCATACCGTCCTTGACTTGCTTTTTGAGCAACTCGATAGCATCGCGGCGAGCATTGCGGATAGAAACCTTGGCATTCTCAGCCTCAGCCTTGCACTGCTTAGCCAGTTGCTGACGCCGTTCCTCGGTGAGCGGCGGGAGGATAAGACGGATAGTCTCGCCGTTGTTACTCGGTGCCAAACCGATGTTGGAGTTGATGATTGCGCGCTCGATGTCACCGATGATTTTTTTCTCCCACGGTTGGATAGAAATGGTGCGTGCATCAGGGGTAGTGATCGTAGCCACATTGGCCAGCGGCGACATAGTGCCGTAGTAGTCAACACGGATAGCATCCAGGATGCGCGGTGAGGCTTTGCCTGCGCGGATATGCGCGAGAGCATCGTCCAGGAAGAGCACGGCGGCTTGCATCGACTCTTCTGCCTCGTTCAGAATCTGTTTTGCTTCAATCATAGTATAGAAATTTTAAGAAATCAGTTATCAGTGTTCAGTAATCACATTATGGAGTAACCAGCGTACCTATCTGTATTCCGTTCATAACCTTCATCAGGTTGCCGGGTACATCCATGTTAAAGACATAGATAGGCATCTTGTTTTCCTTGCACATGACGGTGGCTGTCTGATCCATCACCTTCAGCCCGCGTAGCAAAACCTCGTCGTAGGTTATGCGGTCGAACTTAATAGCCGTAGGATCCTTCTCGGGGTCAGCGGTGTAAATACCATCCACCCGTGTGCCCTTGAGCATGACGTCAGCTTTGATCTCCAATGCACGGAGCGACGAACCGGTATCGGTAGTGAAGTACGGACTGCCTGTACCTCCCGCCAGGATAACCACCGTACCCTTGTTGAGCAGACGGATAGCCTTGTCGTTGGTATAGAACTCACCAATAGGCTCCATGCGGATGGATGTGAGTACGCGCGCAGGCTGACCTATCACATCGAACGACGATTTCAGCGCCAGCGCATTGATCACAGTAGCCAGCATACCCATCTGATCGCCCTTGACACGGTCGAAGCCCTGCGTTGAACCTTTCATACCGCGGAAGATATTGCCTCCGCCAATCACTATAGCCACCTGTACGCCCTGCTGCGCGATGGCCTTGATCTGAGAGGTGTATTCGTGCAGACGCTCGGTATCGATACCGAACCCCTGCTGACCTTGCAGGCTCTCACCCGATAGTTTTAACAAGATTCGTTTGTACTGCATAATCGTTTATTTTTTAGTCGAAAGTCGAAAGACTGTTCTCTTCGTTCACTCAAAGATAAAAGCCTAATAGGTCTTTGAGCGCAGCGGTCTAAATTCTTATGAGTTTAGCATACGCTAGAAGTAACGTTTTGGTGCCTTTGGTGTCGAAATCAATCTCAATCTTTTCGTTCTCGTTCTCCCTGTACACGCGTTGCACTGTACCCTGGCCGAACACCTTATGGTCAATGCGATCGCCTGTTTTCCACTCCGATGCCACAGTCTGCTGCTCAGTCTTGGGTCGCAGCCCTGTGGTAGGCTTGAGTGAGCGCGGAGAGGGCGACGGTTGCAGCGGCATTTCTATCCACGGCGAAGGCTCACTGCTCGGTGCACTGAGTTGCAGGATGTACCGGCGGTCGATATCGCTTAAGAACCGTGAAGGGTTGCTAAAGTTGATTTGTCCGTTCTTCCATCGCGACTTGGCATAGGTGAGGTAGCACTCCTGTTCGGCACGTGTGATAGCCACATACAACAACCGGCGTTCCTCCTCCAGTTCGCTCTCGTTCTGGCAGAACGGTGAGGGAAAGAGATTCTCCTCCAATCCTACCACGAACACAATGGGAAACTCCAACCCTTTGGCAGCATGCACGGTCATCATTGTCAGACGCGATGTAGTGTCGTCCAAGCCCTCGTCCTGATCGGTGAGCAGACTGACCTCATGGATAAAATCCGTTATACGCGTATCCTCGCCTTGTCCCAGACGGTCTTCCGCGTACTGGCGCACACCGCTCAACAACTCCTCGAGGTTAGCCTTGCGGTCGATACCTTCGGCAGTGGTGTCCTGAGCAGCATCGTTCATCAGTCCGGACTGATTGAGTACGAGTTGTGCAAACTCAAAAGCAGGCAGTTCCTGCATCTGACGTGCAAACTCCTGTATCATCCCGGCAAATGCCTGCAGTTTGCGTCCTGTAGCAGCACTTATCTCGCCTGTGTAGGCTTCGGGGTTATGCATGACGCGCAACATCGGTATATTGTCGTGTAGCGCAATCTCTCGCACACGCGCGATTGTGGTAGCACCTATACCACGCTTAGGCACGTTGACTATACGCTCCAGTGCCTCGTCGTCACTGACATTGGCCGCCAGACGGAAGTAGGCTATGGCATCCTTGATCTCCTTGCGCTGATAGAACGACATACCTCCGTAAATGCGGTAGGGTATGCCGAATTTGCGCATCTCTTCCTCCAGGCTACGGCTCTGGGCATTGGTGCGGTACAGGATGGCAATATCCTCATAGTCGCGTTTGTTCAGCCGGTGTAAACTCAGTATCTGTCGCGCTACGGAAGCGCTCTCCTCGCGGTCATTGCTGTAGCCGGTAAGATGCAGGCGTTCGCCCTCCTCCTTCTCGGAATAGACTTCCTTGTAAATCTGTCCCTTGTTCTTATGTATAAGGCTGTTGGCAGCATTCACAATGTTCTGGGTCGAGCGATAGTTGCGCTCAAGTTTGAAGAGTTTGGCACCTTGGTAACCGTTCTGGAAGGTTAGAATATTCTCAATCGTCGCCCCGCGGAAACTATAAATACTCTGTGCATCATCGCCCACTACGCAAATATGATTCTGCGGTTCCGCCAGCAGTTTGACAATCAGGTACTGCGTATGGTTGGTATCCTGATACTCATCTACGAGCACGTGCCAGAACCGTTGTTGATAACGCTCTCGCACATCGGCATGCTCGCGTAGCAGCAACACGGTGTAGAGCAACAGGTCGTCGAAATCCATCGCATTGGCGGCCTTTAGACGGCGGTTGTACTCGGCATAGACCGATGCCATCTTGTACAGCCGTTCCAGACGATCCACCTTGGCAAACGACTCGCTGTGCGCATATTGTTCGGGTGAGACGAAGTTAGCCTTTGCACTACTGATGCGCGAGAGTACGACACCTGATTTGTAAATTTTGTCGTCGAGATGCAGGTCTTTGACAATCTTCTTGACAAGGCTCTTCTGGTCGGCAGCATCATAGATAGTGAAGTCGCGGGTGAAACCTATATACTCCGCCTCCGCTCTTAACATGCGCGCACAAATACTATGGAACGTACCCATCCATAGATACCTCGCCACATCTTCGCCCACCAGGCGGATGATACGCTGCTTCATCTCGCGCGCGGCTTTGTTGGTAAACGTAAGAGCAAGTATATGTCCGGCAGGTATGCCCTGCGTGAGCAGGTAAGCAATCTTGTAGGTGAGCACACGCGTCTTGCCGGAACCTGCTCCGGCAATCACAAGCAGCGGCCCGTCGTTATACGCCACGGCAGAACGCTGACTGTCGTTCAACTCATCGATAAACTGCATACGCAACTTCAGATTACACTTTAACGCCACAAAGTTACAAAAAATTATTGATAAATCATAATTATTTGCATTTTTTTTTGCAAAATACGAAAAAAAACAGTAACTTTGTAGGCGAAATGGCATAAAAGGTGCCATGAATGGTCTGTTGACGACAAGAAATGCTACCGGTTGATTTTGTAGATATGATGCAACAGCAGTTGGGTGCACAAGCTCCCCAACTCTTTCATGCGTTGGAGCAGGAACCTGTTACATCCATCCGCCTAAACGACAAGATTGACGAGTTGTCGTTCAATGCCGATATCGACGAGGTGCCGTGGCACTACGAGGGCTACTATCTGTCCGAACGTCCGCAGTTCACGCTCGACCCGCTATTTCACGCCGGTTGTTACTACGTACAGGAAGCATCATCGATGCTTATTCAATGTGCACTGGAGCAATATGTAGCCGAGGACAGTCTGGCGCTGGACTTATGCGCAGCACCCGGCGGCAAAGCTACGCTGATCAGTCAGTATCTGGGAGCACAAGGACTTCTGGTAGCCAATGAGGTTGTACGGCAGCGAGTGTTCATCCTGTCGGAGAACATACAGAAGTGGGGCAACGGCAATACCGTGGTTACCCACAATACACCTGCATTGTTCGGTGAGGCTATGCCCAACGCTTTCGACTGCATACTGGTGGATGCCCCGTGCTCCGGTGAGGGTATGTTCCGCAAGGATGAGCAGGCTGTAGCCGACTGGTCAATGCGTGCCGTACGGCAGTGCGTTGAGCGGCAGCGGTCGATACTATACGACGCGTGGGACGCACTCAAGCCAGGAGGCATACTGATATATTCCACATGCACCTTCAACCGCCATGAGGATGAGGAGAACGCTATGTGGATTGCCGAGGAGTTAGGCGCGGATATCCTGCCGCTGAGCCTCGACCCCGCCTGGGGCATAGTGGAGAGCATAGCCGGTTACCACTGCTATCCACATCTGGTACGCGGTGAAGGGTTCTACCTGTGTGTACTGCGCAAGCGCAGACACGACTTTGATCCCTTCCGCATCAAGCACGCCAAGAAACCCAATAGCACTCCCATCACTGCCGAGAACAAAGAACTTGTACGCTCGTGGCTGAGCGAGCCGGACAAGTGGGCACTCCGACAACTCGACAGATTCATAACCGCCTACCCCATCAAGTACAAGGAACTGATTGACTACATGAGCACACGGTTCTTATGCATATCGTTGGGTTTCGGTTTGGCAGAGGAGCGAGGCAAGCACTTTGCACCGCAGCACAGTCTGTCGATGTCGAAGGCTGCACGTATTGATGCTTTCCCGCAACTGGAGGTTAACCTGGAGAGCGCTTTGGCTTACCTGCGCACCGAGTCGCTACCGTTATCCAACCTGCCGCTTGGTCTGCTGCTGGTAACGTATCACGGTGTGCCTCTCGGGTTTGTAAAGAACGTAGGCTCACGCTGCAATAATCTCTATCCTAACGAATGGCGAATACGCAACTTATAAATATTCTCCGCAGGGCTGCGGTTATCCTGCTCATACTGGCAGCAGTAACACCGCTCCGCGCCCAGCAGTGGCACACCACGATTGAAGTCACGCATCCTGCCGAGCTGAGTTTGCCATTGTCGGTAAGCGAGGTGCTGCTGGTGAACAACACCGTAGCTCACCCTGACGAGCCGATGGGTGCGTTCTACACGCTGATGGCCTGCTCTGAGATGCTCGAGGGATCGGACTACCTGCCGGCAGTGCTCGAGACATCGCAAAACGAGTCGGGAAGTCTGTACAGGCGTCAACTGCTCAGCACCACACAGGCCGACTCGCTGATGAGCATGTATCAGAGTCAGGCACTGATCGTGCTCAACCAACTGATCGTTCATCCCTCCACCGAGTGCTACCAGACTGACGACGACACATACTACGCCTTCACTCAGGCTGTGGCAGCCACTCACTGGACACTGTTCTTCCCCAACGAAAATAACCAACTTACTCAGCGCACACTCGTGTACGCCGATACGCTGTACTGGGAGAACGAAGGTGAGTCGGCGGAGTCAGCGGTACAGGCACTGCCCTCTAATGAGGAGGCCGGTGATGAGATGTGCATCTACGCGGGCGAACATTTTGCCGAGCGTATGCTGCCGCAAGTGGAGACCGCCGACCGCTATCTGTACGATCTGGGAAAGGATGATCAGGGTATAGAGTATTTCGCCCGCCGCCAGTGGCAACAGGCTATTGATGTATGGTCACAGCCACGCAAAAACAAGAAACTCGCCGCCTATGCCGCAGCCAACTGTGCGGTGGTATATGAGATTATAGGTGACCTGGGATCAGCCTATGCCGCTGCCGGGAAAGCTCTGAACACCTTCGAGAGTATCCACACGGCTGATGCCCGCCAACAGGCGGTGAACATTCGTTATTACCAGACGCAACTGCGCGAGCGGATGGCAAAGTAGATTGTTTCCCTAAATTTTACGATTAATTTGCTCCCCGGCGACCATGTCGGGAGGAGTATTGACGGCCATTATTGGAATGCTTGCCGCGGGATGAACGGTGCGCTGAACTATGTTTGTGCGCACCGCGTTCGGGTTGCGCGTACAGGCTGTTGTCGGGTGCATCACCCAGGGCGGAAGGTAAGGTGAGACGTTGTATATCCCGCTGCAGGAAGCGCTCGATCTTGCTCCAGTACCTGGCGTCCTCGGGACTGACGAGCGTGATGGCTTCACCGCTGTTTTCGGCACGTGCCGTACGACCTATACGATGCACATAATCTTCGGCATCGCGCGGGACATCGAAATTGATGACCAGCGGTATATCGTCCACATCGATGCCACGCGCCACGATATCGGTGGCAACAAGAACATCGACTTTGTTGTTACGAAAGTCTAGCATCACCTCGTCGCGTTGCTTTTGCTCGAGGTCGCTGTGCATGGCGCGGGCGTTGAGTCCCTGGCGGCTGAGCAGAACGGTGAGTTCCTTGACACGTTGTTTCTTGCCTGCAAACAGGATAACCTTACGTAGTCGGGCTTCCTTAAGTCGGTCAATAATGAACGGAATCTTCTGTGCTTCGTAGCAGCAGAGCGCACGCTGGGCTATGCTCTCCGGGGGGCGAGAGATAGCAATCTTAACCTCGGCGGGGTTGGTCATTATCTTTCGCGCCATACGACGGATATTCTCGGGCATAGTGGCTGAAAACATAATCGTCTGGCGGTCGCGAGGCAGGCAATCGACGATCTTCATTATATCGTCGTAGAAACCCATATCGAGCATTCGGTCGGCTTCGTCGAGGATGAAGTACTTGACGCCTGAGAAGTCGATATCCATGATATTCATGTGGCTGAGCAGTCGTCCCGGAGTAGCGATAACGATATCCGCACCTGTCTTCAGACCATTGGCCTGTGTTGAGAAGTTTCGACTGTCGTTGCCGCCGTACACGGGTACGGAAGAGAACGGTACATAGTATCCGAAGCCCTCCATCTGCTGGTCGATCTGCTGAGCCAGTTCGCGCGTAGGTGCCATGATGATGGCATTGAGTTTGTTGGGGTCGTGACGGTCGAACTGCAAGTTCGTCAGTAGTGGCAGGATGTAGGCAGCCGTCTTGCCAGTGCCTGTCTGCGCACAACTAATCACATCGCGTCCCTCGAGAATGACAGGTATAGTTTGTTCCTGAACCGGAGTGCATACATCGAAATGCATATCCCACAGCGCATCGAGCACTTCGTCTGACAAAGGTAGTTCGTCGAAAAACATTATAGTTGGTGTATGGTGTACGGTGTATGAATTATTCTATGTAAACTTCCAGAGCCCGGAACGTGCCGGACAGTTGCACGGGTGCGTTGGAGGAGGCAGAAAGTAACAGCAATTCGCCTTGTCGGAACGGATAATCATCAGTGCGGTCACCGCATTGCTCGGTAAGTGTACCCTCGCCCGACAAGCAGATAAGTATAACAAAACTGTCCAACCCCGTATAGTCGCGCACCACAGGTCGGTTGACCTGCAGAACGTTGGTGGTAAAATATGGGCAGGAAACGAGGTTGACCGGTTCATTGTCCCGCGGTGTATACTGCACACGATAGTCATCTTGCACCCGATAATCGATGCTCTCTGCAGCCTGTTCAGTATGCAGTTCGCGGCGATTGCCATCTTTATCGACACGATCGTAGTCGTAGATGCGATAAGTAGTATCGCTGGTCTGCTGAATCTCGCAGATCTGGCAGCCCGAGCAAATGGAATGTATGCGTCCGGCAGGGATGAAGAAACAATCGCCGTCACGGACGCTGTATTCAGCCAGTGCATTGAGGATAGTCTTGTTCTCCACCATCTGCTTATATTCCTCGGGTGTGAGCGGTTGCTTGAGTCCGCAGTATAACCGTGCATCGTCGGACGATGGCAGGGCATACCACATTTCTGTCTTGCCAAACGGCAAGTTGTACTTCTGCGCTACTGCATCAGACGGGTGCACCTGTATGCTCAGATCGTCGCGGGCATCGATAAACTTGATGAGCAGGGGAAACGTGTCACCGTAGCGATCAAACACATGTTTGCCCACCAGGCGCTCCTTCTGCTCGCAGAGCATGTGCCAGATATTAGTACCCGTTTCCACACAGGTGCTGTCACGACCGGGATAAGCAGACAGAATCCACTGCTCTGCACCCCAGATCATCGGGCGGTCTATCGGATAAAAATGATATATCATCAAAATTAGTAGTGTATAGTTGTTATAATCGGATAATGGTCGGAATAGTCGACGTGCGGCACATCGAAATCCGAAGCCGACAATTGCTTGCTATGCAGTATATAATCGATACGTATTCCCAACCCCATCTTGCTGCCTCGTACGCGTTTGGCAAAGGTGTGCCCGAGATTGCCGTTGGACGATTCCAGAAACGCGTCACGTAACCCGCTCTGCAGGATGTGGTAGGTGTATGACACCGGCGTGGTATTCATATCTCCCACCACCAGCACCGGATACGGCGATCGCTTGACATCGTCTCTGAGCGCTTTAGCCTGACGGATGCGGATTTCGGATGCACGCTCCAATTTGTCGGAGGTAGACGACAATTCCTGCATTGTTTTCTCAGCCTCTGTCAGCGATGGTGCCAGCGAACCCAATGACACGCGGTTGGACTCCAGATGATTGATGTACAGCCTCAGCGTATCGGTGGGCAGTAGCATGTCGCAGACAGATGTTATATTGCCCTTGGATTCATAGCGCAATGTATGTTTTCCCACCAGCGGATAGCGGCTGAAAACCGCGTTGCCGTACTGGCGGTGGCTATTGTAAATCTTGAAGTCGAAATATGTATACGGGTAGATACTCAGCGCCTCACGCAGTTCAGGCAGCGTCAGGCTGTTGCCGGACTTACGCACCTCAACCTCCTGCAGACAGACCACATCCGGCTGCGTACGCAGAATATATTGTATCACTCTGTTCTGCTTGGGTTTCTGTCCTCCGCCCATCAGATGGGTATTGTAACTCATCAAGGTAAACGAGCCGGGTAAATCACGTTTGGGGAAGAACAATGCCTTGTGCGACAGCGTGTAAGATAAAGGCATCATACATAGCAACAACATGCCCGGCGTCAGCCACGCCCAACGGCGATGCTTGGTGAACAGAAGCAGTATGCCCAAAAACACCTGTACCACCAACAACCACTCAAACGCCAAACCGAACCATGCCGGCACCGGCAGCACCGATGGCGGCAGATAGACCGACAACAATATTGCCAGCAGACAGACACACGTCAGAATATGCAGGGCGACAATTACCATCAGGAATTATTTGGGTTGCAGATGTACAAGCGGGATAATCATCTCTTCCATAGATATACCGCCGTGCTGGAACGTATCGCGGTAGTACTGGGCATAATAGTTGTAGTTGTTAGGATAGCCGAAGAACATATTACCTGTACAGAACGCATATGTGCTGCTCAGGTTGGGCGCAGGCAAGCCCACTTTCTGGGGTTTAGCCAGGCAGAATATACTCTTATCCTGAAATGCCAGAGAACGGCCTACCTTGTAGCGCAAGTTGGTGTTGGTGTTCTTGTCAGCCACTATCTGAACTGGATCAGTCACGCGTATCGTACCATGATCGGTGGTCAGCACCATTTCGTATCCCAAAGCGGCTATTTGGCGGAATAGTTCAAGTATGGGCGAATGTCTGAACCAAGAGAGAGTCAGGCTATGGTATGCAGCCTCATCCGGTGCAAGTTCGCGCATCATCTTTGAGTCGGTACGCGAGTGCGAAAGCATGTCGATAAAATTGATAACAACAATGTTCAGCGGTGTTTGTAGCGAACGGAGTTGGCGGTTGACTTTCTCACAAAAATCCGACTCGTTGATCTTGAAGTACGAATATTCGTCGCGTCTGCGGAAGCGATGCAGCATCGTACCTACCAGTTCGCGCTCGAACTTGTTCTTCGTATCCTCGTCGCCCTCCTCTACCCAATAGTCAGGGAACTGCTGTTGAATCTGCAGCGGCATCAGACCGGCAAAAATAGCATTGCGAGCATACTGCGTGGCAGTAGGAAGGATAGCCGAATAGAGTTGCTCGTCTTTGACCGAGAAAAACTCTGCCAGCAGTGGCTGGATGGTTTTCCACTGCGAATAACGGAAATTATCCACCACTACCACGAACACTTTCTTCCCTTCATCCAGCAAGGGAAAAACAGCCTTACGGAACACATCCGGGCTGATCATCGGCCGCTGGGCATCCGATTCGAACCACTGCTCATAGTTCTGCCGGATGAACTTGGCGAACGCCGAATTAGCCTCCTTGCGTTGCATGGCAAGCAGATCAGCCATCGATGAGTTGGCATCCTGAAGTTTGAGTTCCCACTGCGTGAGTGTGCGTTCGATAGCCGCAAACTCATCGAAGGTACGCGCCGTGTTGATCATATACGTTATATCGGAGAACTCCTGGCGGTAATTGGCATTGGTGTGCTCCTCCACAATCTGACGGCTGTGAACGTGCTTCTTTAGACACAGCAATATCTGACTGGGATTGACAGGTTTGATCAGGTAATCGGCTATCTGCTGACCTATAGCCTGCTCCATGATACGCTCCTCCTCCGATTTGGTAATCATCACCACCGGCAGTTCGGGATGCGATTGCTTGAGCGCCTGCAATGTCTCGATACCCGACAAGCCGGGCATCTGCTCATCAAGAAATACTATATCCACCGCACGCTCCTTGCACACGTCGATAGCATCCTGCCCGCTCATGGCAGGTATAACCTCGTAGCCCTTGCTGGACAAATAGATTATGTACGGCTTGAGGAGATCAATCTCGTCGTCAGCCCAAAGGATGGTGTTCATAACAGTATTCAGAAATCAGATATCTGTATTCAGTGTGTTCATTTGATAGTTACGCCATTTGCCGATGACCGCCGCAAAGTCCGATGCCCAAGGGCTATCAAAATGCATGTGCTCGCCTGTTCGCGGGTGAACGAACCCCAGAGTCTTGGCATGTAGCACCTGCCGCGGACAAAGGGCAAAACAGTTGTGTATATACTGCGCATATTTCTGCGTCCGTAGCCCTTTGCGAATGATGGTGCCACCATACTTGTCGTCAGCAAACAGCGGATGACCTATGTGCGCCATATGTACGCGAATCTGATGCGTGCGCCCTGTCTCCAATCGGCACTCCACCAATGTTACATACGGATAGCGCTCCAATACGCGCCAGTGTGTAACAGCGCTTTTAGCCAACGGATTATCATCGAGCGACCATACGCGGTAAACAGTCCTGTCGCGGTTGTCGCGCGCCAGTGCCCCCTCAATCGTTCCTTCGTCCTCATCGAACGTACCCCATACCAGTGCGTTATAGGTGCGCTCGGTGGTGTGATGGAAGAACTGCAGACCAAGATTGGTTTTCGCCTCCGGTGTTTTGGCTATCAGCAAAAGGCCGGATGTATCCTTGTCGATGCGGTGTACCAAACCGATGTCAGGATTATTGATATCAAGCGCTGCACCCGTCTGCTGAAAGTGATAAGCCAATGCGTGCAACAATGTGTGCTCATAGTTGCCGTGACCGGGGTGTACCACCAATCCGGCAGGTTTGTTCACCACCAGCAAATCAGCATCTTCGTACACTATATCCAGCGGTATGTTCTCCGGCTGAATACTAAAGTCGTGCGGCTCATGATTGAGTAGCACCTGTATCGTATCACCGGGTTTGACCTTGTAACTGCTGCTAACCACCTTGCCCCCTACCAGCACCTGACTGCTATCGGCAGCTGCTTGCACGCGACTGCGTGATGTGCCGGGTATATGCTCAGCCAGATACTTGTCGATACGTACGGGCGTCTGCCCTTTGTCCACTACACACTCAAAGCGGATGAACAAGTCACCCTGATCGTCGAAAACATCTGGGTTTTCGACATCACTGATGCGTATAGTATCATCGATGTTTGACATACAAGTGCTGAACAGACAAACAGTTAGTGCGGCAAAATCGGCTGTTAGAAGAATTTATCTTCGCTCTGCTGCGTATCGGTAGTGATAGCCCGCTCGATATCCGTTGTCAACTGAATATTTACCGTTGAGCCCTCTTGCAGTGTGGCTCCTTCGGTAGGTGACTGCCTGTAGATGATGTACTTATCCAGATTCTCGGGCGTAGGCTCAACATCGTAGGTGTATGCGCCTATAGTCAGCCCTATCTGCAGCAGTGCGGTACGCGCTTGCGGCAGCGACATGCCTAACAAGCTCGGCACAATCACCGTACTGTTGCCCTGCCTGCGTCCCACCACCAACGTCACTCCCGATCCTTCTGGCAGACGCGTACCTTCGCTCAAACTCAGGCCGCCGGCACGCACATCCAGCACATTGTCGGGATAGAGTGAAGGTTCATACTCCACCTTGGCTACTTGCAGACCGATTGACCGGAGTGTAGCCTCAGCCTGACGATACGACACATCATGCAATTCAGGCAGAGGAATCAACTGCTTGGTACGCGCATTCATAACTACATACACCGGGCGATCGGGCTTGGCGTGCGACAGGGCGGGAGGAGTCTGCTCAACCACTGTGCCCAGCGGTGCTTTGTCGGAATATGTGGAGTCAACCACCACCAGATATAACCCACTGCCACGCAGCACAATCTCTGCTTCCTCCTGCGTCATACCCGTTACCTGAGGTATGGTTATCTCCTTACCATGCAAGGTATACTTGTTCAGCCAGAGTACTACTATCACAAACAACACCACCGCAATTACCATAGCGATGACAATATTGGTAACGACAAATTTTGTCGCTGACTTGGACGGTTGCAGTTTATCTTTCATCATTTTTACAGAAAATCGCTACAAAGTTACAACTTTTTTTGGATATATGCAAAAATTATGCTAACTTTGCAATGTATTTGTGAAAAAAAGCAACCAATTTTAACAATACTAGTATAACCCGTTAAATTTGAATCAAATGAAGAAAGTATTATTCATCGCAGTTATCGCCATGTGTATGGTAGGCTGCTGCAAGAAGGCTGAGAACAAGCAATGTTGCGAAGGTGAGAAGACCGAGTGCTGCCAGAAGGCAGAGGAAGCAGCTCCTGCAGCTGAGGCTGAGGCTCCCGCTGCTGAAGAGGCACCTGCTGAGGCTCCCGCAGAAGCTCCTGCAGAAGCTCCTGCTCAGTAATCTCATAACAGAGTGTTCTAAAGCAAGGAAGTTGGCGTGTCGGATGACCCGCCAACTTTTTTTATGTACAAAAACAAGTTGCAGGCCTGCATATACTAAAAATGGGGCGACATGCGCCCCATTTTCCATATCAGTTATTCGTGATTAACGAATGGTTTGACCATTGACGTTGTAGCGAACATTGTTCTTCTCGATAACTACCGTACCGTTCTCAATAGCCTTGAGGAATTGGCTTGCTACAGTAGTGTTATCCACTGCTACACTGGCTTCAGTCAGAATAGAGGAAATATGATACAATACATTGTTGTAGCAGAGCAGGTCAGCCGTCATCGTGTACTTACCTGCACCCGACTGACCATCAGATGAAGAAAGGTCAGGACCGGCAGAAACAATCTGGATAGTTGCCGTGTAGATGTAAGTGTACAAATCTTCAGACTCATTTGCAACTACGCTATAGTTGAAGTACAGGTCTCCCTCGTCGTAATTACCGGCAATCTGCTCAGCATCCATTACAAGTACGATCTGCAAGCCTTCCTCTGTTTCGATAATCACTTGTGCCATTTGCTCTTCAGCATCAAAGGCAGCCTGGCCATCAGCAGTGATATTTACAGTAGCTCGAGCCTCGGGTTCGTAGTAAACGATCGTCAGATCATACGAATTACCATCGCTGCCTACAACCAAACCGAGAGCAGTAACTACGCCTGTCTCATCCACATTCATAGTGATTGAACCGGATACGAGGTCGACATACTCACCAGTCCCGTAATCATAGATATACGAATAATCGGGATCGAGATCTTCAATGTCATACGTGCCGGAAACCTGCGAAACCTCAGCACCATTGGACAGCGATACATAGTAATCTTCGTTTTCGCCTGAGATCTGCCACCAACCTTCGTCAGCCACATAGTCGAAGTATACCACACCCTCGTTGATGACAACAGGAATCATCTCAACCGGAGCTTTCTTAACCGAAACGAAGATGGCGTTCTTAGCCTGCGGAGCGCCGTTGTACTCGTTGTAGAGAGCCTTGCAGGTCAGTGTATCACCGGCAGCGATACCCATCGAAGCAAACTGCTTGCTCTGGCCATCAGCAGTGAGCAGACCGTAAACATATACCGTGCCGGACTCATCGGTAAGATCGAAGTTACCATACTCAGCATTGGCAATATTCGATACAATACCTGTCAGAATGCAGGTGTCCTTAGTATTCTTCAGTTCGAGGAACTCGGAGATAGTTTTTGCACCCAGGTTCTGTGCGGGAGCAACCTCTTCACCTTTAGCCAGGATGCCGAACGTGCCACCGGCCTTGGTCTCGGGAATAGTTACATCGTTCTTGGTGTACTTGGTTAGGTTACCTTTTACCCAAACCAGTGCGCCAACAGTAGGAGCCTCGGCAGCGGTCTCGCACTTAACACGGAATGCCTCGAAGGTGTTTTCGCCGCCCTTGGTATCAGCCATCCAGAACGAAACGTTCTTGAAACTTGACCACTCCTCAACCATCTCGGTCACATAGCCCTTGATGATCACCTCGTCGGTCTTGCCGGCCAGTGCTTGTTCAGCAGCCTCAGCGCATGTCAGTGTGTCAGCAGGAGTAACGACAGGATCAGGATCGCCACCGCCCTGGCTGGCTTCGCCGAGTGTAACCTCAATCTTATAAACACGCATCTGCTTAGTGACGCTCAAGGTAACGCTATTGGCGCCAATGTTCTCAACAACCACCAGCGGATCAGCGAGCGTAGCTTTCTCTGTTACTTCAGCGTATGAAGATCCGGTCGTAACCGTACCCTTGTCAGCACTAAGCGTGAAAGGAACTTTTTGAGCCTTACCGGCAATCACAACTTTCTCAATCTTGTTCGTAGCAGAAGATAGTTTCAGTGTTTGGCTGGCAAACACGCGGAAGTCAGCAGGAGTAGTTACGCCATTGTTCTCACTGGCAGCATTAAGCGTTCCGTGATAAGCGACACCGATACCTTGGATTGTCAAGTTGATGTCCGTCTCGGTCGTTTGCGGCGTTTGTGTGGCCGGATCAAGCGTCACAACATCAGCCATCATACTGCTGGCGAAAAGCACAGCAGCAAAAAGAGAAAAGATTTTCTTCATTTGAACTGAATATTTGGTTAAACAATAATTGATATCCACGCATCATTTAGTAATGCTGCTACAAAGGTACAACAATTTTCTGATAAAAACAAATATTCAACGATTTTTGCCATGAAAGGTTATAATTTGTAATTCAAAATGTCAATTTTGTACACAAATATACTTAAAAACATATACACGTACGCAAAATTATTGCATAGGTGAAATAATTGTCGTATCTTTGTGTCGTTAACTTAAAAAATTCATAATTATGAAAAAAATCTTTTATGTAGCCTTGATGGCTCTGACCGTTGGTTTCTTCGCAAGTTGCGGTAACAACAATGGAATGGGTTCCAGTGACTTCTACAAGGATGGTAAACAGGTGGACATTAACTACAATGAAGGCACCATTAACGGTACCAAGTATGACACCAAAAACGAGCAGTGCTGGAAAGTTTCAGCTACTCAGAAACTGATCATTAACGTTACCGTTAACGAGTACATTTGGGGTCCTGAGTTTGAAGCTGTAGCTTTTGGTGAGGGACTTATGTGGACTTATGCACAGACCGGTATCAAGGCTAGTTACAAGTATGCTCCTGCTCCTGCCTTCAAGGATTCAGAGTCCTGCTTGGAGAACAATGACGACGAGGATTAAGTCGCCAAAAACAAACATCTTACACTGATCGCTCAGGCACAGCCTGACGACAGGAAGCAACATAGAGGCGTGGATTGTTCCACGCCTCTATTGTGTTGGATTGTATAATCCGTATTACTTCTTCGCTCCAAGGTCGTCCAGGGCAAAATATGCCGGAGTAGTCATACCATAGTCGTTCTTCTTCGAACCGCTGAGCGCAAACTTGATAGCATCAATCTTACCAAGCGGACGCAGGTCAACATAAGTCCAATCCTTGATGTACTGTTTGCCCTTAGCCAGTTCGACTTCTACCATCTTACTTGTAGGTTCACCGTTCAGGTATCCGCTTACTGTCAGGGTGAAGTAATCTTCTTCACCAAACGGAGCACCTTCGTCGTCCGACATACCGTCACCTTTGAGGATAGCATCAACTACCCACGGTGTGTTGCAAACATACATACCCGGTACAACAGCAGCTTGCTTGAGAGTGATTCCGTCTGCTCCGATGTACGAACCCGTCCATACTACGAAGTTCTTGCCTCCATGAGCACCACCCTTGGCGGACATATCGTTCTGAAAGTCACCCTTGTACTCATTGGTAGTTTTGTTGGTAACAATATTACCGTAGTAATACGTTCCCCAGTCAGAAACAGACACTTCCTGGGTAAATACGAAGTTACCGGACTCAAAGGAACCTGTTTGAGCCAGGTGCATTACACTCTCCGTAGCAGCCGGCGAGATAGCAGCCTCCTCAAATGTGGCAACAGTTTTGTCCTCTACATCGTAAGAGGGTTGGCAAGCTGCAAACGTCAATGCTACTGCAACTGCAAAAAATAAACTCTTTTTCATTTGTTAGTTGATTTTGATTGTTAATAACTGGTTATTATAGTCCCTAACGGATTATATTCATTATCCCCTCGTCTGATTAGCAGTTGTCCGTTAATTAGTACCTTCTGGCTGCTGATAGCGGAGTGCTGATAACTAACTGCCGACAGTCCTGCTTCGGGATGCAAATCGCGTGCCCCCTTGATCTCTGTGGATGTTTCGCCTACCATTCCCAACTGCTGGTGCAGGGCTGTATATACCTTGACGAAGTCTATCTGCTTAAGTTCTGCAGGCGTACCGTCGGAATGCACTGCCCAGTCGATATTCAGTTGTGCCTCGGGAGCTGAATCAGGATGATTGTCAGCATATCCATAAGCATAAGGATAGAGTATAAACTGGTTGTTCTTCCACTCGTAGTTATCCGGCAGGCGAGAGCCTGTGAATGTCAGTTGGTCAGCATCAATCCACTCGGGGTAGTACGGTTGTCTGTGGAAACTATTTTGTTCCAGGTATCCGCTTGCGCCTTGATTGTCTGTCCAGTGCACAAATGTTGTGTCAATACGATAGTTTTGCGTAGCGCTGGGGGTAGCCACGTGGTCGTCTGTCGGACGCTCGTAAGTGATTCTATAGTTATGAATGGTCAACGGATTGGTATATTCAGAACCGGCGAGTTCGTACCATTCGTCATCCGGCTTGCCGTTGCCGTTTTGATCAACACTTACCAGCACTATTCCCGGTTCACAACTGCCACCACCGGATGCACCAAGTTCTTTATCAGTATAGAAGGCATTACCCTCAATAATCAGGTCGTAGGTGCCTGGCGCGTTCACTACAGGATGGTCGAAACTGAACACCACATATCCCCCCCAACCGCCTAGAGTAATCATTCCGCCATTGTTGTCAGCTATCTGATCCTCAACCTTGCGGCACATAGCATCCATATCATCGCCATCCTCATACTCCGGGAGCGTGTTTACGAACTGCCCTGGTGCAGGAGTGTATTCCCACACGCGTGTCAGATACGGACTGTTCTGAGCTATTAGGATTGCAAAATGCAAAATACAAAATGAGGTAATCAGTATTCTTTTCATTGTTTTATAATAATAGTGATGTCATTTTGTTAAAAACGTTATCTGCGCGGGTATATCTCCTGTACGTACTGACCACTGCAGCACGCCGTCGGACGAGTAGCAATGCAGTTGCCCGGGGTTGACATAATTCTTGGCGTCGGTAACGTAGATATCACGGGTGAGCGGGTGCACCTTTATGCCGTAGGGTTTCTGTATCTGCGTTTCCGTGCCGTCGGTGATGAAACGGGTGCTGACCACCTCGCGTGTGCGTGTGTTAATTATGGAATAGGTCACTACGTCCTTATAGTTGATATAATCCCAAGCGGTAGCACAAGCGTAGAGCGAGTCGCCTACTATATCCATTGCCGAGACGGCTATGCTGATTGAGTCAATCACGCTCCCGGCAGCAGGGTCAATGCAATAAAGTTTTGCAGGTGTGTCATAATAGTCGCCCCGAGAACTGACCCAAAGCAATCCCTGGCTATCGGTGCGCACACGCCACAGGTTCTTTGCCACGACGATACGTCGTTTTTCCTTGAACGTGGTGCGGTCGATTACCGAAACTGTACTATCATAGTCCGGAGCCATATATCCTCCGGAATTGGCAACATAGAGTTGTCCATCGACTACTGCCAACTCATCGGGCTGATAGCCCACCAAGCAGGTGGCATCAATCTGTAGGGTTGCCGTATCGAATCGTGCAACGTAACCAATCTGGGCGTGCGAGGCGTCAAGCGACACGGGGCCGGCGTACGAACTAACATATGCATATTTGCCATCGAACGTTATGTACCGGCAGTTGGATATATCCACCTGCCCGATGCGTTTGCAGGTACGCGCGTCAAGCACCTCGACTTTGTTTGAGCAATTGATGACGGCATACAAACGACCACCGTAGATCTTCAGATCATTGCCCACATCGCCGAGTTCCTTCGGCACATTCGGATTCGCCTCGGCATAGATGTTGCGACTGTATATGGCTGTCGTATAATCGTAGTAGTCGAGCGTGGATTTGTTGCTACCCATGTTGCCTTCGTTGAGCAGGTAGAACCCTGCAATCTCTGTGTTTTGCTTTTCGCCATGCTGCTCCTCTTCCGTAGGTATGATTATCACATTCTGCCGACAGCCGGAGAATAAGATCGCAACGCTCAAAGAAATAAGACCGCTTGCGCTCAAAGATAAAAGCCTATGAACTAATGCTATCATAATATCCTATCAATTACCCTGTTTCTAAATTGTCAATCGTACTATGCCTTTGCCATTAATGCCCGGCATAGGGTAGTTGAGTATTACGTCGTACTGCTGATTAAGCATATTATTGATCTCGATGGCAAAATGCAATCGCGGAGAGCAATCAGACTTTCGACTATCTGCTTTCGACTTTTGCCTAATCAGCATATCATACGATATACTCATGTCGTGCGTGTACCACGGCTGCTCATGGTTAGCAGGAATATTCGCACTATTATGATAGCGTTCTCCTACATAGATGAACGCGTAGTTCACACTCAGTCCACACCAAAGCAGATTGACCGTTGCGCTACCCGAATGCCAAGGGATATATGCAATCTGTCCGCCGTAGGTCATCTCATTGGGGTCAGTCAGGTCCTGTGCTTTCTGGTAGGTATAAGCCGCAGCAATGGTCAGTAACACATCATGGGTAAGATCTAGTGTGGTCGAAGCATTGACATCGCATCCACGAATCTCCACATATCCAAGGTTCATCATCTGCCAGCGGTACTGGCCATTGCCCTTGGGGATAGCCACAATCTTGTTCTTCACCTGATTGAAATATCCGTCGACTTTCACGCTTACTGCACGGCACGCACCTTCCTGCCAACACTTGTCATACTGCACGCCACCGTCGTATTGGGTAGTATATTCGGGCAGAAGAGAGATGTTACCCACATCGGTGTAGTACAGGTCGTTGAATGTTGGCATACGGAAGATGCGTTTATAGTATGCGCGCAGAAATAGTTCCTCACGAAGGATAGGCTGATAACTCACGAACACCGCAGGCGTGAACTGCGGTTTCTGCTTGTAGGCGGTCGGAGTAGCAAGAGTCGGTTGGTGTATCTTGTCAAAGATAAATGTGCCCAAAACCGATGCCTGTGCCTTCAAGTACTTCCAATACAGTTGTGTAGCCGCCGCAGCGAGTACGGTGTTTCGTTCGGGATAGACGAAATTGGCAAGATTCCCATCCAAGTAATTCCACTGCCAGTCGGCACTCAGGCTCACGTCCCAGTTCACATCATGATGCGGCACGAGTCCTTTCACACCAACCACTGCCAAGCGATGCGCCATGCTCAGGTAGATCTCCTGCTGAGTGAACGTGTTGTCGATATACATCAGCGTTGTATCGGGATTGAGGTAGCGCATTCGGTCGTTCGAGTACTTGGCATTTACCTGCACGTCGTAACCTTTCGTCACACGCTGGGTGTAGTTGCCCTGCACAAATGCGTTCCTGTCCCACTGCCGCTGACTGTTTGTCCATACATTGTTCACTATTGCACCGGGTATACCTTTCTCACTCTGGTAATAGTACCCCTTGATGTGCCACTTACCCTCAGGCAGATACCCAAACAATCCCACCTCGGCACGCCCTGCCTGCACATCGCCGTTCTGACGGACTGCGGTCGTATCCCACGCCACAGCACCGCTCGGCAGTACCTTGCGGTAACGAAAATGATAACGACCATGGGCGTAGGTATATTCTCCACTCGCCGAGAGATGGATATTGTCAGTCAGTTTCTGCTCGTACAGGATAGAGGGATTAGCCAAGCCGAACGTGCCTGCCTTCATGGTGATGCTTAAGTTATAATTTTTACCGTCGGTAAACCGCGGACGACGAGTCTTGATATATAATGTACCGGCACTGCCGTAATCTTTTGCCGGTTGGAATATCTCGGACTTCTGACCATTGTAAAGCGCAAGTTCCTCGATATTGTCCATCGAGAACTTTCCCAGATCGACTGTCCCGTTCTGCGCATTGCCGATCTCTATGCCGTCGTAGAACACACCCAGGTGGTTGGTGCCCATCGAACGCACATCAATCGTCTTCATACCGCCCACGCCGCCATAATCCTTGATTTGCACGCCCGAGAAGTACCGTGCAGCGTCCGCGACACTCTGTGTGCTTAATCCTGCCAATCGTGCGCCTTCAAGCTTTTGCACAGGAATGACCGGTTCCTCACGTCTGCGGGCAGTCACCTCCACCTCGTCGATACTGAACTGCCGGACGATGCTATCAAGCACATCGTCCGCCACTGACGGAACAGCCATCACCTCACCGGTGATGCACACAACAAGAAACAGTATGAAAACCAACGAATACTTCATTCTGACCATCCTAATCCACGAGGACCTTACGTCAACGTACGCCAGGTCTTCTGACTTATCTCTTGTTACGAAACCTTCCCGCCCTAATGGACAGTGGCTATAGTGCACCGACGCACCTTATGTCGCAACAATCCTTCTTTTTCGAAGGCGATTTACAGCAGCGGGTCTGTACAGGACTTACACCTGTTTCCCTTAATCGTACGTGGCAGCAAAGTTACAAAATTTATTTGATATATGCAAATTTTTAGGAAATAAATGTTCTATATCTAATATTTTTTATCAAAAACGCAGGCTCCGGATTGCCGAAGCCTGCGTCTCTGAAATTACCTTAACCCCCGATTAAGTTGTCTCCGGGTTCGTTGTCAACTCCTACACTGGCTGCAATTACCTGCATCGGAGTTATCAGTTGAAGGGTAGTTTTGGGAGACTGATATTTATTTCTTGCTTTCATATTACTTTACGATTTTTTGTCCGTTAACAATATAAACTCCGTGAATATCCGTATTTCGGATGTCAACAGGTCGTCCGAGTACATCGTATGCCGTATTCTCTGTATCCACAACTACATTCTCTGCACCGGTAGCCACCTGCGGTGCTTGTGCGTTGCCTATTACTGCATGGCGACGTCCGGGAACAGGTTGCGGTGCATTCGGCGCACCCATTACCGGCACTTCGGCCATCTTGATATACGCGCGATTTTCGTATAGTTGGCAATATGCACCGCACTTCTTGAACATGTTGTTGTAGATGATATATTTACCCTCTAACTTATTACCGGGAGCACCTGCTGCACCATCGGTAATATGCTCAAATGTACCTTGCAAGCCGTTGATTGCATCTGCAGGACTGAGAACTTGCGTGGACTCTGCGTACCATACTCGCAGTTCATCGGCCTCCGGAATAAAGATATACGGCTCTCCGGGTTCGAGTTGCAGCACTTCTTCCAGGTAAATCTTCATCGGATCGCCATGGTCATCCAACTTCTTGTATAGCATTTTGTAGAACGTTGCTCCAAATGTACGGAATGAAGCGTACGGCAAACAGATTGTACCTATCTGTCCGGGCGTAAGGTTCTCGCGAACATACTCTCCATAGGATTCATTCGTATTGCTATAATACTTGCTTCCGTCGGGCATTTCTATTTCATACACCGTCATGCCTCCTATAACAGGTAGCGGATCGACACCAATCTCTTGACCAAAGGCATCACCGAGTTTGTATGCCACTTCGCCGCCACTCCATGCTTCGGGATTGGTGATGATGATCGTGTTGAGTTCGTTGAACAGGAAGTCTTCGTTAGCGTATGCGTTGGTCACTTGGTCGGTGGTTGCCGTTGTGTTCGCTGTCGGACGGATAGCACCGTGGCACGAATAACCGCTTCCGTTGGTGCGCGTAGCATGCACACGACCGGTGTTATAGACATTGGTTACCGATGCATTGACCGAAGTAGCATAGATACCGCCGACGTTATTATTCGCCACAATCGTACCTTGGTTGTAACAGTTATGAATGGTATCGCTGGTGGCATTCAGATAGGCTATACCTGCTGCGTCCGTACCCTTGGTGTTGGTGTCGTGCGAGAGGGTGATATTGCCGTAGTTGGCACAACGATCGATGATGACATACGTACCGGCATAGCCGACGATACCTGCAGCATACTTGCTATGTCCTGTTACGGAGGCATAGTTGGTGACATTGGTGACCTTGACCGGTTTACTCTTCGAACCGGAAGCCGTACCTACCACACCGCCGGCTTTGAGGGTTGTTGAGGTACTGGAAGAAGTGACCGCACCTTTGACGGTAAGGTTCTTGATTTCTGCTCCTTGCGTCAGATAGCCGAACAGACCTATACATCCGCCGGTTGAAGAGAGATAGAGGTTGTCAATCGTGAAACCTTTACCATCAAACGAACCTGCGTATTGTTTGCCGGAAGCATTACCGATAGGAGTCCAGTTGAAACCGCAAAGGTCAATATCATTATCCAATACGGCCTTATAGGATTTGCCGGTACCGGCGTTTACTTGTGCTGCAAACCATGCTAATTCTGCACCGCTGGTGATATGATAGATACCACTCGTCGGGGTTACGGCTGTTTGCGTCTCACCATTCCATCCTTCCGCAGGAACAGGTTCCAGATTAACCGTAATAGTCATCTCTGCCGGACAACCTTCAGGGATCGTCACGGTAATCGGCGTGCGCTTGTAGCCCGATTTCTCAGCAATAATCAAGTTGTCGCCTTCGGTCAATAGATACTTGCCTTCTTCCGCAGTTACTTCGTCACCCAAACTATTGGTCACAGAAGTAAATTCCGCGCCTTCTGGATTACTTATCAACGTAGCAAGCGTTTTGCTTAGTTGCTTCACAGGAATAATCGCATCAGGTAATGCACCGAAGTAGGTCTGGTGCGAGATAGCGGTGAAGTTGGGCGAACGACCACCGACTTTGTTCACCAAACGGTGATTACCGATAGGATCACCGAAACCCGTTACCTGAATCACACCTTCTGTCAGTTCATAAGTTGTTGCCGTCCAGTCTTTCGGGATAGTGAACGTCACAGCCTGTGCAGACGGACGAGCACCAAACCAATACTGATTCGGACCAAGAATGAGTGCCGTACCGGTCGGTGTGCCGTTATAGGTAATATATGCGGACATGTTGTATATACCCGACAATTTGTTCGCCGGATGGAACAGTCCGTTGTACTGAATACGTACGTTATCACCCGGACGAAATACATCGCCACCGGTTGTCTCGTTGATGATGTTGCGTGTCGCGTGACGAGCAGTCAGCACCCGATAGATATAGTTGCCCGTGCCGTCACCAAGACGCACAATCTGGCGGCCATGTTTGAGAGGCAGGGTAAAGGTGTTATCAGCGTTCTTTGTGATAGGATGCCAACCTGTATTATACACGGCATCATTGGTACGATGCGTCGGGTAAGAAATCTCCACTGTCTGCACACCGGTCGGTTTGAAAGTGTAGTAGAAGGCCTCTTCGTCATTGATGTAATAGAATACATCGTGCTCCGCATCGACATAGATTCCGGCATTCTTCTTTTGACCGTCATTAAGCAATTCGTTGATGCGCATATTGGCATCCATATTATGAGTAGCCGTATCTACAGACACCACAAACACACCCGTGTTCTCCGGCCAGATAGCGCCAAAATACTGACCACCGTAATAGGTACTCATCTTGCCGGTATTGTTGGCGTATTGCAATGCCGATGCCGCATCGTAAGTAACAGTCACAATAGCAGTGCCCTTTTTCTTAGCGCGCATAATCGACCACTCGGAACCGATATTTCCATCGGGAACAATCTCAATAACCGAATTGTCGGGATTGCCGTTAATGTCATATACGGCGTAATGGTAGTCCGGCTCCAAGAAGTAGTTCTCCGTCTGGTTCGGTATAATCTGCCACACACGCTCTGCCATCAGGTCATATACCTCACCTGTCTTCATGGTTTTATAGCCCTTCTCGTTGATATTGAGCATGATATTACAATCGTTCAGACCATCCAGACTTTGTGGATCATGATCCACCCACTTGGGGTCACGAGCAGCAAAGTCCGCTTCGGTAAAGTTAATCACCGGACATTTGGTCTCATCCGTGTTGTAGTAGAACGTGAGCAATTGCGTTAGACTTCCTTCACGCCATGCACGCATATTATACTTACAAGTACTACCCAGGCTCCATGTGTATGTCTTCGTATTACCTTCTGTCACCACCGACTCCGGCTCAATCACATGGAAGGGCACAAAGTGAATCGTTCCCGAACCTCCATCACCACCGGGTTTCTGCATCACGGCTATCTCTGCATCTGCAGGACAGGTGGAAGTAAACGTACCACCCAGGGGAATCTTGGTCTGAATGGTCGTGTTACCCGTTACGGTTCGTCCGTCCCATGCAAAAATATAGCCTTCTGCCTGATGTTCCGCCGACGGCACCATACGCAGTACCACACTGCCGCCATCGTATGTCAGCACGGATGGATTGCCGGCATTCACACCAACGGTTACGGGAAAGGTAGCACCTTCTCGGCTGTGAACCTCGCAGCCTTCAATGGTAAAATCTTCACCATACACCCAATAGGAGTTGTCCTCTTTCTTGTTGGAGGTGCTGATCTTGGTAATAGTCCAGATTTGCAGCGAGAGTTCGCTGTCATTATCGCCTACCGTGAAAGTGAACGTACCGTTCATCTCGCTATTGGAGTTGTAACCAGAGAGCGTATAAGCGCCTGCGGGTAGATTGTTGAACACGTAGGTGTTTCCTGTATGCGAATCTTCCGCAATAGGATCACCTTGTGCATCTTGCAGGCTCATGGTTTTGGTGACACTGTTCATGGTCACTTCCACCGATGCCGCCTGTGCGTTGTGCCATGCTCCTAATAAGAAGAATAGGCACGTAAAAAATAGAAAATGTTTATGCATTTGATTATATATTAGTTAGAATTGTATTTGTTTTTTCTTCTCGCTACCGGTCGTAACGATATACACCTGTCCTCGTTGCATGTCTTTCGGCTGCAACGATTGTCCTTGCAGGGTATATACCGTTTGCCGGTTATCGGTTGTCGTCTCCTCTACATCCGTCGGAGTAGTGTATGTTTTGACTTGTATAGAAGCACGTTCGCTGGCATTGTCCGAGGTATCGAGTGTTTCCACCTCAATCAGATACGTCGTTCCCGGGTCAAGTCCGGTAATGGTGACCGTGGTATATTTCGGGCGGGAGTAGCGTTTGCCGTTGACATATACGACATACTTGCTTACCGCCACATTGTCCGTGCCGGCATCCCATGTGAGCACAATCTTGTACATCCCCACTTCCACTTTCCGTAGGTTAGCGGGCGGAGTAGGCGGGGTAAGGTCTTTGGTCCGTGCGGATACATAGCCCCAGTCCGAACTCTCGCCGTAGGCGGATACAGCCTGCACAAAGAATCGGTATTCGGTGTAGGTCTTTAGACCTGTGAAAGTATAAGACGTTGTATTTGTCGAATCCACCAGCACCGAATCAACATACATCCGGTAGTAGACGGCATCGTCCACTTTCTTCCATGTGACTTTCACGTTGTGCTCGTCTATCGGTTCGGCTTCCAAACCCGACGGGCGGGCAATCTCATCGACATGTTCGAGCATCTCCATTCCGCCAAGACAGAAGTAGGCAGCGGTATTCATGCCCAACACACCCGATGCATCACTGCTCTCCATTGTGAAATAGACCGCATTCACCTGCCCGAGCGAACTCAGATCGATCCACTGCCAGTCGGTGGAGATATCCAAAGCGTTGTCATGAAACCATGCTAACTTATGCACAATCGGCATTCCGGCATCTTTCTCCTCGTCGTCCAAGCCGTGGATGATCATCCGGAACTGGGCTCCGTTGTCGGCAAACGAGTGCGCAAACGCATCATCATGCTGAATGCCGTAGTACGGCCACGGATGGTTGCACACCCATATTCCCAGTGGACGATGCGTCTCGCCGTCCGGAAAATCCACACGCAGACTGCGCACGCCTTCCTCCTCATAGTTATAACCCCAATACCCAACTAGATATGGTGCACCCTTGACGAGGTTGCCCAAGGAGTCTATTCCACCGCCAGCCATGCAACCCCACTGATGAGTTACCCAGTCCGTTGACGAACCGGCATAACCATAGTCGCTGTCATCACCATTGGTGCAGATGGTAAACCCATCCCAATACTGCATTCCATGCTCATCCGAACCTTGTGCCTGCATGGCGTTGGTCAGGTGTGAGAACTGAAATGCTTCGAAGTCCAGCGACAGAATGCCGTAATTGAACGTGCCGACCCACTTGCCGTCAGCATCTTGCGGGTAATCCGTGAGGTGCGCCTGCATATTCAAACGGATAGTGTCGGCACTCCGGACGCTTGGCACAAGCACCAAAAGTACACCAATGATACATAGTAATTTTTTCATTATTTTGAATTCCAATATATTCTTTCAATCGCACCGTAAGACACTCAGGGGCAACCTGCCTCACGGCAAGTTGCTCCTGCATAACACTCAATAATTATGGGCAGAAGAAAAAGATGAGTGTATGTGGTCTTATTGCGCATTTACATATTCTTGCTTGCGCCACAAGACTACACTACAGACTATATATATACGAGATAACTGCGCAGAATATGCGCTGCTGTTGTCGTTCGTCTCCAGTCCGCGGGAGTCTTGTGAACGCACGACATACGGCAGGTCTTCTGGCTTGTCGCCTGTCGTGACGCCTTCTCATCCCTACGGGACAATGGCTATGGTGCACCGACGCACCTTGTGTCACAACATTTTCGGTTTTCCAGCGTCCCCGAAAGCAATCTTCAGATTGGTTTTGGGGAGCGCGAAGGCACAAGTCGCTTTTATTGCGCGAAGCGCAATCTGTGCGATCTTGTTGCCGAACGCGAACCGATGGCGATTTACAGCAGCGGGTCTGCACAGGATTTTCACCTGTTTCCCTCTTAGCTCTTGCCGAGGCGACTTATAGCTTAAGTCATGCCTGCAAGAGAACCGTAGTCGGTATGATTTTCAATTCGAGATGCAAAGGTACAAAAAAAAATCCACATATGCAAATTTATGTGGACTTTTTTAGCAAAAATCATTCAAAAATGCTCTTATAGATAGGGCAAGAGGCGATATGTGAGATACACAGCATATACAAGCAGCAGTATAGCTCCGCCCCAGCGCTTGATCTGGCGCTCTTTGTTTGTCTTGATAAACAGCCACACCAGCATACTTCCCACTACAGCTGCCCAGGCATCCATAGTTATACCCTCGTAGGCAGGCAGCGGACGAATAACGGCACTCATGCCCAGCACAAAGAACACATTGAAAATATTGCTACCTATCACATTGCCCAAGGCTATATCACAGTTATGCTTGAATGCCGCCATTGCGGATGTTGCAAGTTCGGGCAGCGAGGTGCCTAACGCTACTACAGTCAGACCGATGATAGCCTCTGACACACCGAGGTTGGTAGCAATCTGTACGGCTGACTTAACTATCATCTCACCGCCGACAACCAATCCCGCCAAACCGATGAGTACCAGCGCTACAGCCATACCTGCACCAATAGGTTTGGTAGATTTGAGCGGCTCTATTTCCGCAGGCTCGTCAGGATGATCCTTGGCATGACGAATGGAGTTGTACAGGAAATAGCAGAATAACAGCAGCAACACTATTCCTCCGGGACGCGTGATACCTTGTGCCTCCTCGCCGAACGGCGACTTGATGGACACACAGGCATAAACAAGCACACCGGCAATGATGGACAGAGGTATATTGAAATCCCGCTTGCGTTTTTGCGAGGTAATAGGATAGATCAATGCTGTCACACCCAGGATAACAAACGTATTGATAATATTCGAACCCAGAATATTTGTTATCGCCAGGTCAGTCGATCCTTCCGCAACCGACACCATGTTCACCACAAACTCCGGCATCGATGTGCCAAACGCCACCACTGTCAGACCAATCACCAGATCACTGATACCAAAGCGTTTGGCCAGAGCCGACGCACCGTCCACCAGCCAGTCTGCCCCTTTCACCAGTAGCACCAAACCCACAATCAGCATAGCTGTCAGCAGGTAGGGATTACCCAAGCAATATGAGAGAATATTATTCATTATTAGTTGACTTGTTTACTAAACGTCGAGTACCGGATTACACATTGAACAGGAAGTGCATGATATCACCGTCTTGCACCACATAATCCTTGCCTTCTACAGCCAGTTTGCCTGCCTGACGGCATGCCGCTTCACCGCCCAAAGCTATAAAATCCTCATACTTGATAACCTCGGCACGGATGAACCCGCGCTCAAAATCTGTATGGATAACGCCCGCACACTGCGGTGCTTTTGCGCCCGCGCGGAACGTCCACGCGCGTACCTCATCACTACCTGCTGTCAGGAATGTCCGCAGGTTCAGTAGCGCATAAGCCGCTTTGATCAGCCTGTTTACACCCGACTCCTGCAAGCCTATCTCCTCCAGGAACATCTGCCGCTCTTCGTAAGTCTCCAGCTCGGCTATCTCGCTCTCGATCTTTGCGGCTACCACGAGCACCTCGGCCTGCTCATCCTTCACAGCCTCGCGAACTTGTTCAACATACCGGTTGCCGCTGACGGCTGAGGCCTCATCGACATTGCAAACGTAGAGCACGGGCTTGTTCGTAAGCAGGAACAGGTCATGTGCTGCCAGTTCCTCGTCTTTGTTCTGCAGTTCAACCGTACGTGCGCTTTTGCCTTGCGACAATGCTTCGCGGTAGCGGATATACAGGTCGAGAGCCGTCTTTGCCTGTTTGTCACCGCCCACACGTACCTGCTTCTCTATCTTCTGTATCCGGCTCTCGATGGTCTCAAGATCCTTCAGTTGCAACTCGGCATCTATCACCTCCTTGTCGCGAACGGGGTTGACTGAACCGTCAACATGAATCACATTGCCGTCGTCAAAACAACGTAACACATGGATGATAGCATCCGTCTCGCGTATGTTAGCCAGAAACTTGTTGCCTAATCCTTCGCCGTTGCTTGCACCTTTCACCAACCCGGCTATATCAACAATCTCCATCGTTGTGGGGATTATTCCGCGCTCGGGATGACAAAGTTCGCCCAACTTGTTCAATCGTTCGTCGGGAACAGTAATCACACCGAGGTTCGGTTCGATAGTACAAAAGGGGAAATTAGCTGACTGCGCTTTGGCGTTACTCAAACAGTTAAACAAGGTGGATTTGCCGACATTCGGCAATCCTACTATTCCGCATTGTAAAGACATCTTTATTAACTTCTTTTTATAATTATTTGCGATCGTTTTGGAGCATACTTGCTATTTCCTGCGAGGGAGTTATGTGGGGCATAATGACCGAACAGAAATCACAAAGGAACCAAAAAGAATCGCAAAATTAAAATCCCGAGTACACCACCTCCAGCTCCAACTTATGCTCAGGGTGTTGGGCACTGTAGATTTCGGTGGCCGTGAGCGACTGGTTGTAATCAATATCTATCACCGTTGCCGACGACGTGGTAGTGGATGTAGTAACCGTAACCGGTACAAGCAACATCTCCAGCGTTTCATACCTATCCTTGCGCAACTGCTCGGTCAGCAGGGTTGATATGTCGAACTCGTAGGAATATGTTGTTATATCCAACGTATCCGTTACCGACTGCAACGTGGCATACATCGCTATGCTGTCGGACAGATCTATCACATCGTTGAAGAACAGGTCAAGGTCACTCTTGCGTATGAGCAGCATGTTCTGAGCGGGCTGCGCCCAATCGTCGCGGGTGCGTTGCGAGGCTGTACCGCTGTAATGGTTGAGAACTGGCAGACTCAGGTGCGCGCGATTGACGTAAGCACGACGCGTACCTACCGAACGCGTGATAGCCTCCTTCATTGATGCCATAGGGAAAGACAACTGCGTATATATATGCGCCGGCGAAATGATGAAATTGGTATCTGCATTCATCTCCAGCGCCTGCAGATCGCTCTCCTGCCAGATATATCTGTTCAACTGGCGCACTTCGCGACTGGCGTACAAGCCTTTCATACCCTTCTCAACCACTGACTCCACGCCCGCACGCTCATATGTAAAATGGTAGTATATGCCCACGTTCAGATCCATTATACTCAGCAGCGTGGCACCGCCAAACTCTGTGGTAATATATATGCCTCCGAACATGCGGTTGAACACTTCCTGCGATGAATAGTCGTCAGCCGCAAATAATTTCTGCGCCCACTTTTTGTTGAGCCTCAGCGTGATGGTGGGTATATATCCGTCGCCATAAGCCGTGCTGTCTGTATACCGACTGGATGTTACCACCACCGGATGATCAAGCATCCGCGTCGAGTCATCCAGGCTGCAATACGTGCTGATAGCCGTATCGCTGCGTAACGGTTCGTTGTACACAAAGGTACCTCTGTCCATCGCATATACGTTGATCGCCAGCGGTGCATTCGCATCGCCGTAGGCATACCGATAATACAGGAACAGACATACGGAGTCCAACTCCGCATCGGCCGGATATTTGAATCCTACCGGGCAAGCCAGCTGCGTCAGCAAATCGGCATGCAGATGACCGTACTTACTATCCAGTTCACCCAACATAAACGAGTCAGGAGTAGCCGTGACCGCTCCGCCGCGCACCAACGACGAGGTCAGACTGAACGTGTCGGCACGAACAATGATGGAATCTTCCGACTCCAGCACCGACGAACCGGCACCTACCACATCGTTCTTGCACGATGAAAAACTGAATAGCAGAGTTGCTAACAGAAAGAAGACAATCTGTATCTGACGGGTCATTGTTGCGAAAGCAGGTCGTTGTACAGGGCTACAAACCTGTCGGCATCGGCACCGGCCATGTTGTGAATAGGTTTGCCCCTGTTCTCGGCATAGTTAACCAAACGGGAGTTGTATTGATTCGTAGTCAGAATTATTGCATCAGCATAATCGATAGCCAAGTGCATCAGATCTTCGTACCCTACAGGCAATCCGGCTATCGTACGCACATCACTGCCCAATACGCCATCGATAATCAGTCTGTCGGCAAAGCGCGAACTGAACGGCGAACTGTACTCGTTGTCATCCAATGCTACTATAACCTTGGAGTCGGCAAAGAACGGTGTACCGCCAAAAGCCTTCTTGACATACAGCGGCACAAGTGCCGACATCCATCCCGAACACTGTATGATACTCGGTGCCCAACGCAGTTTCTCCACCGTTTCCAATACACCGCGGCAGAAGAATATCGTACGGATGTCATTGTCGGAGTACTCCACCCCAAACGCATCTTTCAAACCACGACGGTGGTGAAACAGATCCTCGTTATCGATAAAATACACCTGCATCCTGGCCGACTGAATACTGGCCACCTTGATCAGCAACGGATGATCGGTGTCATCAATCGACAGATTCATACCTGACAACCTGATCACGTCATGCAACTGATGCCGACGCTCGTTGATCTCACCGAACTTGGGCATGAACGTACGCGTCTCAAATCCGTTGGACTGACAAATCTCCGGCAATATCCTATTCAGCAAACGAACAGGAGTCTGCTCCTCGAAAAAGGGGCTGATCTCTTGGCTTACATACAAGATCCGATTTGCATTATTCATAGCCTATCCTCCGTAGTTTTGCCACAAACACAAATTTTGTCATATTTCATTCAAAAGAGGCGCTTTGTGGGCTAAATTAGTGCAAAGGTACAAAAAAAAAACGAGTTTTGCAAATTTTTTATCAAAAAAACTTTTAATATTCGTTATTTTTTTGTAATTTTGTAGGATTTTTGACAATAGAATATTTTTGACCCGTTAAAATATATGCAAATCATCACTACCAAAGCAGAGTTGGAACGTAGTATCCAAGCCTGCAAAATGAAAGGCCAGACTATCGGTTTGGTGCCTACGATGGGCGCATTGCATGAGGGGCATGCTTCCCTCGTGCGCCGTTGTGTCAGCGAAAACGATATTACCGTAGTCAGCGTGTTCGTCAATCCTACGCAATTCAACAATAAGGAGGATTTGGCTAAGTACCCGCGTTCGCTCGAACGGGATGCCGCGCTGCTGGAAAGCATAGGTGCACAGTTTGTGTTCGCACCTGCTCCCGAAGAGATGTATACAGCGCAGGAGATGGACGAACCGTTCCAATTTGACTTCAACGGTCTGGACAAAGTTATGGAAGGCAAGATGCGTCCCGGACATTTCAACGGAGTGGTACAGGTTGTTTCTCGCCTGTTCTATCTCGTACAACCGGATAGAGGTTACTTTGGCGAAAAAGACTTCCAGCAACTGGCTATCATCCATTTCATGGTTGAGCGTTCGGCACTCGCAGGAACATTCGGCAATCTGCAAATCATCGGATGCCCTATTGTTCGCGAACAATCCGGATTGGCACTTTCTTCGCGCAACGAACGGCTGTCAGCTGATGAAAAACAGACTGCTCTCGCCATCTCACGCACGCTATTTGCCTCACTCGATTGGGCTAAGCAGCCGAATGCCAATGTGTTGGAAGTGCAGCAACGCGTAGTGGATACAATCAATGCCGTTCCGGGATTGGAAGTGGAGTACTACGAGATTGTTGATCAGTCCACACTTATGCCGACCGATACATTCAACCATGCTATAGGTTGTGTGACTGTGTATTGCGGACCGGTGCGTCTGATTGACAATATTATGTACAGTTAAAGCAAAAACGGCCAAGATCGTCGGGGTTTTATCGGGGTTTATCAAACTTTTACCGAGATTGTATATGAGAATTCTCATCGACAAATACATACCTTTCCTACAAGGTGTTCTCGACAATCTTGCTCAAGTGTGCTATATTGAGCCCGAGCAGTTCACGCCCGAGGCGGTCAGGGATGCCGATGCTCTCATTGTACGCACGCGCACACAATGTAACCGTCTCCTGCTGGATGGCAGCCGGGTGCAGTTCATAGCAACAGCAACCATCGGAACAGATCATATCGACCTTGATTACTGCCGCATGCGCAACATCAGGGTGGTTAGTTGCCCGGGGTGCAATGCCCAGGCTGTTTGTGACTATGTCGAAGAAGCACTCAACGAAGTAGCAGCCAGGCAACTGTCGATAGGAATAGTAGGAGTGGGTCATGTGGGATCACTGGTGGCCAAGATGGCCGAACGACGGGGGATGCGTGTGGTACTGAATGATCCGCCACGCGGAATGACGGGCGATGTAACCGGTTGCGATGTGATAACTTTTCACACGCCGCTCACCCGGAACGGAACCTATCCTACCTATCACCTGTGTGACGGAAATTTTCTTTCCCGATGCCAACCTGATGCACTGATTATCAATGCGGCACGGGGAGGAGTGGTGGATGAGCAGGCATTGCTCGACAGCACGCAACGGTTTGTGATTGATACATGGGAAGGCGAACCGAACATCAGCAGTAAGGTACTCGACCGTGCACTGCTGGCATCCTTTCATATAGCCGGTTACTCGGTGCAAGGCAAACGCAATGCATCGCAGACGTGTATGGATGCGCTATCACAGCACTTCAACCTGCCGAAACTGAACATAAGTAGCGAATGCATTACCGCAGGCGATAGCCGGAAAGGATGGCTCAAGCGGGTATCCGACCAACTTAAGGCCAATCCCGCTGCCTTCGAACAACTGCGCAAACAATATGCACTGCGATAACTTGTTAACTTGTAATTTTTAATTCGTAATTGAGATATAATAATGGCTAATTTTCAAAAACTAACCCCACGGAGTGAAGACTACTCCAAGTGGTACAACGAACTTGTAGTAAAAGCTGACCTTGCCGAGCAATCCGCCGTACGCGGGTGTATGGTTATCAAGCCTTATGGCTATGCAATCTGGGAAACCATCCAGGCGGAACTTGACCGCCGATTCAAGGAGAAAGGTGTACGCAACGCTTATTTCCCGCTGCTGATTCCCAAATCGTTCCTTAGCCGCGAAGCCGAGCATGTGGAAGGTTTTGCCAAGGAGTGCGCCGTGGTTACTCACCACCGCCTCAAGAACGACCCGAACGGCAAAGGTGTGATTGTTGATCCCGATGCACGATTGGAGGAAGAACTGATTATCCGTCCTACATCCGAAACGATTATCTGGTCAACCTACAAGAACTGGATATCCTCTTACCGCGATCTGCCTATCCTCTGCAACCAGTGGTGCAACGTGATGCGCTGGGAGATGCGTACGCGTCTGTTCCTGCGCACAGCCGAGTTCCTCTGGCAAGAAGGTCACACCGCTCACGCTACCAAGGAGGAAGCTGAGGATTATGCCCGTCAGATGCTGGACGTATATGCCGACTTCGCAGAGAACGTAATGGCTATACCTGTCATCAAAGGTGTCAAGTCGCCTAACGAGCGTTTTGCCGGAGCGCTGAACACCTATTGCATCGAGGCTATGATGCAGGACGGTAAAGCCCTGCAGGCAGGTACGTCACATTTCCTCGGACAGAACTTCGCCAAATCCTTCGATGTGCAGTATCTAAGCAAAGAGAACAAGTACGAATATGTTTGGGCAACCTCATGGGGTGTCAGCACACGTCTGATGGGTGCACTGATCATGACCCACTCCGATGACAACGGACTCGTTCTGCCACCGCATCTCGCACCTACACAGGTAGTGATCGTACCTATCTTCAAGAAACAGGAAGATCTTGACAAACTGCTGACCGTTGTCGGACCGCTCTTTGACAACCTCAAGGCACGCGGCATACGTGTCAAACTGGATACTGATGACAAATCTACACCGGGATTCAAGTTCGCCGACTACGAACTGAAGGGTGTGCCTGTACGTCTGGCTATGGGTGGACGCGATCTGGAGAACGGCACAATCGAAGTAGCACGTCGCGACACGCTCACTAAGGAAACTTTGCCTCTCGCCGGTATCGAAGAGTATATCGCCAACTTGCTGGAGGATATTCAGAAGAACTGCTATCAGAAAGCTCTCGACTACCGTATTGCCAACACTCGCGAGGTAAACAGTTACGATGAGTTCAAGGAGGAGATCAAGAAAGGCGGTTTCCTGCTCTGCCACTGGGACGGTACACCCGAAACCGAGGAACAGATCAAGAACGACACCAAGGCTACTATCCGCTGTATCCCTCTCGCCCCGCTGCCCGGACACAAGCAGGAGGAAGGCAAGTGCATGGTTACCGGCAAACCTTCCGCCGGTCGCGTAGTCTTTGCTATAGCATACTAACTATCTACACCTTTTTCCCTTCCCTTCAGGGAGGGGTTAGGGGTAGGCTTATTTTTGAATCTATGCAATTGGTCTTCGCATCCAACAACGCCCACAAACTCCAAGAGGTGCGTGCTATCCTGCCTGAGCACACGATCCTCAGCCTTGAGGATATAGGTTGTCATGCTGATATCCCCGAAACTGCCGACACGCTCGAAGGTAACTCGCTCATCAAGGCACAGTACGTATATGATCACTATCATTGCGACTGCTTTGCCGATGACACCGGCTTGGAGATTGAGGCACTCGGCAACCTGCCCGGCGTACGTACGGCACGCTGGGCAGGAGAACCTGCCAACCCGGCCAACAACCGCAAGAAAGCCTTGCAGGAACTTAGCGGACAAACGAATCGGCGTGCTCGTTTCCGCACCGTGGTAACACTGATCCGTAGCGGCAAGGTGCAGCAGGTGGAAGGTGTAGTCCGCGGCAGCATAGCCGCAGCCGAATACGGCAACGGAGGTTTCGGCTATGATCCTCTGTTCATACCCGAAGGCTACGACAAAACTTTTGCCGAACTGCCGGCTGAACTCAAGAACACCATCAGCCACCGTGCACGAGCCATGCAAGCACTCAGGCAGATACTTTGACACACTACTGAACTATTGATACCCAACTGACATGAAACGACTGGCATACATCTTCACTCTATTGACTCTCACACTCAGCGTGAGTGCTCAAACATGGACTACCCATTTGGCCTACAACAGCGTCAACCAGATTGCTGTAGGCGGAGGATTCGCATACGCCGTTTCGTCAGGCTCGCTGTTAGCAGTTGATGTGCAGACGGAAAAAATCCGTACTTACAGCAGTCAGGACGGTATGCATGGCCATGATATAGCTTGCATCAAATGGCTTGAACCTGCGCAGGCACTGATGATTGTATACAGCAACAGTAAAATAGATATTCTCAAAAACGGGACGTTTCAATACATTCCCGACCTGTATGACAAGTACACCCCGCTCAGCAAGTATTGCCATTCTATCACGGTAAGAGACAGCCTTGCATATCTGGCTATGGATTATGGCGTACAGACATTCCATATCCGCAAGCGAGAGTTTGTCAACACCTATTTCATAGGTCCGGAGGGGAAAGAGGTGCCCGTCAATCACATAGCTGTTACCAACCAGGTTATCTACGCCGCAGGCGATACTACCCTGTATGCCGCCACACTCACGGACAATATAGTTGACTACTCCTATTGGTCGGAAATTCCTTTGCCTGACAAAGGATATATCCAGGGCATAGCGCAAGCAGGAGGAATATTGTATCTGCTGCAGAACAATACCTGCTACCGCCGCCAAGGCCAGCAATGGCGCCTCTATAACAACAATTCCTATTATTCGCTGAACATAGTGGACGGCAAGATTTATCCTGCCGATTATCCTACTACATCGCATGACGGTGAGTTGTGGACTGCAGCAGGCGAACAAGGTATTATCCGTCGGATGGTAACAGGCGAAACAGTGACATACAAACTCGACGGACCGCTTAACAACCTGCCCTATCGCCTGCATTTCGGGCAAGACCAGTTATTCATGCTCGCCGGAGGGCGTTGGGCTGTGCAGAACAACAGACCGGGATGCGTGATGCGTTACGACGGTTCATCGTGGCATAACATAACCAACGAGGAGATTGTTCGACAGGTAGGAGGGCTGTGCATCGATTTTATGAACGCAGCTGTCGATCCGAAAGATCCTACGCATTACTTCATCACTTCCTACGGCTCGGGGTTATATGAGTTCCGCAACGATCAGTGTATCAAGCGGTGGAATGCAAGCAACTCGATTATAGGTTCAGCCGCTGCGGATAATCCTGCCAAATATACACGACTGGACGGAGCAATCTACGATGCACAAGCCAACCTATGGATGATGAACACCGGCAATATAGAGTATAATATTGTTATATTTGCTGCCGATGGAAGTCAGATAGGCATGAACGTGCAAAACGAAGACGGCTCGCGGTTCATTATCAACACTGCCGGACAGTTCATATTTGACAATTGCCATGCCAACCGCGTCTGGGCACTTGTTCCGCGTGGCAACGAAAAGGAAGCCGGACTGGCTCTGATCGATACCAAAGGCACACTGCCGGATACCGATGACGACCGCACACTTATCCGTATCCACTGGACTGACCAGGACGGCAATTCGCTGACCCGCTCAGCTATATACAGCATGCGCCAGGACAAACAGGGAAACATCTGGCTTGCTACCAACAACGGCGTACTGATCATCCCTGTATCAGAAGATTACTTCAGTTCCAACAAATGTCAGGTACTGCATGTTACCAACAACGAGGATCTGCCTATATTCGACGAAGAGAAAATCAACGACATCCTATTCGATCATCTCAACCGCGCATGGATTGCTACCCAAACTGCCGGCGTATATGTTCTGTCTGCTGACGACTATAGCATACTTGAGCATTACTCTGTAGATAACTCGGCTATGCCATCCAACAATGTTCTGTCGTTGGCATACGATGATTTGCACAAGCGAATGTATATAGGCACCTCATTGGGATTGGTATCTGTCACCGACCGAACCAGTGATGTCAATGCCGAACAATCCTCTTACAGCGAACCTGCCGATATGGGTTCAATGATGCAATGGACTACACACCTGGCGTATGCCGATATCAATGATATACAACTCTCGACCACACGCGTATATGCGTTGTCAGAAGGTTCGCTTTGTGCTATCGACAGGGATGATGAATCGCTTACCTATTACTCCAAACTCAACGGGCTGAACGGCTCATCTATCTCCCGCATAGGTTACGATTCACATACCGCTACACTTATCATTGCCTACGACGACGGCATGATTGACTTGCTGGATGACCAAGGTGCTATCCACTCTGTAGCAGATATCTATCTCAAGCAGATCAATGCCAAACAGGTACAGAATATCGCTTTCCGTGATGGCAAAGCCTATCTGGCTATGCCATTCGGTATAGTGGTAATCAATATCCGCAAGCAGGAGATAAGCGATACCTATTATATAGGTGATGAAGGCAGCGAACTTTCCATTAATGCCATTGCCGTAGTCGGTGACAGTATATTTGCTGCAGCGGACAATCGATTGTTTAGAGGAAATATCAAAGATAATCTGGTTGATTATGCCAAGTGGCATTCCACCTCCATGCCTGCCACTATCACACACCTTATCAGCAACGACAATGATCTGTATATGCTGATGGACAGCGTTATTTACCGCAACGGACAGATTATACCGGCAAGCAATAAGTTTGTAGCTCTGTCAGCATACAAAGGCAGTATACTTGCACGTACTGACGACAGACGCATATTCACTGTTGCAGGCACAACACTCACCGAACAATCCAATCTGGCTGCCTACAAGCCCCAATGTGCTGTCAGGGACGGTAACACGTATTGGCTGGGTACGAACGAAGGTGTGCTGCATATAATGGACGATAACTCCGTTCAGAAATACGAACCCGACGGACCGCTGTCCAATATGCCGTATGACATGGTTACGTACGGTTCGCAACTATGGATCGTACCGGGCGGACGATGGGCTACAGAGTTCAAGCGCGAAGCGCAAATCATGTATTATAACGGTGCGCAGTGGGATAACCTGTCATACAACGATATTTGTCGCCGGATAGGGGCTACTCTGTCACTTGCCGATCTTGTGCATGTAGCAGTCGATCCGGCAGACTCCAAGCATTTCTATGCAGCCAGCTACGGTATGGGTGTGGTAGAATTCCTACCCGACGGTACAGCCAAACGTTATACGTATAACAACAGTCCGCTCCGTTCTGCAGACACAGGCAATGCTATGTACCGCTACTGTCGCGTAGATGCCATGACCTTTGACGCTGACCGTAACCTGTGGCTAACCAATATGAGCGATCTGGCTACCAACGTACATATCATTACTCCCGACCATCAGTGGCACTCGTTCAATCTGTATCAAGGCGGACAACGTATAGTGCTGAACACTGTCAGCAAGTTCGTAGTTGACAACCGCAACCCTGACTACAAATGGATAGCCAGTGCACGCGATGCAGCCGGAGTGATTCTGATTAACGACAACGGTACACCTTATACTAATTATGACGACCGTGTTGTATCCCGCTCTACGTTTGTTGATCAGGATAACAAGAGTATAACTCTCGCCAGTCTGAAAACTATTGCCCAAGATCATAACGGCGATATGTGGCTGGGTACAAACGAAGGCATACTTGTCATCGAAGCTGCAACCGACCTGTTCCGCTCCAACAGTTGCCGCCGGCTGAAGATGTCACGCCACGACGGTACTAACCTTGCTGACTATCTGCTGGGCACCGAGCAAATCAACTCTATCGTTTTTGCAGGAGGTAACCGTATATGGATTGGTACAAATGTGTCCGGCGCATATCTCGTACATATGGTTACCAAGGAAGGTATATACGAACCGGAGATTATCTCACATTTCACCACTCTCAATTCGCCTATGCCGTCCGATTGTGTATTGTCGATAGCTATCAACGAGGAGAACGGTGAAGTATATATAGGTACCTCCAAAGGACTTGTTTCTTACCGCGGTGATGCTTCTGCTCCCTCAGACTCTTTCGCCAATGCATACGTTTATCCTAATCCTGTCAGACCTAATTACGAAGGTATAATCACTATCAACGGTCTGATGGATAACACCACTGTTTATATAGCCGATGCAGCAGGCAATGTAGTCTGCCGTACGCATAGCGAAGGCGGTACTGCTGTATGGGACGGTAAAACACTCGCCGGTAGCAAAGCGCACTCAGGAGTATATACAATATATTGCAATACGGCTGACGGCAAGAATCATACTACACTCAAAGTACTGATTATGCACTGACCTGAGGCTGATTGATAACAGTTTATATCAGTTATCAACATCCGGATGTTAATAAGTCAAGTTATATTACAAAGTATATGTTTATAACTCCACATACGGTGTAAATAAATAAATTTGTTCAACACAATTAGATATTTACCCTATATTTATCAACTATCCAAATTATTGATAATAAGTGGATAATAAAAGTTATCAACAATTCAACATTGTATAATTATCATAGATTGTTTACGTAAAAAAGTATATATATAATAAGGTAAACTAAAAAGAGCAGTCCGTTGGTTCGGGCTGCTCTTTGCATGTAAGTGCAGGGTATTGTTGCAATAACCTTGTTTTATTTCTTAATGATACGTATGCCACGGGCGTAGCAGCGGTTGTGCAGAATGATGCTCGGCTCTTTCTTGTCGCTGAAAACGATACGCCATGCTTCTTCCGTACCTTCCTTGGCGCTGGATGTCCAGTAGTCACCGAACTCGTTAACACCGCGCTGTTCGCCGGTGCAGTTGATGAATCCGTCGTACGGGAATACGATGTAGTTGCCGTTTGGACCTACTACCTTGTAACCGCCGTTCTTCAGTTTCTTCCATGTGCACTTCTCCAGCAGTTCGGTATATTGCTTCTTCGAAGGCAGTTGTTTGCCATAGGTAGCTACTGCATCTTCGTAGGTCATGAGGCCTGCTTCCTCGTTGATGTCACGCCACAATGTACCGCTGGGCAAACCCAGATCTACGAATACCTGTGCTCTTTTCTTCTTCTCTGTCAGATCGATAGCTGCACGCTGAGGCTCCGGTTCAGTTTCCTCAATCACTACCTGCTCTTGCTGAGGCTCGGCAGGTTCGGTTGCTACATTCTGGTCAACTTGAGCAACCTGCTGAGGTTCTTCGTCTTGTGCAAACCAACTGCATGGGCACTTGCCGCAGCAAATCATCAAACTGATAATCAATGCAATGATACTGATGATCAACGCAATGATACTAATGGTCTTGGCTGATTTTTGATTTTCCATTGTTGTAGTTATTTAGGGTTAAATGTTAATTGGCATATTTCGACTACAAAGGTACAAAAAATAATTGACATTTGCAAATTATTTACAAAAAAATGGCAGGCGAAAAGTAAACAAGTCTCGAGTTAACTCCCTTTCAATTCCTTTTTGCCTCCTTTTTGCTTCCCTCTGATACCCGTATAGAGTCATGCGGTAAACGGTCTGTTTTGCAAACGCGACACAAAGATATGACAAAGATTTGGAATTTGCAAATAATTGCTTGTGCAAATCTCAGCAGGATGAGATTTTGGCGTCCAAAATTGACAAGCATTATCTGCAATTTTGCGAGAGGGATTATATATGATTTCAAATTTTATTTGTCAACTATTATCATCAATTATCATCAATTAGTTGTTGGATCTTTATTTCGTCAACAATTATCCACAATTATCACCAATTAGTTGTTGGATCTTTATTTCGTCAACAATTATTAAGCATTATCATCCATTATTTTTTATAATCAAAAACGCGCAGCCTTGTCGCCTCGGCTTAGCCGGTCGCC
>JAFXSS010000146.1 GCA_017525455.1 Paludibacteraceae bacterium
CGCTTGATGAGTCCCTGACCGGCACCGTCTGCGGGATGCGCCTTGCCGGTGAACAAGAACTGAACGGGGTAATTGGGGTTGTTCACCAAACGCTCCAAACGCTCCAGATCGGTAAACAACAGGTGCGCACGTTTGTAGGTAGCGAAACGGCGACCGAAACCGATAATCAGCGTACTGGGGTTCATCTCATTTAGAGCGCGCACAATACGTGCGGGGTCACCCTGTGACTTCATCCAGTCTTCCTGGAACTTGTGACGTATATAGTCAATCAGTCGTTTCTTGAGGTACATACGTGTGTTCCAAATCATCTCGTCGGGGATATTGAGATACTCACGCCACATATCGAGATTCGACTGGTCTGTCCAGAAGCCCTTGGGGAAGTTCTGGCGATATACCTTTTTCCACTCCGACGCTGCCCATGTAGGCATGTGAACACCGTTGGTAACATAACTAACATGTAACTCCTCGGGATAGTAGCCTTTCCATATAGGCGAGAACATCTTCTTGCTTACTTCGCCGTGCAGCCAAGAAACACCGTTAGCTTCCTGACAGGTGTTAAGGGCAAATACAGACATCGAGAATTTCTCGCTGCCGTCTTCGGGATTAGAACGGCCCAAACCAATCAAATCACCCCACTCTATACCCAGTTTGTCGGCATAAGTATGCATATACTTGTAGAATAGCCCCTCCTCGAAGTAATCGTGACCGGCAGGCACCGGCGTATGACAGGTGTACAGTCCGCTTGCGCGAACTACCTCCAAAGCCTGACGGAAATTCAGCCCTTCGTTAACTAAGTCAACCATTCTCTGTAGCCCCATCAAGGCAGCGTGCCCCTCATTGCAGTGGTAAACATCTTTCTTTATTCCGAGTTTATTCAGAGCCAGCACACCGCCTATACCAAGCAGAATCTCTTGCTTAATACGGTTTTCCCAATCGCCACCGTAAAGCTGGTGGGTAATCTGGCGATCCCACTCGGAGTTCATCTCGTTATCGGTGTCGAGCAGGTAGAGCTGTATACGGCCTACATTCACTTTCCACAAATAAGCGTGAACGAAACGGTCAGGGTATGGCACGTCAATCACCATCGGGCTGCCGTCCTCATTGCGCACCTGCGTGATGGGCAGGTTGTTGAAGTTCTGCGCTTCGTAGTTGGCAATCTGTTGTCCTTCAGGAGAAAGGGTTTGTGTAAAATATCCGTAGCGATACAGGAAACCGATAGCGGTCATATCAACATTGCTGTCTGAAGCTTCCTTGAGATAATCACCGGCCAAAATGCCCAAGCCACCGGAATAAATTTTGAGCACACTGCTCAAGCCATACTCCATCGAGAAGTATGCTACCGACGGACGCTCGGAGTTGTGCGGCACTTTCATGTACTCGGTAAAATCCTCATAGATGGAGTCGAGTTGTGCCATAAACAAGCGATCCTTGCTCAATTCGAGCAAACGGTCATAACCAAGCATATTCAGCAGCAGTACGGGGTTGGACTGTGCGCGGTGCCACATGTCATTGTCAATCTGACGGAATAGGTTCTTGGCATCGCTATTCCACACCCACCAGAGGTTGAATGCAAGCTCACGCAACTTGTTAAGGTTCTCGGGCAGATGTGCCTGAACGGTTACCTCACGGAATTGCATCGGACTTGCGTTACTAACTTTGATTTGCATAATTGTATGTGATTTTAGTTATTATTTACGATTGTTATGATTTATAGTCACACAAAAACGTACAAATTTACGACAAATATTGCATATTTGCAAATTTTTCGGGGATAAAATAATTATTTGCCACGCTTTTTTGACAATTTGCTTAGTTTAGCAGGCCAACCGGCTATACGTTGCGGGATCTTTATGAGCCAGCGTACGACCTTGTTACACATGAAAGCGCAGCGGTCGGCTGACGTAAACACAGGTAGCGCTGTTCCGTTCATCCGGTAAGCCTCAGTTATGATATTATCGATACGCTGCTGCTGCTTACCGGCATTAGGTTGCCAGTGCCGCACAACGAATGCAGGTACCGAGTAGAACCGCGCAAGCCATGTATGACGGCATAGTTCGTCACCGTTCTGGTTATAGAGGATAGTTGTCCAGTTATCTTGGTGGCGCGACGAATTGAGATAGAGCGTGCGCGTGTTGCACGCCTGCCATAAAAAGAATTGATAGTACGGCTCATGGTCTGCAAGATCGAAGTCGTATGAGCGATTGGCAACAAGCATTTGCTTGGGATAGGCATCAACCATCTGCTGTTTATGTGCATTGTAGTCAAAGTCCTTTTCCGCTGCTCGCGAGTACTGCTCACGCAACAGATTAAGGTTCAGCACATTAAAGAACGGATTGGTTACCAGCGGGTTAGCGCCTCGCGGCACCCATGTTCCGCCATCGGGACAACCGGCGTTGGCTATACCGTTTGCCACCACATAATCCACCAAATCCATCACCGCTTGACGGGAAGTTATGAAGCAATCCTCGTCAACATTGATAGCGATATCACAATCCGTATCGCGAAGCATGGTTCGGAAATAGCCATCTGCAGTCTGGTCTGTAAGTCTAACGCAGGGAAGCCCCCAGCTCTCATACAGCCCACGGCTCAAACGATAGAGTTTGAGGTCAAACGAACGACAGAATATTTTGACGCGCATAGCTGAAATGACGAATTAAATATTACGAACTATAGCAGTTCTAATATGGGAACAAGCAGTGCCTTCTTGACATATATATAGTACAACTGCCAGCGGTAGATGGACATAACACCTTGCTTACGGGCATAGTCTAGCACCGTCCCAAAAGCGCGGCGCTTGTCCACGCCTTTCCATACACGACGAGCCGTAAGACTTCCTTTGTGGATAACGTAGTGATACAAAGGTCTTTCGGTCTGTGATATACGGTTAGCAGACAGCAGGCAACACGTTAAGAACGCGCTATCCTCGGCACTGCGGGTCGCCGGAAACAC
>JAFXSS010000147.1 GCA_017525455.1 Paludibacteraceae bacterium
GTAGTGCTTTGTGGGCAGATAATATCACATTCCAAGGAAACGAAGTTTTCTACTTTGACAAACTTTCCAACTCGGGATGGGATGGGAGTATTGTTGCAAACGATGCAAATATTTATTTACAGTTTGCCAATAATGGGAACAACCAAACAAGATCTTCTGCTGCCCAATGGGAAAATCAAGGCGAAGGTATCCTTAGAGCAACAGTTCCTTCTGGCACTTACAATCAAGTGAGAATTATTCGCGTGAACAAAGGGAATGACAGTCAGGTTTGGAATGAATTTGCTTGGTTAACTCTTCAAACAGGGAAGAATCAGATATTGAATGGTGGATCATGGTCTACTTATGTTGTAGTTCCTTGCGACAATCCGAAACCAGCAGCAGACATGTACATGGCTGGGCAAGGATTTCCTGATATAAGTTGGACTATAAATAGCATTACAATGTCATGGGACTGCGACAATGGCGTGTACTACAAAACTTTCACAAATCTGACTGCCAACAATAACATGACATATCGTTTTAAACTAAATCCTTCCACAGATACGAGTTGGGGGTCCCAATTAAACTCAGATGCCATTGATAATAGTCACGAAGGTGCTAACCTTGCATTAAAAAGCGACAATGCCGATAAGCGTATCACCTTTGATTTGGCACAAAACTCAGATGTAACTATTTACACCAATGGCACTAAAGTATGGGCTGCTACCCCTGCTTCGGAACCTACGGAGCGCACTATCAGTACTGCGTATCGTTTAAGGGGTGATTTGTGGGCATACAATAATAGTGGTGACTGGGCTGGAAAAAATAACAATCCTGATATGACACTTAAATGTTATAGCGAATTAGATGGCACTTACACTTTCTCATATATTGCACCCGTTGCCGATAAAAACCGTTTTACGGTGATGATTGGTGGCGGAGCCGATAAAACAGCATCATTAGCTGACGGATCAACAAGTGGTGTGACGGTAGATGATGTCAAATACAAATTTAATGTATCTTCTTCTCCAAAGCAGGTGGATATTGTGTTTAACCCGTCTACGGACAAAGCACAAGTGGTTTTATCAGATTACACTCCTAACACAGAAGGTTGGTATTTCAAGTGTGAAAGTGCCATAGGCGGAATTGCTGCTGATACAAAGACAGCATTAAATTCCTCCGGTATTCTCACATTATCTTCTGTTTCTGCCGGGACATACTTCTTCTACATTTGTAACAATGATGCCGAACTTTACTGGGGACAAAATAAGTTTGGTGGCTGCTATGTTGACCAAACTAATTCTACAGCTTCTTTAATTTCTTCTAAAACAGCTGACGCGAAATTTGACGGTAAGCAATGGCCGATAAAGGAAGTTTCCAATCGTAAAGTAAAGATGGTGGTTAGCCCAGGCGACGCTGGAAAGGATGTCCGTATTTCATTTGATGGCGGCAAGATTGTCCTGACACTACAAGATCCACCAACCCCTGCAGCCACTTACACCGTGACGATTCATCCGAATGGAGGTACTGCTGTTTCGCCATTATCGGTGGGAGAGGGGCAAACTATCAGCTCCATTTCCTCTACTTATGGCAACGGCACCGCAAAGTGGTATAAAGATGAGGAACTGACACAAGAATTCATTCTCGGCACTTCGACCGTTACTGAAGACATGGATCTCTATGCGAAATGGGGCGTGAGCGGTAACTTCTATTTGGTCGGCGACTTCGGTATGCATGATAAAGGTTCAAACTGGGCATTCAATAGCGGTTTGGCAATGACTACAACGGACGGCGTTGCCAGTGTAACCTACATCGCGCCTAAGGGACGTCACCGCTTTGAGATACTGACTAGCAGAAGCAGTTGGCCTGCAATAGCCAATCAGGGTAGCGGGTTGATTGCTGCCTCAACCCCAACATTGAGCTGGAGTAATGAAGGTGCAGGTGGCTATGATCACTTCAAGTTTGACTTGGACGCTCCGAAGAAAGTAACTGTTCGTTATGATGGTAAAGTTTCTGTTACCGCAGAAGACTATGTCGTTGCAAAGACCGGTTGGACTGTGGCAAGTAAGTCGTTGTTTGGTCATGGCACCGAAGAATCACCGGATAATGCAGATGATGGAGCCTACATGAATGGCTATAACATGACAGAAGGTCAAATGAATAGCGATGGAGAACTCGTTATCCATAATCTCAACGCGGGCACGTATAAGTTCTGGATTGGTAAATACAATACTGCCCTGAATAAGCAAAAGCAGAATATTGAAGTGTTCGGAGCTGCTCACGTGGATAAGGCGAACTCATCCTTAGGCGATTATGGCTCTCTTGCGAACGTAAGCGACGACACCTATAATCGTTCTATTCCAATGGATGATAAGTTGCATCGTCGTGTACAGTTCTCACTCAACCAACGTGCAAGTATCAAGATTGCTTTCGATGGTGGTAAGATTACTGTTAATCTTCTGCCGAAATACACGGTAACGTTCAATAGCAATGACGGTAGCGCCGTAGCTTCGCAGAGTGTGTTTGAGGGAACGACGGCAACTGAGCCGAGTGCACCGACGAAAGCCGGATACGAGTTTGTGAAATGGCAACTTAGCGGCGCAGACTATGACTTCAGCAGCGCTGTAACGGGCAACATCACATTGGATGCTGTTTGGGCATACAAGGCTGTTTCATCCGTAGCGCTCAATGAAAGCGAGCACACCACTTGGGTGGGTAATAGTGACTTTGTGCTGACGCTCACCAAGAACCCGTCTGACCTGATTACCAAATCGGTTGTATGGAGCAGTGATAACACGAGCGCAGCCTCTGTCAGCGATGGATCTGTACATGCCGAGGGCGTAGGTACAGCAACGATCACCTGCACTGTGACGGATATGTTCGACCATGTAGAAAGTGCATCCTGCGAAGTCTCTGTCGCAGCCTGCGAGATGACCACAGACAACCTCTACTCGATGACCGTCACCGGTTATAACAGCAGCACCGGTTCCAGCGCTACCCTCAATGGTCTCTGGAACGAGAGTAGTGATAATACTGAGCCTGCTACGTTCAGAATCGTGAAACTGAGATTCCAACCAAATAGTAATTACATCAGCAACCAGAATCCGTATGCTGCAGATGTAAATGGAGTATTAACAGGTATTGCCGCAACCAATGATGGCTCTGATCAATGGTATGAGATTCCTGCAGGTAGCGGTAATTATAACACAACATTATATTATCTGAAAAATGTAAAGACAAATCGTTATATTGTCCGTGGTAGCACATTCCACAACACAGGCAATGGCGAGTGGTATTATTACAATGTATATACCGAAGCGGAAAATCCGGAAAACGGAAACTCTAAATGGTTCTACGACACTTCTACAGGTAATACAAGACTTATTTGTTATCAGGGATACGCCGGTACGGTAGCAGCAACAGCAAACGATCAGAGTGGCAATGGTGCCTTTATGATTCATAATGGAAACTGGAATGCTCCGGGGGTTGCTCCTAACTGTGCTCCTCCTGCTTTAATGTGTGGATTTGTCACGAGTGGCAACTTCAGCAATGCTTATACAACAGTACGTGGAGTAGAAGTAGTTGATGCTTCCTATGCGAACCCGAACTACACGTTATCTTTGATGAATAGTTCGTACTACCGCATGAAAGCAGATGCGACCGTACGGGCTAATTTGGCTAATGGTTTGGCATACGGATCGGTCATCACCGTACGTCTCTATGCAGATGCAGCAACCTCTGTTAAGTTGCAGACGGCTGCAGGTGATGATGTGGAGACTATCAACCTCAGTGCTGATGCAGCGCGCGAGTACACCTATACTGTTGCTTACGGCTCTGAATTGGTAGGCGAAACAGCATTCGTTATCAAGGCGGCAGACAACCACGCAGGTATCGCGTCTATAGAAGTATCGCGTATGCACGCGGCAAGTCCTTCAAGCCCGGCTCTGACATGGGACTTAGATCTCAGCAGCGGTGTGACACAATCTGCATTGGCAGGTACATTCCAACATGTGGCAAGTTCGGCTCTGAGTAGTGGCGCTATCCATTATGTATCTTCTAACCCAGCCGTTGCTACCGTGGCTGCGGATGGTTCCGTAACTCCGATCATGGCGGGTAACACCACTATCACCGCTACCATCGAGCTGCGCGAGTGCTACGCCGAGCAGTCTATCAATTATAACGTAACCCTGACCGAGCCGACGCTGGCTGAACTCATTGCTGCTGACGCAGGCGCAGGTATCACGCTGACGCATGACTACGCAGAGAATATCGTTATTGACAAA
>JAFXSS010000148.1 GCA_017525455.1 Paludibacteraceae bacterium
AAGGCGAACAGAACGTCTGTACGAACGATTGACTGTTCCCTTAGGAGTAACCATATCCTGATTGAAATTGAAATAGAATGCTTTTGTATCATCACCATCAGCAGGCGTAGATGCCCAATAAGAGCCATATTTTCCAACGTTGAACATTGTGCCATTAGCCCCCGTGTAGCCAGCAGCAGGCAGGAATACTGCTCCCGCCGCTTCCATTATCTGCCATTCGCTGGTAAGATAATTATTCTGCTCATAGCCGCCTGCGAAACCTGAAGTGAAAGACAATCCTTGCGGCAGTTCCCATGTGTCAGGGAGGATGACCAAACCACAAATGGTGTCCCCTACATCGTAGTGAATCATTGCCAAGCCATATTTCTGAGTAGCGTTATCACGTGACTCAAACATATAGAACCACTCATCTCCGGTCAGCGTTCGCCATAGTTCAGGTTGTTGGCCTCCTTGGAAAATCGGATTCTTACCCCAATCAACATATGTACTATATTCTTCGTCTGATAGAGTCGTCTTAACAGGGTTATCGCCTGTGCCCCACGCATAAACGTCGATATAGCCATTGTAATCCGGTGCGACATTATCATTAGCGGAACCGATGTAATCCCATTGGTTACCCGCGAACTCATATTCATTCGTAGTTGGCAAATATTTCAAGTTGCCTTTTGAGAATTGCACTTGCGCATTAGCGCTTACGCTGAACTTACCAGGCAACAAGCCCTCATTGAGGTAACCACTGTTACCTCCAACCTGATAATACGGTGACAGTTCGATATTGTCCACACCAGCATCAGGAATCTGTATAAAGAACGGTTCGAACGGCTGCAGTACATAATTGTCGATGCCCGGTGTGTATGTAGAATAACCTGTTCCGTTCCACACAGCAATGGGAGATTCAATGTCCAATGCTACCAACTGGCTGAGGATATCGTAATTAGCATTATATGGATTACCGACGAAGTTCCAGTTAGCATTTTGCTGGTGCGTAGCCGAATAATTATTCAAATGCAGTGTGCCTATACCCTGGTTGAAGTTTTCCGGCAAAGTAATAGTCAGATTGACTGTGCCGTCAACAGCACGGACGATATGTCCCCAATCCTTGTAGTAAGAAACGTCAAAGTTATCCACGAGTTCCCATCCTGATTGGCTTGTGGCACGTCTTGCGCCGTTGTATCTTGCCCAAACCAGTTCGCCATCGGCAACAATATCGTCAGCAGTAATCACCCCTCCTAACGCGCTCGGCAACATGATGAACGTCCAAGCCGAGTCGCTGAAAGTGAGCGATATAGTCTGTGTCTGCGGATTACCACCGGGAACGGAGAAGTAAATGGAATATGTTGCCATATCCGTACCTCCGACCGCAACTTTAACGTACGCTGTACCACTGGCGGAGGATGCTTGCTGTACTGTAACGACCTGGTCGGCATTGGTTTGTTCGTATGTAACAACAGGTGCTTCCGAGCCTTCGGGCAAGGTGATGTCGTAGTTATACAGGTTCGGATCGAATCCGCTGATTATAGTGCCGTTGACATAAATGGCAGACAACTGATACTCCTCATAATGTGGATCATCGTCATAGCCAAGACAGGTCTGACTCCAGTACGGATGGTTCTCAAAGGCGGAATATGCGCTTTCGTAACAATAGACATATACACATCCTTGAACATTGGCAAATGTATTCTCGGTAATACCCGGCGGCGTCATGTTCTGGACGTAGAACTGAATCGGCGAATTATTGCCTGTGAATAGATTATCACCTATAGAGTCAACTGTGAAAGCAACGGTTACGGAGGTGATATTTTCGCAATAAGCAAATGCGCCATTGCAGACGTAGGTTACACCAACTCCAACCTTAACTTGAGTGATTGCATCCAGATATTCGCCCCACGGCGCCATCGACTGAATCCAATCGGGCATCGCTCCGTTGCCATAGATGGTCAGCAAGCCTTCGGAGGAGTTAAACGACCAGTAGAGGTTCTCATAAATAAGTCCACTTACCTCTTCAGGCTGGGTGTTGAGCGGAGTCTTCTGCATATCAGCCCACACACCATCCTGGTAGCTCTCCATGATTTCCTCCATCATTGACATGGTAATATTGGAAGTAGTAACACCACTAAAGGCATTGACATCGGCGCTGACAACGATCTCACTCGCAATTGTAATCTGCACCAAATTCGTACAATTGGCAAATGCATACATGCCGATAGAATCCAGAGCTTCCCCCTGCACGAAGATTTCGTTCAACTCCGTACACTCCGCAAAGGCATAACTGCCAACCACTGTAACCTGGTCAGATATATGCAGTTTGTATATTTGGTCACGATAATTTGCCCATGGCTGCTCAGCTGCCGATCCGAACTCCACAACTCCTTCACCGTACAGTCGCAGTTGGCCTTCCTTCAATTCCCAGAGCACACTACCAATCTCTCCGTTGTGAACTTCGCCGGACGGGGTGCCACCGCCGTCCATTGATACGACATTAAACTCATACCAGAACATCGCTCCCTGATACGATTGCACCAGATCAGCAGGAACAGCCAGAGTGATACTCTGGTAATTGATATTGGCGAAAGCGACCTCAGCCGACGGCATAACGTCGTTATAAGGCGCAGTAACATGCGTGAGTGAGGTACAATCATAGAAGCAGTAGTACTCCAAGAACTGTGTTGCAGACGACAATGTGATTGTCTGCATGTTGGAACAACCGTAAAAAGCATACGCGCCAACCGTTCCGGTAGAGCCGTACAGATACACATCAGTGATCTGTTCGCGGTATTGTGCCCAAGGTTGTTCGTCAGCGCTTGAATAGTTGGGTATATCGCCATCCCCCATGAAAATCAATCTGCCGTCGCTGAATAGTTGCCAAGCGAGGTCATTGATATTTCCGGAAGCGATTGCTGTTTCTCCCGGATCGGGATTACCGCTATCGGCGTTAGGAATAATCATCTTTCCCCAATAGGAATCGGCTTTATAGAGGTTAGCGCTTGCTGCGGGAACGACCAGCGTAATATTGCCGATAGCATCGGCATTGAACGTTGTTGCGTCAATTGTCGGCGGTGTGGTTGCGTCACAAGTAACGGTCTGCAAGTTGGAACATTGACTAAATGCGTTGGCACCAATGCCGGTCAGCACAGGAGGCAATGCTACTTGAGTCAACTGGGTGCAGTTGGCAAACGTATTGTTGCCGATATACGTTATAGCCGTACCGGACATATAGACACTTTGGATTTGGGAATTATATTGGTTCCAAGACATGCTTGAGCCAGATGAATAATCCTGCATTGTTCCTCCGCCTTTGAAAATCAGGTCATTGCTTCCCGAGTAGAAGTATGCAGTCACAGAGCCCTCAGTGTAACTACTTTCTTGTCCCGACGGTGCGGGTGCTCCATAATAGTAACTGTATAGAGTTTGGTATGCCGACTCCGAAATGCAATCGGAGCCTGTGCCGATGGATAGTTTGGAGTTGCTCATGTCATCGTTGAGCAACTGGATAGTAAACTCATAGCACACGTCCTGCAGGCAAAGCAGAGCTGTGTCACCAGACAGCCAGAAGTTATCCAACTCCGCCGTTGAGACAAGTGTAGGCAACCAACGAGTGTTGTTTTCCATCAGGCTGACAACCTCAACAAGATCACCTGCACTGAGTAGAGGCTTAGCAACATACGTATCGTAGCCATCCACATTTCCGCTACTTTTCGCATTCGAGGTCAAGGAACCATTGATTGACAAGCCGTAATAGACAGTATCGGCAAAGGTCATCACTGATGCCAGCACAACACAAACGAATAAGGTTAGCAATCGTTTCATATCCATAAGGTTTATTTTTTCGTATTTATGCTTTGCGGCTTACGCCAGAATGTAAGCAGCCACTCCTTAGCGCCGCTGACCAGACGCCATATTGCAGACGGCTGCGGTATATCTGTAAGCAGTATATCCTGTCCTTCAGCATGCGTGCGTTGTTCGGGATACAGGAGCAACGTGCTGTAACCAGCAAAAAACTCCTTAAGCATAGCCGGCACCTGCGCAAACAGCGGGTTGAAACTGGGTGTAGCATGCCGTGCCTGAACAAGAACAAGCATGTCATTCTTCTGTATCTGCTTAGCAATCTGCAAGACATCTTCCCAATCAGTCATCTCCCGATATGATGCCCTCAGGTACTTTCCGGGACGTGCGCAAAGCGCTTGAATAGGGCGTTTGGTGTCATCGTTGCAGTAGAAGATCACCTTTGCGCCAATCTGGCTGCTCAAGCGGCGAATCTGGCCGAAGCAGGAGATGAAGTCACGTTCTTTCTCAGCATACCTCGGCACAGCCACTATCAGTCGGTTGATGGTGTTCAGCGGTTGATGTTCATGATAGATTACCACTGATTTGCCTGATCGTTCGACAAACTGCTCGGCATCTATCCAGTCAACAGCCGTTACGAACTCCGGTTCCGGCAGCTGGCTGAGTGTAGAGATATTGAGCAAAGCTTCGTCTTTTTGCTCCGCGACCTGCATCACAAGCCACTGGTCTTCGGTTCGCTCACTCTCCAACCTTGCCTCTTCGAGCAATGCGAGTTGTTTGGATGCATGCTCTGTAATAAACGATGCCGTAGTGCAAAGTACCAGAATCATTACAACCGTGCCGTTGAGTATAGTCAGGTCGAACAATCCAACTTTGTAGCCAATCGTAACGATGGCAAGCGTACCTGCCGCCGTAGCATGGGTGAGACCGAACATCAGTTCGCGCTCAAGTGAACTGAGCCGGAACGACAATTGTGCCGCCCATGCTGCGAGCCATTTGCCGGCAAACTTCGTAACAATCATCACGGCCGCCATCAAGGCAGTACCCCATCCTGCCACAACCAGTCGCACATCGATCATCATGCCAACGCCCAACAGGAACAGCGGCACAAAGATTGTGTTGCCGACAAAGTTGATTCTGCCCATCAGCGGCGAGAGATTAGGCACCCATTTATTCAGCGCCACGCCACAAAGGAATGCGCCAAGAATCCCTTCCAGTCCAGCCCAATCCGCCAGTCCGGCGCTGACAACGAGCATCAGCATAACCATGGCAAATCCTGCAGCTGTGTCTTGCTTGTGGCGGAAGAAATATTTGGCAATCATCGGGAATGCTACAAAAGTAACAACCGCCAACAGCGCCGTTTTGCCTGCAAGCGTCAACCAGTACTCACTGCCATCGCCAGCGAGCAGTTTGCTCTTGAGAGCAGCCAGCACCAGCAACGAGAGTGTGATGGCAAGCATTGTGGCTCCGACAGTCATATTGACGGCAGCAGACTGCTGTACGCCATAACGGTTGACAATAGGATACGTCATAAGCGTATGACTGCCGAACATAGCACCAAGCAAAGCACTGGTTTGCCAACTCATACCCATCACGCGCGCGACGAGCAGGCCTAACGCAAAAGGAATAATGAACGTATATATGCCGAACACCACCGCTCCGAAACGGTACTGACGGAAATCATTCAAGTCAATCTCTATACCCGCCTGAAGCATGATATACAACATACCCATCTTGCCTAAGATATCGATTGTAGCATTCTGTCCGAGCAGACCGAATCCATGCTCACCAATAGCAATGCCAACAAGTATGAAGCCTACGATGGCAGGCACATGAATCTTTCGGCACAACATAGGAACCAGCCAAATAATGGCAAGCACGAGCGATAATATGGCAAGACTATTGTTTATCATCAGTCAAACAAAGTGGGCGAATCGGCATCAAACTTCTTAAGAATGGCGCGCATAAGTGTGCGGCGTATCATCTCCGAGCGGTTATGGTACTTATATCGTTCGCAATAGCGTGTGATGGTTCGCATCTCGCTATCGTTGAGCAATACGGTGACCGGATGGTTACGCGGCTGCCGCTTGAATTTACCTGTTGATGAGTTTCGTTTTTTCATTATAATTGATTACGCCATTAGCCTAAAACAATACCCCGAACGTCAACATTCCCATGACGGCCGTTTGTCCTGTGCCCGTTGAGAAAGACTGTCCGGGTTCGACAGTTACCGTATGCGGCACAGACGACAG
>JAFXSS010000017.1 GCA_017525455.1 Paludibacteraceae bacterium
GGTAGTTCTGTGGTCAGTGCAATACGCATCATATTCATCGTCAACGGGGATAGGGTTGCTATAGTTCACCCATGTTTCCAGAGTGTCAAACGGCGCTTCAATCGTATCGGTAGCCAGCGAGTCGATGACCGTTGCTGTCGTGTCCGGCAGTATCGGTTCGCGCTTGTGCAGACATGCTATTGTGCCGTTGGACGATGCAACTACTATATTGTTGCCTTCCAGCGAACAGGGTGTGGTTAGCAGACTGTTGCCAATCTTGTGGCGCCACTGTATCTCGCCGGTCAGGGCATCCAATGCAATCACCAGACCGTTCTTGGTGGTTACGTATAGTGTGCCGTCGTTCTCGATCAGTTGAGTTGGAGCGTGTTCGTAACCGAATCCGGCATCAGTAGCCCAAAGCAGTGTGTCGGCCTTCAGGTTGATAGCGATGATTGTATCTTGCATCGTTTTGGCGTATAGGATTGTATCTTTCATGCCGAGTGACTCGCGCACTTTCCATCTGTCGGTACGCATACTTATGGTACCGGAATCGACGTTCAGTGCTGTCAGATAACGGTCTGGCGCTACGATATATACGCGTTTGGCATCTGCGCATGGCGTGACAGCTGCCGGCGATAGTTTGCTATTGGACTTACCGTTGTTCCATCGCCACAGCAATTTGCCTTTGCGCTTGTCAAAAGCGTAGAAATAGCCGTCCCATGCTCCTACATATAAGTTGTTTTTGTAAATTACCGGTTTGGCTATGCAGTAGTTGCCAAAGCCGCGATATGTCCAAACGGGTGCACCGCTCATCAACTTCAGTGCGTAGAAGCAACTGTCAGAACTGCCTACATATACCATGCTACCGTCAATAGTTACCGAACCGGTTACCGGTTTGCCAAGTTTCTGTCGCCATAGAGGTTTGCCTGTTTCTACCGACAGGCAGTAAACCGTTCCGTTGGCACTGGCAAATACTACGCGACCGTCCTTCACGTCTGCCGAACCAATGATGCGGGCGGTGGTTTTGTAGCGCCAAAGAATCTTGCCGTTGGTCATGTCTAAGGCGTAGAATGTGCCATTATCGTCACCTATATATACTCGTCCGTAATGCTCGGCTGGAGTGGCGTAGAAACTTACAGGCAACTGACGTTCCCATACGCGTACCACCAGCGAGTCGCTGTCGTTCACTGCGTACGATGGCAGCAGCGTTGTGTCAGGCTCGGGGAATATGCGGCGCTTCAGTGGCAGGTCGAGCCAAGGCCTTTCGCTGCCCGTCCGGTTTGTTGGAGAGGCATTCACACCGGGGAGCACGCGTTCAATAAAACGGATGGATGCATCGTCAATCTCAACGATGGTGTAACCGATGTTCCCTTCATCGTCAGGCAACATCGAGCGGCAGAGTACATTGTCAATGCCGTCTGCTGTGAGATGTTTGTTCGCATGATGATGTCCGCCTATTATCACTTGTGTGTTGTACTGACGCAAGATGTTTGTCATGTCGTACCAGTTGTCCACATCATTGTTCTGCAGCGGATAATGCGTCAGCAGGAATGTCGGTTGCGAACCCAGTGAATCCAGCCATTGGCGTGCCCACAGTGTATCGGCAGGGGAGATGTGACCTTCTGACATACGCATGATCGGTCCGCTGTTCATGCCCAGGAAAAGCATGTCATGGGTGTCCAAAGCAAAACGTACGGAGTCAAACACGGCCTTCAGATCCTGCAGAGCAGAGCGACTCCAGGTTGTCTCATGATTGCCTGATGTTACATAGTACGGCAACTCAGTGGAGCGGAGCAACTCACGCACACTGACCAGAGACAGCGAATCGCCGTTCTCGGTCATATCTCCGGCATGCAATATAAAGTCCAACTGCTGACTGCGCATATCTGCCGTGCAGATAGCCAACGCTTGCAATGCTTCACCTTGCACCTCACGAGGAACGAGAATTGTCGTATCGCGCAGCGTGGCTGTGTCCTGTGTAACGATTGTGTCGTACACTGTCTCAGGTGCACTGACGTGCGTATCCGTCAATACCGCAAACCGTACTTTCGGCGCGGCTGTCAGACTAAGAGATAATAAACAGGTTGCAACTAAGTAAATGTGCTTCATATCTGATTTGTGATTCGTAATTCTTATCTTGTTTCGCTCGAACGATTTTCAACGCCGGGCGTAATGGTTCATTCGCTATCCCCCATCATTCCAGCAGCATGTCGAATTTCTTTTTGAATTCGTTGACATAGGGGTTTTGCTCTTGCAGCACGCGGAATTTTTCCTCCGATGTATATGCGCGGCGTGTTGCTTGTTGCTCCGACACAACGGTTTGCAGTATCAGACTATCGTTCTGCAGTATATTGCGCAGGATAGCAAGTATCTGTTTGCCGAACTTCTTGAATTCCTCTTCTTGCCACGGGTTGATGAATGTCACTTGTATTGTATGGTCGCCAATCAGGGTTGGCCGATGCGCGTCCAGCATCGCCACAAGACGCTGTTCTTGTTTGAACGTAGTTTTCAGACTAACCCACGCGCCGTTAAGTTGGTCTGCCGTAAAAGGGGTGTTACGCGTTTGCCCATTGGCCGCCGATACCTGACTGTCCACTGCTGGCTGATTACCCGATGCCTCAGTTGAACGTTGTTCATGAGGGGCGGGCTTGATATCTATCGACGGTATAGTCGGTATGCGGGGTATACTCGGAATCGCCGGTGCGGATTTGGGCTGTGCTTGTGATGCCTGTGGAACGGGCGTCGGCGCAGGTGCAGGTTTCGGCTGTTCAACCTTTGACTGCGGTGCGCTTTGAGATGCAGCACTCGGCACTGCTATGGGCTGAGCGCTGATTTCGGCTTGCTGGGCGCTTGCTGCTGCAATCTGCGTTAGCCTGATCAGCATCAGTTCTACAGTCAGACGTTTGTTCTTCGATGTGCGGTACGCTGTTTCGGCATCCACAATAATGTTCAGAGCCTTGAATATCCACACCGCAGGTGTGTACGAAGCTTGCTGCTTGTAGTGTTGGCGGATCGCATCGCTTGTCTCGATCAGTTGGATTGTTGCTGCGTCGTGTGATACCAGTACGTCGCGCAGATGTTTGGCTAATCCGCTCACGAAGTTGCCGGCATCAAAACCTTTGTTCAGCACATCGTCAAGCAGGAGTAGGGCAGACTTCACATCGCCTTTCAGACACATATCCGTCAAGCGGAAGTAATACTCTGTATCCAGCACGTTCAGCACTTCTATCGCCTGCTCGTAGCTGATACTGTTGCCGCAGAACGCTACAAGCTGGTCGAATATACTCAGCGCATCGCGCATGCCGCCGTCGGCTTTTTGCGCTACTACGTTCAGGGCATCCTCGCTCGCCGTTATACCTTCTTGCTTGGCTACATATTGCAGATGTCCTATGATATCTGCCACTGTTATTCGCTGAAAATCATACACCTGGCAACGACTCAAGATGGTCGGTAGCACTTTATGCTTCTCTGTCGTGGCAAGGATGAATATTGCATACGATGGCGGTTCTTCCAGTGTTTTCAGCAGGGCGTTAAATGCACCGGCACTGAGCATATGTACCTCATCGATGATATACACACTGTACTTGCCCACTTGAGGAGGTATACGCACCTGGTCGATCAGACTGCGGATATCGTCCACGCTGTTGTTCGACGCGGCATCCAACTCATGGATATTGAACGAACGTTGCTCGTTGAATGCTTTACACGACTCGCACTGGTTGCACGCATCGTTGGTGGATGTCGGATTCTGACAGTTGATGGTCTTGGCAAAGATTCGTGCACAGGTCGTTTTGCCTACGCCTCGCGGGCCGCAGAACAGGTAGGCGTGTGCCAATTTACCCTGACGGATGGAATTACGCAGTGTCTCGGTCAAGGCGCGTTGACCAACTACGCTCTCGAACGTGCTGGGTCTGTACTTTCGTGCTGAAACTATATATTTGTTGTCTTCCATATGCGTTTTTCGTTGCTGCCATTTGCGTTCAGCAGCCTTTGGATAAGGGGGCTGAGTGGCTATAATTATATGTATTGCATATGCGCTCGCAGGCGCACGCACACATTTGACCTACAAAGGTACAAAAAAAAATGCAC
>JAFXSS010000149.1 GCA_017525455.1 Paludibacteraceae bacterium
ACACATCTTCTCGACTTGCGTCTCGATTATGTGCCTTGCGACACATCTTCTCGACTTGCGTCTCGATTATGTGCCTTGCGACACATCTTCTCGACTTGCGTCTCGATTATGTAGCTGTCTCTCTTGTACTACATCTTGATTGAACAATCTTTCAAAGAACTCTCGGGAAAACCCGAAAAAAATGTCCGCCCGGAAATTTTGGGGCGAAAACGGCTGCAAAGGTAGAACATTTTTTTTATATAAGCAAATTTTCTCACAAAAAAACACATTTTTTGTAGAAATTGCCCGTTTTGTGCCACATTAAGTTTGCAAACGCATAGCGCTACCACGCAAAAATGCCTGATTATAATCAGTAGACAAGTCCGGAGGATTATTCTTCCGGCCGATCGAGCGCCCAACGGAAGCCGATATATATCTTCCATCCCGTAGTAGGCGCCCAAACCATAGATGCATCAAACGGCAGCGAATAGTCCATCACAACCTGCCCCTGCGCATCGTAGGTACCGGCTATAGGATTCGTCTGCGTGAAGTTAGTCATGTTCTCCGCGCCAAGGTACAGCGAGCATGTGCGCCAATACTTGGTAACCTGCGCCAGGAGTTGCGGATACCACTTGTGGTACATACTGCCGTCGGCTGCAGTATAATACTGGCAGTTGTTGTCGGTTGTCAGTCTGGGCAGGTTCATACTTGCTCCCGGCAACTGCCATGCGGTGCTGACCACACCGTCCGGCATACGCCCCGGACCGTTGAACTGCGCGGTGACATCGAACTGCCAATGCTTGAGCGGCGTGACGTAACTCATAGTTATCAGTCCCTTGAAGCGGTTCTGCAGCGCTTTCTCGCGCAAGGTATAATATCCCGGCATACCAGCTCCGGGCTGATAGAACGATGTCTGACGCACATCGTTGTAGCGGAACGCCGCTGTGACCGTCCATCCGCGCAGCACCTCCATCGAGGCTTCGATCTGCGCCGTGTGGCTGAACGCCTGCGCACCGGGTATATCCGTCAGGTTGAATAATGTAACGGCACCGGTTGAACGATCCAGATCCATAAGCATAGACTGGAAGAACCGCGTGTAGTAATACTCCGCCGATATCTGCAGGTTACGCTGGCCTATAGGTATATCAAACACGGTAGTCAGTCCGGCATTCATGCTTCGCTCCTGACGTATATGCTGCTGATAGGTATCACCGGCAGCAATCGGGTTATACATATCCCACGAGCGAGTGCTGACCAGATAGGCGGCATTGTCCGCAATGATGTTCGGCGAACGATAGCCCAAGCCTACACTACCACGCAGCGTCCACCACTCGAACGGCGCATAGCGGATGTTCAGTCGCGGTGTGGCAAACGCACCGTACATACTCGACCAGTCGCCGCGCAATCCGGCAATGACTGACAGGTTATCGCCGTGCGTGAACGTATATTCGGCAAAGATACCGGGTGTAACCTCCTGACGGCCAAGATCGCCGGGTATGTCGGTGCCGTTGAACAGACTGACTGTCTCCCAATACCTGTCGTAATTCACACTGACTCCGGCAGAGAGTTTGTGCGATACTTCATGCGTCTCGTCATGTTCTGCTTCCTCAGCCTCAGCGTGATGATGGTGATGGTGGTGATGCTCGTTGCTCCAAGTGTTCTGGAAGATAGCGTTGAGATAGCCGTTTGCCTGCGATGCTTTCCAATTGCTGCGTCCGTAGGTATTCATCTGGTCGTGATACGAACCGGCGGCGATGATGCCGAGCGACATACCCGACTCCTCGTCAAACACTATGCCGTTCTTCATGAACCCTTCCACGCGATCGGTGCGCAAGTCAATCAAATACGGGTTAGCAGGCAGTGTGCGCCCCATCTTACGCATCATATGATTGTCGCGCTGTCCGCCGTGACGCTCGTCGTGCAAACCGCGGACAAGGAACTGGAAGGTATATTCGTCGTTCTTGTAATACCATCGGTTGAGTAGGTTGAGATTACGGTTCATAGGCATATCCAGCACGCCGTCCATATTGTCATCCATCGGCCACGCGCCCTCCTGATAATGAGCCAGCACACCTGTTGACAAGGTGCCGAGCATCGGATCGTCGGGGACAGGTATATCCCATCCTCCGGTCAGGTTGACTTCGGCATGCAGTTCTTTGTTCAGCATCAGATTGACGGCAACAGGTTCCTGCGTCTGCGGCTTGAGGTACTCAACGTTGATTTGTCCGGTTATAGCCTCATAGCCATTGATGACCGACGATGTACCCTTGCTGATCTGCACAGCATCCATCCACGGACCGGGTATATACTCTATGCCGAAGTTCTGCGCCAGTCCGCGCACGGCAGGCGTGTTCTCGGTGAGCAGTTGCACATACGTGCCGCTCAAGCCGAGCAGTTTGATCTGTTTGGCACCCGTGGCAGCGTCAGCGTAGGACACATCGACCGAAGCCGAGGTCTCGAAACTCTCGCTCAGGTTGCAGCAAGCAGCCCGACAGAGTTCGCCCTGACCGAACGATTGGACGTCAAACGCCGAGTAACGCGACTTGATAACCGACTGGCGGCGTGCCTCAACGGTAACCTCATCCAACTGTTGGTCGTCAGGAATAAGCACAACCATGATAGTTGAGCGGTCCTTGACGCGCGTGGTATCGTTGCGGTAACCGATAAACGAAGTAACCAGCAGTTTGGTCTGGCGGATAGGTTCGATCTCAAATATACCTTCGGCATCCGTAGTTGTGCCGACAGTTGTTTCAGCCCACCAGACATTGGCACCCGCCAAAGGTTCACCCTTGTCATCCAAAACCACACCATGCAGATGCGCCGATAATGACACGGAGCCTAACAAACTTGCTATCAACAGAGAAAAACGTAAATATTTGTTCATAATAAAGAAGTCTTGATTGTTAACGGACATATCTCACCGGCAAAGCTATTCTTTGCCCGAGTACAGCGCGGCCGAGCCGCAAAGTCCGCTAAAGCACAAGCTTCTTTATCTTACGCAGAACCGTTCTGCCTTTTTCCCTTAAGTCAGGCGGAGCGCCTGTATGCAGATATTCGGGTAAAGGTCTCTTGGGAAGCAGCACGCCGTCCAACGGCACAATGCAATGCAACACTTCAAGCAGTTCCGGTGACGGCAGTTCCGGTGCATGTGTCAGACAGGTCACAGTAGAATCAATCTGTATGATGCCGCATTCGGCACAATGGTCACATTGCTCACAACATCCGTGATGCGCATGTGCGGTATGTGCGGCAGCACAATGCGAGCAGTGGTGCTCCAACGTAGCACCACAACTGGTAGCTGCCACCACTACAGCGGCAATCATACAAAACAGATATCGCAAACAGCTATGTCTCATTATCATCTATGCTGTCTTGTCATGCATCTTTTCACACTGCTGCTTCAGTGCGCATTGGCCGCAACTGTCAGCGCATGCATCACTGCATGAACCTCCGCAGGCACAACTGTGACGCCGCTCGTTGCGGATATATGCCCACAGCCCTACGGCTGCACCGGCAATGATCAGTATGGCCAATATACGTTGAAGCACCAGGATATTTACAATTTAATTATTTACAACTGCCTAAATAATCAGTTGAGCGACAAAGGCAGCAAGCCATGCCACAACCAGGGAGTTGATGACAGAGAACGTTGCCCATTTCCAGCCGACCTCTTTGCGCAGCGTAGATATGGTAGCCACGCAAGGGAAGTACAGCAGGATAAACACGAGGAACGCATATGCCGTGCCGGCGGATAATGCCATGGCTGACAGATCGTAGCCGAACAGGATAGCAAATGTGGCAGCTATAGCTTCCTTGGCAGGTATACCGGTCATCAGGCAGACACACATACGCCAGTCGAATCCCAGCGGCGCCATCAGCGGTTCGAGCCAACGGCCTATATCGGCAAGCCACGAATGCTCAATATCCGTCACATTGCCTGCAGGGAAGAACTCCAATGCCCAGATAATGATTGACGCAAAGAGCACAACAGTAGTTATCTTTTTCAGAAAATCCTTCACGCGAAACCACACGTGCCCTGTTATCGACCGCAGCGACGGCAGTTTGAAGTCCGGCAACTCGTTGACAGTATCATCCTCGCCGGTGCGGAACCACTTGGTCTTCTTCAGCACAAATGCCATCACAAAACTCAGCAACATACCCAACAAGTACAGCGAGCCGAGAATGAGCGCATGATTCTTCTGAAAGAACGTGGATATAAGCAGTATATACACCGGCAGCCGGGCAGAACAACTCATGAACGGCACCATGAGCATCGTCACTGCGCGGTTCTTGGGATTAGGTATAGTGTCGCGTGCAGCAATGATAGCCGGCACATTGCAGTCGAAACCCATCAGCAACGGGAAGAAACTGCGTCCGTGCAATCCCAACAAGTGCATGAACCGGTCCATCAGGAAGTTGATACGGGCTGTATAACCTATATCCTCAATCAGACTGAGGCAGAAGAACAGAATCACGATGTTCGGCAATGCTGTAACCAGCGAACCTACGCCCTGCACCACGCCATCTGCCAGCAGACTGCGCAGCCATCCTTCAGGCATACCGCTTACAATCAAGTCATACAGCCAATCCACTCCGCCCTGCATCCATTCCTGTATAGGCCCGCCTACGGCGAACGTGCACCAGAACACAAATGCCATCACGGCAAAGAAGATAGGAAATCCCGTCCACTTGTTGGTCAGCAACCGGTTGATGCGCTCCTCCCAAGTAGTTGTATCCGACTCGGGGTGGATAAGAACCTGCATCAACAGACCTTCCATATAGGCATGCCAGGCCTCAGCATCCGTTTGTTCCCAGCCATGGACGATGAATCGTTCCTGCTGACGTATCGAGGGATCGGTAGCTACGCGGCTGAGCGTATCCGACAACTCCTGTATACCCTCACCGGTCACGGTGCTTACCAACAGTGTCGGTACGCCCGTCTGTTCGCGGAACACAGCCAGGTCAAGGCTATGTCCGGTCTGAAGCAACAGGTCGTACCTGTTGATGGCTATGACCATCGGATGCCTGTGCTCCATAAACGACGGCGTCATCTGCAAGCACTCTCTCAACCGCATCGCATCCACCACCTGCAACACGATGTCCGTCGGCGTAGTGAGTGTATCCATCTGCTCATGCGACGAGCATTCGGCAAACACCCTATCCGGCGAAGCAAGACGCTCGATAACAGCGCTTTTGCCACTGCCATCCAGGCCTACTACGGTGATATGTAACGGTTGATTCATATAAGCTTATTGCCGGGCTGACCGGTCGAAACGAGAGTCCTCGTTCAAAATCCGCTGCAAAGGTACTACAATTTTTTGATATTTGCAATACCTATTTATAGTGATTTTGCATTTTCACCCACAAAAAAGCCACCCGTTCGGTGGCATCCAACTAATCTGCATCGGCAGATTGCGGCAGCGACTTGCTGGCTTTGGCACCCAGTTCGCGTATACGGTCAGCCGTACGAAGCACGTTACCATTGCCTTCGGACAGTTTCTTGAACGCATCACCATAAGCTTTCTGCGCTGCATCAAGGCTCTTTTGCACCTTCTGAAAATCTTCAGTCATGCCACAGAGCTTGTCGTACATAGCCCCTGCCAGACGTGCAATCTCCAGCGCATTGCGGCTTTGGTTTTCCTGTTTCCAGACATAACTGATGGTATGCAGCGTAGCGAGCAATGTAGTCGGGCTTACAATCACGATTTTCCGCTCCAGCGCATAGTCGTATAGGGAGTTGTCGGCTTGAATGGCTACACTGTAAGAAGCCTCGATCGGCACAAACATCAGCACAAAGTCCGGCGTATTCAACCCGGCGGCCCGCTGATACTGTTTGTCGTACAATTCCTTTACGTGTTGCTTGAGTGACTCAGTGTGCGATTTGAGCAATGCCTTGTACTGCTCCTCCGTTTCCGCGTGTTGCAGTTGTTCGTAAGCGACAAGTGATACTTTGGAATCAATAATGATGTGTTTGCTGTCCGGCATACGGATGATTACATCCGGACGAAGTGTCTCTCCTTCCGCGCCGTGAACAACAACCTCTCTGTCATACTCAATACCCTTGCGCAACCCGGAAGCTTCCAGCACTTTCTCCAATATAAACTCTCCCCAATTGCCCTGCTTTTTAACATCACCTTTTAGAGCTTGTGTGAGATTAGTGGCGTCCTTCGACAGCGTTTGGTTAAGTTCGATGAGTCGCTTAAGTTCGGATTGAAGCGAAGCTTTTTCGCGTGTCTCCTGATTGAAGGCATTATTTACCTGATCGCGAAAATCCCGGATACGCTCGTTGAGCGGTTGCAAAATATCACCTATTTGCTTGCTGCTCTGCTGCGAAAAGTCCTCTTGCCGCTGTTTGAGCACGCGGTTGGCGATATTTTCAAACTCCGTTGTCAGACGCTGTTGCATTTGTTCAGCCTCCTGCATTTGCTTGGTCAGTTGCTCTTGCAGATGCCGTTTGTCAGTCTGCTCTGCCGCCAAGTCGGCTGTCAGAGCCGTAACCTTGTCCCGCAAGGCTTCTGCTTGCGCCGCACCCTGTTCGTAAGCACTATGGGCTTGCTCAGCCTGCCTGTGCATTACCAACCACACAATCAGCGCGCCGACGATTGCGCCGACGATCACCAGTACTATGCTAACAGCGGAAAAAGTCATACTTATACCATCAGTCTATTGGCATCAATCTTTGCCAGTTTCTGCTCAGCCATCTCGCGAGTGATAGTACAATCCTTGTCAGGAATATCGAACATGATATCCATCATGATGGTCTCCGTCAAGCTTCGCAATCCACGCGCACCCAGTTTGAATTCGATAGCTTTGTCAACAATATAATCGAGCGCAGCTTCATCGAACTTCAGTTGCACACCATCCATCTGCATGAGCTTCTCGTATTGCTTGGTGATGGCGTTTCTGGGCTCAGTCAGTATTCGCTTGAGCGCAGCACGATCCAACGGCTCAAGGTACGTGATGATAGGCAAACGGCCGATGATCTCCGGTATCAAGCCAAAGGCCTTCAGGTCCTGCGGAGCAATGTACTGGAGCATATTGTCCTTATCGATACGTTTGGTCTTGTTCTGCGACTCAAATCCCACCACCTGTGTATTCAGTCGTTGGGCAATCTTCTTCTCTATACCGTCGAACGCACCGCCGCAGATAAACAGGATGTTCTGCGTATTGACATGTATGAACTCCTGCTCCGGATGTTTGCGTCCGCCTTTGGGTGGCACATTGACTATCGAACCTTCCAGCAGTTTGAGCAGACCTTGCTGCACGCCCTCTCCTGACACGTCACGAGTGATCGAGGGGTTGTCGCTCTTGCGGGCAATCTTGTCAATCTCATCGATGAACACAATGCCCCGCTCGGTCTTCTCCAGATCATAATCAGCCTCTTGCAACAAGCGCACGAGCAATGATTCAACATCCTCGCCCACATAACCTGCCTCGGTCAGCACCGTAGCATCAACGATGGTGAACGGCACAGCCAGCATCTTGGCTATAGTACGCGCCATAAGCGTCTTGCCCGTACCGGTCGAGCCTACGAGGATGATGTTGGATTTTTCGATCTCCACACCATCGCCCAAATCCGGCTGAAGCAGACGTTTGTAATGGTTATACACCGCCACGGCGAGGTGCTTCTTGGCATCATCCTGACCTATCACATACTGGTCAAGAAATTCCTTGATCTGTGTCGGTCTGGGCAGGCTTTTCATTTCCAGCTTACCGGAATTGTTGATGCCTGCCTGTACAGCCTCAGCGCGTTCCAAATCTTTTCGACGCTTACGGCCGGCTTCCACCTTAGCACCACCGCCGAGTTGGAACTCCTCCTCCAATATGTTATGCGCCCCCTCAATGCAGTCGAAGCAGATATACTTGCCTTCCACTCCCTGAAAGAGTTGTTCGTACGGCATCTCTCGTCCGCAGAACGAGCAACGGGCTTTGTCCTGTTTCTTCATTACGACTTCTGTCTATGGTCTTTGGCGTTATTGACTATTTCCTTTCCGACTTGGTATATACGCGATCGATCATGCCGTAGTCGAGTGCTTCCTGTGCAGTCATCCAATAGTCGCGGTCAGCATCCTGGCGGATCTTGTCGATTGCCTGGTTGGAATGGTCAGCAATGATCTGATACAACTCATCCTTGAGTTTGAGTATCTCCCGTGCTGTGATTTCTATATCGCTGGCCTGACCTTGTATGCCACCCATCGGCTGATGGATCATCACGCGCGAGTGCGGGAGCGCGCTACGCATACCTTTCTCGCCTGCCACCAGGAGCACTGCGCCCATCGAGGCTGCCATGCCCGTACACATAGTGCTGACCTTCGAAGAGATGAACTGCATTGTATCGTAGATTCCCAAACCTGCATATACCGAACCGCCCGGAGTATTCAGATACAAATGGATATCACGGTCGGGCTCGCTGGAGTTCAAATACAGCAACTGAGCCTGAATGACATTGGCCGTATAGTCATTGATCTCCGTACCGAGGAAAATGATACGGTCCATCATCAAGCGGCTGAACACATCCATCTGTGTGACGTTCAACTGACGCTCTTCGAGTATCGACGGGCTGATGTAGTTAGCCCTGGGCTGTGAAGCCATGGACTGCTGCATCACTTGTTCCACATGCATGCTGTTCATGCCCTGAGCTGTTGCAAATTTTAGGAAATCGTTCATACAAATATTAGTTAGTTGATGATAATCGTTTTTCAATTTAATGACAACAAAGGCCGCCAATGCAGGCAGCCTTGTCTCTATCACATCACAAGGTAAACACGCTTACGCGAGTTTGTTGATATAACGTGCCAATTTCGATTTGAGGTTGGCTGCCTTGTTATCGTGAATGATGTTACGTTTCGCCAGTTTGTCAAGCATCGAGCTTACCTTAGGCAGCATAGCTGCAGCAGCAGCCTTGTCGCTTGTAGCGCGCAGATCGCGAACAGCGTTGCGAGCGGTCTTTGCATAATAATGGTTGCGAGCCTTGCGGGTCGCGGTCTGACGAATACGTTTCAGTGATGATTTGTGGTTTGCCATCTTTGTAATGAGGGTATTCAACCCTCTGATTTTTGTTTGTTAGTGTTAAATGTTTACATTTACACGATCTTGCTAAAATCTTAGCCAACAAGATTCTTTAGAGAGGAAAGTAGTAGTCCATAGCAGAGTCGAACTGCTCTTTAGAGAATGAAAATCTCTCGTCCTAACCGATAGACGAATGGACCATGGCGCAAAAAGCGGATGCAAAGGTACAACTTTATTTTTAATTATGCAAATTTTCGTCAAAAAAAAATACTTTTTTGCTCAAATATTTGCACTTTCCATTTGTTTTTAGTATCTTTGCATGTCAAAATGTGGCTCTTTTAAGCAATGAATAGCAAGTTTACTACCGTCATCATACTATGTGTGTGCACTTTATGCGTCTCACGCCCCGTGCGCGCACAGGAGAAATCTATCCGCGAAGCGGGTCTGGAGCAACATGATTTCTTCGACCCGACGCGTACCGAACAAGTACAGGAGAATTATTCGTTTGGCGTTACTTACCGCGTGGAGGGCGGCTATAGCCAAAGTCATCAGCGTATGACCAGCGATACCATCAGTGCCTTGTTTTTGCACGGAGCGCGCGTAGGTGCCCAGATTGAGATGGCGCTGCCCAAACGGTTCTCGGTAAATATCGGATTGCTATACAGCATCCAGTACGGCATCAGTCGCCAGCACTATCACTCCGTCAGTTCAGCTCAGGTGCAGACCGAGGTGGTGAACAATCATATCGTAGAGCATTCGCTGACTATTCCCGTGCGCGTACAATATAATATACCCTTGTGGAAACAACTGTCCATGCACTTCTATACAGGTCCGCAACTGATGATAGGCTTGGCACAGACCAACTATGTGGATGCGCAGGTCAGCGATGATACACGCACATGGCTCATTGCACAAGGCAAACATTTGGACACGTACGACAAGTACATTGCACGCGACCTGTTCCGCACAAATATCCAATACGGTCTGGGAGGCGGCTTCACATGGGATGTCTATCGTCTGGAAGCCGGATATGATTTCGGATTGAACAATCTGATTCGCACTCCGGTATATAGCAAGGACCGTATGTCAGAATGGCAGTGGCACGTCAGTTTCTTGTACAAGCTCTAAGCACGGCTTCCCGTTGCCGGATTATCATTACTCAATCGTCATCTCGCCGCACATAGGACGGCTCAAAAGATGTTTGACTTTTATCATCCAATTATGCACTCAACGAGTAAAAGCATTCATTTCAATCTCATCCCCCGAGTAAAGTACAACTTAACTCCGACTTGCCTCCGGCTTGCTTCCGCCTTGTATGCAGGTAGAGGTTACCTGCTTTTCGCAAGACGGTGCAAAGATAGCACAAATATCTGAGACTTGCAAATTTTCGTCTCCGCAGATGCGGCAAATACTGCATTTTTCATTGTAGCAAGGAAAACAAACACCCCGCAACCGAATATCACATTCCGTTGCGCCTGAGAGAATTGTCAGGCGGCCAAAGCCTATTGCTTGATAAAATAATCGTTCCCTTCAGGGATAAGAAATAATCGTGCCCTTTAGGGCTAAGAACTTCGCCTGATGCTGTTGCCCGTCGGAGGTGACGGGAGTGGAGCGTTTGTACGCATCCGAACGCTTGGAGTAGATGCGCTGGCAGTTAGGGTTAGTGGTCGGTGCGACACGGTGGACTGCTATGAGGTAGTTGCCGTGGTTGTGACCATCGATCTTCTTGGGTTTCAACATTGCGCCGGAGATAGTAGCGATACCGGCAGCGTCAACAATCATTTTTGCCATTTGTGTTCGGCTCGCGTTCGGCAGATAGGCGCTACAGATGCCGCTTGGCGGCATGGGGCGCACTATCGCCTCCGCTCTTCAACCGAAATACTGCTCCGCATCATTTCGTTCGAGTGAAGAAGTATTGGCCGAATCTCCCGCCGTGGGAGGGGTTAAAGGTTTAAGTTTAATGGTAACAAATGTGTCTTTCGAACAAACAAGTCTCGGGTTAACTCCCTTTCAATTCGCTTTTGCCTCCCTTTTGCCTCCCTCTTGCGGCCGTCTCGAGTTAAGCGGAAGTGGCGGATGAAATGCGGCGGTAACTGAAAGACGGCGCAAAGATACGGCAAAGATTTGAAATATGCAAATTATCGCTTTCGCAAATCTCAGCAGGATGAGATTTTGGCGTCCAAAATTGACAAGCATTATCTGCAATTTTGCGAGAGGGATTATATATGATTTCAAATTTTATTTGTCAACAATTATCATCAATTATCCACAATTATTTATAAGCAAAAACGCAGCGGTACGGCTGTTAAACAGCCTACGTATAACCGTTCACCGGTGCTGCCGAGAGCACGCTCCGAGGTGCATTTTTACTGCAATTATGGATGATTTATGCCCGCTGCTGAAGCGGTGGAGGTATTGAATTAAGCACTAAATATACTACTGCTTGATGAACTTCGTCTGATGAGCATTGCCGTCGGTTGTCTCAGCACGGAGGATGTACATGCCTTGCGGCAAGGCTGAGACATCAATATCCGTTTGGGCGGATTG
>JAFXSS010000150.1 GCA_017525455.1 Paludibacteraceae bacterium
AAAAAAAGATAGCAGATACCTACTCGTTTTTGGCTCTGTCTTCCAAAGTATGCATGACCAGGTCGATAATGAACTGGCAGGTCTTGGGTTCGGAGTTGCGTCTTTGGCTCTCCAACATTGCCTCTCGAGCCTCGGGATCGGTAGCCAGCCTTATGGCTGCCTCGACCTGTTCAGCGGGTTTGTCGGCATAGAACGACATGTTTCGCTCGTGGCAGAACTCCGCGTTCTCGGACTCGATGCCGGGTATAGGAGCTGTATGTACGAGCGGGATATTCTTGATAATCGTTTCCGTTGTGGTTATGCCTCCGGGTTTGGACAGTACGACATCGCATGCATCCATCAGAAGCGATACCTGGTCGGTATAACCGACAGGTTGTACGCGTTTCTCACGTTTGAAGTCGCGTTGCACGGTATGCAGGTTACGCTCGTTGCGTCCGCAAACGCAGATGACGCGGTCGTTCTTGCGGATACGTTTGACGAACTCCTTCATCAGTAGCGACATGTTGCCAAAGCCCATACTGCCGGACATAACCAGATACCAGTTGCCTTCGCTGTCCGAGAGTTTGAACCCCAGGGCTTTTGCCACTTGCCGGCGTGCTTCGTCCTTAGGCTGGCGGTTGGTGAACTTCTCCGTATCCACGGGAATGCCGATCGGGAACAGATGATCGAACTTGAATCCCTGGCGTGTATAGACGGGTATCAGATCCTCATGCGGGATGATATAGTAGTCTAGATCCGTATCGTTGAGGAACGCGTGGAGCGTATAGTCCGTCATCACAAAGAATGCCGGAATCTTCAGTTTGCCCTCGCGCTTAACGGCCGTAAGGCTCTCTGCTGCAAACAGATGCACGGATACAACGGCATCATACCCACCCTCTTCGATATATCGGTACAGCCGGCGCCAGTAGATCTTGTTGAACAGATAGATTGGCGAACGGCGAGCCTGGTTAAGATGTTCGGACACCCATACAGCCAACGCATAAATCTTCGAGAACATGTTATGTCCCTCGGTACTCTTGACGTAAGTCTTCGATACCTTCTTCGACGTACGCGGACTGGCAATCTCCAGCACATCCTTCATCTCGGCATCTATGCCCTGCTGGAGCATAGCAGCCAGAATGGCCCTGCCGCTGGAGTTATGTCCTTCGCCTGTGCTGGCGGATAATATCAGTATCTTCATTTCTTGTCGTAATATTGTTCGCGTGAGTATAATATAGCCTCCGCCTGTCGTAGCGGATTGCGTTTCTTCTGCCCGGGCGCAAACACAAATACTTCGGCTGTCACGACGCGCGCATTCACGGGGTCGAGCCAGGTATGGCTCACGTACGGTCCGCCCATAGCCTCGCCACCTTTCATCTTCCACAGGCCACGGATCTCGGCAGTATAGGTGCTGTCGATATCCAGCACGCGCATCTGGGGCGGGAACACCTTGTACTCCGTACCCATATACGAGCCTTCTACTCCTGCCGAGATTAGCGGCGCAAGCACCTCGTCGCGCTTGGCGTTGAGATATGGCAGAGTGAAGGTCTGCTGATCCGTGTAAGGATAACTGTACACCACCAGGTCACGGCGTAGCGGCCCCTTGTTATTGCAAGCCCAGAGCACCTGTGTGTTAGCCGTCAGACCGAAGGTGGATGTGGCCTGAAGCGTCGTATCCATGAGCAACATATAGTCGTCAGGCACAAGCATATCACAGGCAAAACGGCTATTGAGGCGGGCACGTATATCTTTCTCGGTCGACGCGCGGTAGAACCGCAACTGGCGGGTCATCTCCTGGCCTACAAACCAGTCGCGCACCTGCACGCCATGTTCAATCCAGTATGTCAGAAACGCATCAACCGACGGCGCCTGGATACGATACACAGCCTGCGGCGTGGACCAGACCTCACGTTGCGGTTTGATTTTCACCTGCGTGAAACGCGTATCGTCGATATCCACCCACAGGATGTTACGCGTAGGCTTGAGCAGATTGTCGAACAATGCCGGAGTGACGTGCATCAGTTTGAAGTACGGCTCCTTCTGCGGCATACAGGGCATATCGGCACCCATCACCACGCGTACGGCATCAAACAGAGTAGCCACCTCCTCAATATAACTGCTGCCGTCATTCGGCTGCAACTGCGCACGGCTGACCTGCTCCAACTGAGCAGCCGTCAGAGCGCCGTTAGGCGACACAACCAGACATTCATATATCGAACCGGTAGCCGACGTGAGTGTTCGGCCGCCCTGATTACCGCAACCGGTAATTACTGCCATCATAGCGAGGCAGACTACTGAAAATATGAACTTACGATTGAACATTTGCATAAACGCAGTTTACAAAGGTACTACAATTATATGACATTTCCAAATAATCCGGCACAAATTGCCGATTATCGTAACAATATACACGTCTTTCGTAAATGCGTGACGTGTCCCTACTCGCTTTACCAGCGTGTTGATTGTACGACGCGCATGGCAGCCGTTGAGTCGGTATCGGCCGTTGCGTCGGCCACAATCAAATAACATGCCGACAACGTATCAGCCTCAATCATCCGTAATGCCTCTTCTTCCCCCAGCACCATACATGCCGTAGCCAGCGCGTCGGCACGCATGCAACTGTTGCTGCGGACTGTAGCCGACAGCAGACTATGATGCACAGGATAACCCGTGCGCGGATCGATGGTATGTGAGCGACGTTGCTCGCCATCGTAATAGAAGTTGCGATAGTTGCCGGATGTAGCCAGAGCGATATCCGATGTCTGCAGTACCGTCTGTACCTCACTCACGCTACCCGAAGCATCGTCTATAGGCCGTGTTATGCCTATGCGCCAGGGTTGGCCTTGCGGATTGCAACCGTGAGCCACAACCTCGCCGCCTATATCCACCAGGTAGTTCTCCGAACCGTTTCGGCTTAGTAATGAGGCAATTATATCACAACTCTGCCCTTTGGCTATCGCTCCGCCGTCAACCTGTACAGCAGCATCCGACTTGCGCAACACGAAATGTTGTCCGTCGCCAAGCGGCACGAGACTGACATGTTCCATCCCTACAAACGGCAACAGGCTGTCCACTTGTGCCTGCTCGACATGTGTGCGGTTCTTCAGCCCGAAGCCCCAGAGGTTGACCAGAGGAGCAACGGTTATGTCAAACGCCCTGTCGGACAACAGGTGCACATCTTCGGCCGTGCGGTACATTTGCACGAAATATTCATCCGCCACGCTGTCTGCACCTCGATTGATGCGGCTGAGTGTGGATTGCGGATTGAACATACTCATCGAGCCGTCGAACGCCGCAAAAAGCGTACGTATCGAGTCATGCAGGTCGCTAACACTCTCATACTGAATAGCATAGTACGTGCCGAACACCTGCCCCTGATTGGTATGGTAGGTAGCCTTGGGTTTGTTAGGCATCAGCAACAGCACGGCTATGATAGCCATGCCTGTTACAGATGATATG
>JAFXSS010000151.1 GCA_017525455.1 Paludibacteraceae bacterium
CATTTCTCATTCAGTCAGTTGACTCCGAGCATCTCTTGCGCGCCATCAACAGCGAAGCAGATAAACAGGGAATCATTCAAGATATATTGCTCGAGTTGCACGTAGCGCGTGAGGAAACCAAAAGCGGGCTTACACCTGCAGAGTTCAATCTCCTGCTACCCGCAATCAGCAACCGGCAATATCCCAACATACGTATCTGCGGCATAATGGCTATGGCCACCAACACCGACGATAACGTTGAGATTCGTCGATGTTTTTCAGAGGCTGCAAGCTTAACCCGCGACTTGAGATTGTGGATTGAAGAACAGACACCGGTCGGGCAACGGCATACCGCTATCTTATCCATGGGAATGTCTGACGACTACCAAATAGCCGTTAGCGAAGGTAGCAACATGGTACGTATCGGTTCGGCTATATTTGATTAGTATAATCTTACGCATATGAAAAAAATATTTACGCTCCTTACATGTATTATGGTTGCGTCACTTGCCTGTGCCGCTGAACCGACAGCGTTTGTAAATGATCTTGTTTTCACTTTGGACACAGAGCATCGCACAGCTGAAGTAGCCACGAACGCCAAGACCTCCGGCGATGTAATCATTCCGGCACAAATCAAAGACGGAGAGGGCAAATCCTATACTGTAACCTCCCTAAGCGCAGAAGCATTTAAGGGCTGTAAGAATCTCACATCCATCGTACTGCCTCCCACAATCAAACAATTGTACCGCTCATCGATTGAAGGTACGGGAGTTTATGCCAACAAGGAACTTTGGCGCGACGGAGCCTTGTATATTGACAGTTGCCTGATAGCAGTAGACAAGACTGTCAGCAAGCCAAAGTTTATCGTTGCCGAAGGCACTCGGGTGATTGCCGGAGGAGCATTCCAGGGAAACAAAACCGTCACATCAGTTGTCCTGCCAAAGAGCGTCAGCAGGATTGATGTGTTTACCTTCCGCGATTGCAAGAATCTGCAGAAAGTAATCTTCGGCAGACATATAACCTCTATTGGCCGCGATGCATTTACCGGCTCAGGAATCTATCTCAACGAGAAGAAATGGAAAAAAGGCGTGCTTATCATCGACTCCTGCCTTGTTGCCGTCAATCCGAAAGAAGTTCCTGCCAAAGTGACATACAAGGCGCCTTACCGCCTGATAGCCGAAGGCACATTTGCCGGCAATCAAATTATAAAATCCGTAGATCTCTCTCCACTGGTAGAAGTTTTGCCAGCCGCATGCTTCTATGAGTGCAGCAACCTGGTTTCCGTCAAGATGCCAACCTCTCTCCGACAAATAGAGCCTTTTGCTTTCTATCGCTGTCCTCTGCTGAAAGATGTAAACATACCCTCAGGCGTGACCAGCATCGGTGCAGGAGCATTCTACGAGTGTGGCGCAATCCCATCGCTCACCCTGCCGGAAGGAGTAACAGAAATAGGCAAAGCCTGCTTTTTCGGGTGCAAGATGATTACTGCATTTCCATTCCCAAAGGCACTTAAGCGCATAGGTGAAGGAGCCTTTGCCGGATGCATCCGTCTTGAAGCGATAAATCTTCCGGCTGGACTGGAAGAGATAGGCAAACAATGTTTCGCCGGATGCGTAGCATTACAACAAGTGGCAATTCCCGAGAAAGTAACAGCTGTTGCAGAAGAGAGTTTTATCGGTTGCAACCATATCTACAAAGTTACATTACCCGAGAACTTGTATGCTATCCATAACGGCGCGTTCAAGGGCTGCGCCCGACTGGAACGAATACTCATTCCCGACCGCACGTTCTCCATCGGCAAAGAAGCATTCAGCGGTTGCTCTACTTTGGAGGATGTATCGTTCGGCGAAGATCTTCACACGATTAACGACGGAGCCTTTGCCAATTGCCCGCATATCGAGAAACTTGTTATCCCTACAGATGTAACAAGTATCGGTGCCGGCGCATTCGCAGGTTGCTATGGTCTGAGAAAGATTGAACTGCCGAAGAAGCTGCGATTCATTGACCGCGAAGCATTTCAGGAATGCCGTGCTATACGAGAGATAACTCTGCCAAAAGGCTTGGAACGAATCGGCGCCAGAGCGTTTGCATCATGTAAACAATTGCGCAAAGTAGAACTCCCAACAAAGCTGAAAGAAGTTGGCGAAGAAGCGTTCCGCGATTGCGAGATGCTGCCGTCGTTGCAACTCGCCTTGCCTGATGATTGCATAGTGGGCAAGAATGCTTTCAAAGGCTGCAGATAATATATGAGCCAGGATTACTAAACAACATTTGCCATGAGAAAACATTTCTGCATAATATTTGTTTTGAGCGCGTGTGCATGCGCGCTCGGGTACGTGCACGCACGATGCAGCAGGCCGGTATTAGGAGATGAACGTCCCGAACTGTACCTTCCTCTACTGAAAGGGAAACGTGTAGCACTACTCAGCAATCAGACCGGCGTTATCATTCAAGCAGATGGTAGCAGAAAACATATACTTGACAGATTGCTGGAGCAAAATGTGAATGTAACGGCAATATTCTCACCAGAGCACGGTTTTCGCGGTACGGCCGATGCAGGAGAACTTGTGCGTAACGATGTAGATGTGCAAACAGGCGTACCTATCCTGTCATTGTACAGTTCGCATGGCGCTAACCGTCCATCAGAGGAATCGATGCAACAATTCGACATTCTGGTTGTAGATATTCAGGATGTAGGATTAAGATACTATACCTATTACATTACCATGTGCAGACTTATCGAGGCATGCGGTGCATACGGCAAACAGGTTGTAGTACTTGACCGCCCCAATCCGAACGGTCATTACGTTGATGGTCCGATACTTGACATGTCACTCAAGAGCGGTGTGGGCCTACTACCTATTCCGGTGGTTCACGGCTTGACATTAGGCGAACTTGCACGTATGGCACAAGGCGAGCAATGGCTGGATAGTGCCGGCAACAATTGTACCGTACATGTTATTCCCTGTCTTGGTTACACCCATCATACCCACTATTCTCTACCCGTTGCACCGAGTCCTAATCTGCCAAATATGCAGGCAGTATATCTATATCCATCACTTTGTCCGTTCGAGGGAACCATTGTCAGTCTCGGACGTGGTACCGACAAACCTTTTCAGCAATACGGTCATCCCCGCATGGCAAGCAAGTACACCTACCATTTCACGCCTGTATCTATGTCAGGCGCCAAGCATCCTCCTCGCGAAGGCGAAGTATGCTATGGGGTAGATCTCAGTCAACTGCCGCACAAGCAGATTTGGGAAGAGCAGATTAATCTGTCTTATGTAATAGACGCTTACCGTTGCGTGATGAGCGGCGATAGCATTCCTGACAAATTCTTTACAGCCTTCTTCGACAAACTGATGGGGCAAAGTTATGTCCGCGAGATGATTGAAAACGGATATGACAATGATGCCATTCGCGCTCGCTGGCAAGACGATGTCAAAGCCTTCTGCGAACAGCGCAAGCCATATTTGCTCTATCAGGAATAAGCACAAGCCTACCTGCACAACCTACCGCCCCGGACTGCCATTTTGTCAGTTCGGGGCGGTTTGGTACGTTCTTTGGAGAGTTAATAGTGAAACATCGAATAACATTTAACACAACTATACTATGAACAATTATCAAAACAATCAATCATCCAACGAGAACTTGAAAAAGTACGCCATCGATTTATGCGAACGTGCTTCACAAGGCAAACTCGACCCAGTTATCGGCCGAGACGACGAGATTCGGCGTGTTCTGCAGATTCTCAGTCGCCGGACGAAGAACAACCCTATTCTAATAGGCGAGCCAGGCGTTGGTAAGACAGCCATCGCCGAAGGACTGGCACATCGAATAATACGTGGCGATGTGCCCGAGAACCTTAAGCGCAAGAAAATCTACTCCCTGGATATGGGCGCACTAATTGCAGGTGCAAAGTACCAAGGTGAATTTGAGGAAAGACTGAAAGGCGTGATAAGCGAAGTAACAGCCGCAGCCGGCGAAATTATTCTATTCATCGATGAGATTCATACTCTGGTAGGAGCAGGTAAAACTTCGGGCGCGATGGATGCTGCGAACATTCTGAAACCCGCATTGGCACGTGGCGATCTGCGCGCGATAGGTGCAACCACCTTGAGCGAGTACCAGAAATACTTTGAAACAGACAAAGCCCTTGAACGTCGTTTCCAAATTGTGATGATCGACGAGCCGGATGAGGCTGCAACTATCTCAATTCTTCGCGGACTGAAAGAACGCTATGAGACGCACCACAAAGTGCGAATCAAAGATGACGCTCTCATAGCAGCAGTAACGCTTTCGGCACGGTATATAACCGATCGTTTTCTGCCAGACAAAGCCATCGACCTGGTGGATGAAGCAGCAGCCAAGTTACGTCTGGAAGTTGACAGCAAGCCCGAAGAACTTGATGCTATTGACCGACAGATCAAACAATTGGAGATAGAACGCGAAGCTATCAAGCGTGAGAATGACGAAACTAAACTTGGCGAGATCAAAGCACAACTGGCAGAACTCAAAAAGAAATCCGACGAACTCAATGCCCGTTGGAACAAAGAGAAAGGCTATATCGCCACTATCCAGAACGAGAAAGCATCTATCGAACAGATGAAGCACGAAGCTGAAGTAGCCGAACGCGAAGGCAACTACGGCAAAGTGGCAGAGATACGTTACGGCAAGATCAAGCAAGCCGAAGCCAATATCCGTGCCGCACAAGATGCTCTACACACAATGGATAAAGGCGACGCACTAATCAAAGAAGAAGTTGACGAAGATGATATAGCCGAGGTTGTAGCCCGCTGGACAGGTATCCCTGTAACGAAGATGATGCAGAGCGAACGGGACAAGTTGCTGCATCTGGAGGAAGAATTACACAAACGCGTAATCGGTCAGGATGAAGCTATTGAAGCCGTGAGTGATGCTATCCGTCGTAGTCGCGCCGGTTTGCAAGATCCGAAGAGGCCTATCGGCAGTTTTATATTTCTCGGCACAACAGGTGTAGGAAAGACCGAATTGGCCAAAGCATTGGCAGACTATCTGTTTGACGACGAGAATATGATGACACGTATCGATATGTCCGAATATCAGGAGAAGTTCTCAGCAACCCGACTGATTGGTGCACCTCCGGGATATGTAGGTTATGACGAAGGCGGTCAGTTGACAGAAGCAATTCGTCGCAAGCCATATAGCGTAGTACTGTTCGACGAAATAGAAAAAGCTCATCCGGATGTGTTCAATGTCCTTCTGCAAGTTTTGGATGACGGACGTTTGACAGACAACAAAGGTCGCGTGGTTAACTTCAAGAACACGTTGATTATTCTCACATCTAACCTCGGCTCGCAACTCATACGTGAGAATGCCGAGAAAGGTATCGATCAGGAGACAACCCGTCGCGAAGTGATGGAGTTGCTGCGACAGACTATCCGGCCTGAGTTCCTCAACCGAATTGACGAGACTATCATGTTCAGTCCGCTTGACGAACAACAGATTCGCAGTATAGTCAGACTGCAGATTGGCAGTGTGCACAAGATGTTGATGGAAAACGGCATCGATTTGCGCGTAACCGATGATGCAATAGATTTTATTGCAAAGGAAGGTTTTGATCCGCAGTTCGGCGCACGTCCGGTCAAACGTGCTTTGCAACGCCTTGTGCTTAACGAATTGAGCAAGTCTATCATCTCCGGTCGAGTGGATCGCTCACGTCCTGTGATTGTCGAACTTCGCGAAGGCGAACTAAAGTTCCGAAACTAATGGTATTAAGAGATACATTGCCTGTTGAGTTAGCCTCTACGAAAGGTTGACATAATGATGGTAAAACTCAGATTACTCTCGGTAATGGTTCGACATTCTCTCGGTAAAACCTCGACTCAATCTGACAAAAAACAAATCAACCCCACTCTGATGAGCGGGGTTGATTTGTCATGTACGCATGTGCGAACATCACGTTATAGATGAACAGAATTACTTGAAGAACTCTTGTACTTTCTCGTTCTCTACGATTTCCTCCTGGAAGATGTAAGCACCTGTTTTGGGGCTTTTAACCATCTTGATGCACTTCGTGTGGTTACGTCCGGCGTTGCCGGTGTGAAGTGTTGCAACCGCTTTCTTTGCCATTGTTTAATCTCCTCTAATTTAGCATCAACACGGATTACTTAATCTCCTTGTGGATGGTGTAACGTTTCAGATACGGGTTATACTTCTTCAGCTCGAGGCGGTCAGGAGTATTCTTACGGTTCTTGGTTGTGATGTAACGGCTCATGCCAGGAACACCGCTGTTTTTCTGCTCTGTGCACTCAAGAATAACTTGCACGCGGGCTTCTTTGTTTTTCTTTGCCATAACTGTAATCCTCCTAATTTACTCGTAAAGGTACCCCTTTTCGGCTGCTTGCTTAAGTGCAGCATCCAAACCGATTTTGTTAATAGTACGCAGACCAGCCGCACTCACGTTCAGCTGAATCCAGCAATCCTGTTCTACCCAGTAGAACTTTCTGTGGAAGAGGTTCACATCGAAAGTGCGCTTTGTGTGGCGCTTCGAGTGAGACACATTGCATCCACCCATGGCTTTCTTGCCTGTAATTTGACAAATCTTTGACATTGTAGTATATATTTTATTTTTTTCCAAGTTTATTGCGCAATATGCGCAGAATAATAGGTTAGTCTCCATTGAGACTCACCCCGCAGCATTTAGCCGCATTTTCGCGGTATTTTACCCAATTGTCAGCTCACAAACAGCCCATTAATCAACACTTCATGGCACTATACGCGAAAAATCGCACAAAGGTACAAAAAAAAACTTGCAATTGCAAATATTTCTCTAACTTTTTCCAAAAATCCCCATAAATGCAACATAAACCGGACAAAATCTGAAATAGCCTATCAGTTGCAAATAGCAAAACAAAGGATTTTGCATTAAAATTTGGAAAAGTGATTTTTTTTTTGTAACTTTGTATGTTTTTGCGGCATTATGAACGCGACAATGGTGTTGGTAGCGGCAAAGAGGCTGAATTGTCAACCAATAGCCGACTCGCATCCTGTGGCAGAAACGCACACCTTATAAAATGAATATATACAACTTATGGATAAGAATACTTGGATTGGATTTTTATTGATTGCCGGCATCATCGTAGGTTTCTCGATGTTGAATCGTCCGACAAAGGAGCAAATGGCCGAGCGTCAGCGTTTGAATGACAGTATAGCACTTGCTCGCCAGATGGAATGGGAAGCATCCCAATTGTCTGCGCAAATCAGCGCGGCAGACTCTACACAAGCCTCAGCTTCAAGCGAGGAGAATAGCCCGGAAGCGCTTGCAGAACGGTTGCAAGCAACATATGGCGACTTGGCGGTATCAGCCAAGGGGAATGAGGATTTTGTAACACTTGAGAACGAGCGCGTGCGGTTGACATTTACCACGCGTGGCGGACGGTTGTATCGAGCAGAGCTAAAGGAGTACAAAGCGTATGGCGACTCGGTGAACGACTTGCGCCTATTCTCGGGCGACGAATCAAATCTGGCATTCACGCTCATCACAGCCAACAACCGAATTATCTCGACTCAGAACTTGTACTTCGTTCCACAGAAGAACGACTCTGTACTGACCATGCGTCTGCTGACTGCCGTTGACGGGGCATACATGGACTTTGTGTACACTCTGCCCGCTAATGAATACATGTTCAGTTTCGACATTGTTCCCCATCAGATGGATCAAGTGCTGGCACAGAACGTAAGCACAATAGAGATGCAATGGTCGCAGCTCGTACCCCAACAGGAGAAAGGCCGCAAGTTCGAAGAGCGCTATGCTCAGTTGCAATACATGGACATGAGCGGTGATGTGGATAACTTATCGGAGCAAAAGTCCTCACGCAAGAAAGAGGCCGGGCGTCTGCGCTGGATTGCATACAAAGATCAGTTCTTTTCAACCGTGTTAATTAGCGATGACGGCTTTACGTCATCCGAACTTGAATCTGAACCGCAGAAGAACGGCACAGGTTACATCAAAGCATATAACACGACTACTGCGCTGGATTTCAGTCTGAGTGAACCGATTCACTTGCGTTATTATACCGGTCCTAATCACTACAACACACTCAAGGCGTACGACGAAGGAGTGGAAAAAAGCGATCGGCTAAAGTTAAAATCGCTCGTACCGCTGGGGTGGAAAATCGTAGCATGGGTGAACGTGATTCTCGTAATCCCGATGTTTGATCTGTTTACCTCATGGGGACTGCATATCGGGTTGATTATCCTGCTGATGACGATTGTAATCAAACTGATCATCCTTCCATTCGTATTCAAGAGTTACCAATCCACGGCAAAGATGCGCGTTCTTAAGCCACAGATTGACGAGATTAACGAGAAGTTCCCGCCGGAGAAGATGCAAGAACGTCAGCAAGCTACGATGGCTCTGTACCAGAAAGCCGGAGTAAGTCCGATGTCAGGCTGCCTGCCAATGCTTCTGCAAATGCCGGTAGTGATGGCTATGTTCTGGTTCTTCCCCACTGCTATCGAACTACGCGGCAAGTCGTTCCTGTGGGCAGATGACTTGTCAACCTATGACTCAATCATCTCATGGAGTACACCTATATGGGGCATCGGCGACCACCTGTCACTATTCTGTATTCTGTTTACTGTAGTGAACGTAGTCTATACATATATCACGATGCAGACTCAGGCTGCAGGCAACGATCCTTCGCAGAAGATGATGAAGTGGATGATGTATCTAATGCCCGTTATGTTCTTCTTCATCTTCAACGACTACGCAGCCGGATTGAGTTATTACTATCTGTTGGCATTATTCTTCTCCATCCTGCAGACGATGATCTTCCGTTGGACAACGGACGACAAGAAGATCCTTGCCCAAATGGAAGCCAACGCAAAGAAAAAAGCTAACGCTAAGCCAACGTCAGGACTCGCAGCACGCCTGCAAAAAATGCATCAAGAGCAACTCCGTCAAGCACGTGAGAACGCCAAGGCACAAGCAAAACGAAGATAATTTACGGATTTAGATGGCAGACGAGAAGCTCATATTGAGGTCATTCGGTAGCGGAAGTAGCGGCAACTGCTACTATTTCGGCACGATGGAACGCGGCATTCTGATAGATGCCGGCATCTCTGCGCGTACGATCCACAAGCATCTCAAAGATATGGGGCTGGACTTCAAGAATATCATGGGTGTACTGATTACCCATGACCACGCCGACCATATACGTGCCGTAGGTACTTTGGGAGAACGCGTGCATCTGCCTATATACGCCACTCCACTCATACACGAAGGCATTGACCGCAACTACGGCGTAACTCAGAAGCTTCGATCCGGACGACGGTACTTCAAGACCGGTGAACCGTGGGAGTTGGGAGGAATGACGATCAACACATTCAATATCTCACACGACTCGACAGAATGCGTCGGTTACGTGATAGACTTCATGGGGCAACGCTTTATGATTGCTACGGATTGCGGAGAGCCAAACGCCAAACTTGAAGAGTATCTGCATACGGCGAACCATATTATCATCGAGGCGAACCATGATGAGGACATGCTACTCAACGGCCCATATCCCACCTATCTGAAGCAACGCATCCTATCGCCACGCGGACACCAGTCGAACGACACTTGCGGAGAACTGCTGGAGCGCAACTATCACTATGGCATGCGGAACATATTCCTGTGTCACCTCAGTCAAGAGAACAACGACCCGAAAGTGGCGTACGACACCGTGAGCGAACATCTGATGGAGATAGATGTAGTGCCGGGACGTGATGTCAATCTATGCGTACTTGAGCGCACATCACCAAGCGCTATATTTGAACTAAAAATATAGATAAAACTGCATGAAAAGATTAGTAATCATTCCTACTTACAACGAAAAAGAGAACATCGAAGCCATAATCAAAGCGGTGTTCGCCTTGCCGGTTGAATTCCATGTATTGGTTATTGACGACGGTTCTCCCGATGGCACCGCAACTATCGTAAAGCGGATGATAAGCGAACAGAAACAAGAACGTTTGTTCATTGTAGAACGACAAGGCAAGTTAGGTCTCGGTACAGCATATATAGCAGGCTTCAAATGGGCTATTGAGCATCAGTATGACTACATATTCGAGATGGATGCGGATTTCTCGCATAATCCGAACGACTTGGTCAAGCTTTACGAAGCGTTGTCTGAAGGCGGTGCAGATGTAGCTATTGGCAGTCGGTATGTGACCGGCGTGAATGTAGTAAACTGGCCAATGGGACGCGTGCTAATGTCTTATTTTGCCTCTAAATACGTACGCACAGTACTCGGCATAGGCGTACATGACACCACTGCTGGATTTGTAGGCTACAAACGCGAAGTTCTTGAAACAATCGAGCTTGATAAGATACGCTTCAAGGGCTACGCTTTCCAAATTGAGATGAAGTTTACCGCAATCCAGTGCGGCTTTACTGTTAAAGAAGTGCCGATTATCTTCGTCAACCGTGTATTGGGGACAAGCAAGATGTCCGGAGGCATATTCTCCGAAGCATTATTGGGCGTTATTCGGCTTAAGATATCATCGTGGTTCAGAAAATACCCGAAGAAAGCATAGATTTGAGTTCTACGAAAATTGAGAGTTGAGAATCTATATATTTATGCACGCACGCTCGTATCCTGGATTGGTACAGGCGTGTTGCTTTTGTGTCTATCATCTTGTGGCGGCAAACCGGTAAGTAGCGAGCAGGAATCGGCAGATTGCACTCAGCAGGCTACGACCTGTGAGCCACGGTACATTTTTGGCATTGCAGCCGATGACTACCAGATTGACACCTGTCGTGTGCACGCCGGAGAGACTCTGTCTGGCATATTGAATCGTCATGGGCTTAGTTCTGTACAATGGCGTGCTATGCAACCGTTACTGAAGCAGAATCAAGAACTGGCTGCCATCCGTGAAGGCGGACAATACTACACCTTTCGCAATGATACAGCGCTATGCTACTATGCCTATCGGCTAAATCGCCGCGAGACAATTATCGCATCATTACTCGACAGTTTGTATATTTGGCGGGATACTTTGCCGCAACACACCCAACGGTGTAAAGCAGAATTTACTATCACATCATCACTATGGCAGGCTATACACAGTCAGAACCTACCCGTCGAGCTGGCACTCGAACTGTCAGAAATTTACGCTTGGACTATCAACTTCTTTGCTTTGCAACCGGGGGATAGCGTACGCGTCCTTTATGACGAGTTATTTATTGACGGCACGCGCACAGGTATCGGACGCATCTACGCCGCGCATTTCTACCACGGCAAACGTTGGCTTCCGGCATACTTTGCCGATGAACAGACACTCAGCCAATACATGACTGACAGTATTCAAACGGCTGCTCTGCAAACCCGAAAATCAATAGCAGGTTATTACGATGAACAAGGAAATAGCCTGCGTAAAACCTTTCTAAAAGCGCCACTGAACTACAAACGTATATCATCGCATTTTTCCTATGCACGCAAACACCCGATATACCATACTGTACGTCCGCACACAGGTGTAGATTACGCCGCACCTGCCGGCACACCGGTGGTGGCATTGGGTGACGGCGTGGTATCTTTCCGCGCATACAAAGGCGGAGGAGGCAATACTATCAAGATTCGTCATAACAGTACCTATGAGACAGCCTACTTGCATCTGCAAAAATATGCCAAAGGATTACAAGTCGGACAATATGTCAAGCAGGGCGATGTAATTGGTTATGTAGGTTCATCGGGTGCAAGTACTGGTCCGCATTTGGATTTCCGGGTATGGAAGAACGGTACGCCCGTCAATCCGCTGACACTAGAATCGCCATCAGCCGAGCCACTGCCTAATGACCTGCATCCTGCTTACGATAGCCTAGCACTTCATTATAACCGGCAATTATCGGCAACAAAATAAAATGTAAATGACTAAATAAGCAAATATACCTATGTTATTCTACGAAATCAAAGTTAATTACAGCCGCCAGACCGGCGAAGATAATCCCGGCAAGGTCAAAGAGACTTATCTGGTGGAAGGATTCACGTGTGCAGATGTCGAGGAACGCGTGATGGAAGTAATCAAGCCCTTTATATTCCAAGGCGACTGCGAGGTACAAAGTTGCAAGAAGGTGCAATACTATGACCTTATCCCCACAGCCAACGGTGAATATTGGTACAAGGCACGCGTTGAACTTATCACCGTAGAGAACGACAAGGAGACGCGCAGAGCAGTGAGTATTCTTGTGCAAGCAGACAATATGTTGGATGCTCTGCATACTCTTAAACAACACCTCGCATCATTGGACTGCGAAATGATAAGTCTTGCCAAATCCCCCGTGATGGATGTGATTCGCGCAACCGAGTAATTTACAGCATTTAGTATTTATTTGGACATTTAATTATTCAGATACTAATGAAAAAGATCATACTTACAGGCGACCGCCCTACGGGCAAGTTGCATATAGGACACTATGTAGGTTCTTTGCGCAGACGAGTTGAGCTACAGGACACAGGAGAGTTCGACAAGATTTACATCATGATTGCCGATGCACAGGCGCTAACTGATAATGCCGACAATCCTGAGAAAATCCGCGAAAACATCATGAACGTGGCACTGGATTATTTAGCAGCGGGATTAGATCCAGAGAAAGTGACAATCTTCATCCAAAGCGGTGTGCCGCAACTGGCAGAGTTGGCTTTCTACTACATGAATCTCGTATCAGTCAGCCGCGTTCAACGTAATCCAACCGTAAAAACAGAAATCAAGATGCGAAACTTTGAGGCAAACATTCCTCTTGGCTTCTTCTGCTACCCTGTATCGCAAGCCGCGGACATCACGCTGTTCCATGGAACGGTTGTGCCGGTTGGCGAAGATCAGAAACCGATGATCGAACTGACAAACGAACTGGTGCGCCGATTCAACTCAGTATATGGTGAGGTGTTCGACGAGGCACAAATCCTATTACCCGACAATGCCGTATGTATGCGTCTGCCCGGCACGGACGGCAAGGCAAAAATGAGCAAGAGTCTCGGCAACTGTATCTATCTTAGCGATTCAGCCGAAGAGGTTGAGCGCAAGATTAAGAGCATGTACACTGATCCCACCCACCTAAAGGTAAGCGATCCCGGGCATTTAGAGGGTAATGCCGTATTTACCTATCTGGATGCGTTCTGTCGTGACGAGCATTTTGCCAAGTACCTGCCAGAATACAAGAACTTGCAAGAGTTGAAGGATCATTACACCCGCGGAGGTCTGGGTGATATGAAGTGCAAGATGTTTCTACTTAAGATAATGCAGGAGATGCTTGAGCCTATTCGTCAACGTCGCGCTGAATGGGAGCAGCGGCTTCCGAAAGTACGCGCTATATTGGAACGTGGCACGCTGCAGGCTCGCGAAGTTGGAGAACAAACGATGCAGCAAGTTCGCAAAGCGATGCGCATTGATTACTTCGATTAACAAGCTGATAGCTTACCGGCATAGACTATTTATTAACAGGCATAGAAAGAGATGGCGCACCGTTAGGTACGCCATCTCTTTTTCGCTATTGCGGTTGCCTACAATTCGAACTTGCCTCCGCGCCCCACGCGCTTCGTCTGCGAATTGTAGAACACATAGATGAACGGTTGGACAGTGGTCGCCTCAAAGACTACTCCCGCAGCATTCGAGTATGCCTTAAGTAGTTTCTGGTTACCGGAAGCATCTACATCCACCTCAACATCTGCAGGGTCAGCCACAGGCACTTCTGACAACTGTACGAGATGCCCGTTCATGTCATATATACCGAGTTTGACACCTATGCTGATCGTCACTGCCTTGAACTGTCCGTTCCCAATCGGGAAGAACAGATAATCGTCGCTATCGACATCACTGGTTGCTGCCCAGTTGGCATATAGGAACTGAATGGTGTATGTAAGCGCCGTTCCATCTTGTGCTGTAGTATAGATTTCAACGGACTTACCATTCTCAATATCAGCCTCCATACCTACTTCCCATGTTGCAGTTGCATCAACCGGCGAGGCAGTAATTTCCGGAAGACTTGCTCCTTGGGCGAGAACGACGGAATAGTCGAGCACATCTTTGTCGAAGTCAGCCAGTTCGACTTCATCCAACCATATCATACTCAAACGCGCCTCCGATGAGAGCATAATAGTCTGATCAATCGTATATACACCTATCGTACCATCCGGTGCAGTTACAAAGATTTGGATTACTTCATCCGTCTTCGATACCGATACAGTTGCGTCCGACTCTTCGGGAACTGCTACGATATCCGACTCTTTGCATAGCGAAGCCGAGTCCGTACCAACAGGATAAATGATCGTATAACTCAACGAATCACGACGGAAACCGTCTATCGTCATACCGCGTACTTGCAGGTCAGACAAATACCAGTTAGATGACAACAAGTGGATAAACGTAAGTGTATACTCGGCTGTCGTCTCTCCGTCACCGGCAGTAACAACGATAGTCAACTCTGTATCACCTACCCATGTAGTATCTACCTTTTGCTGTTCATCGGCCACTGTCCATGTAACGACAGGCATCGATGCTCCGTACAATACGGTATCCGCGTATGCATATATCTCAGGTTCAAAGCCTTGCTGCATCACACCATCCAACTCGATTGACTGCAGAACAGCATTCGTCGAAGGCAGATGTACAAACTCGACCGTGTAGGTATTCTTGGTTACACCATCTTCTGCCGTAACGACTATTGTATTGCCGTTAACTTCAACCGTTGCAGTAGCATCTGCAGCCTGAGCCGTAATAACAGGGACATCGGCGCCATACGGCAGTTGAACGGTGTAACTGAATTCATCAGCGTAAAAATTATCCATCGGATTGCCGTCCAACAAGATAGCTGCCAGAGCGGCATTCGTTGATTTGGCAATAGTGAACACAAGCGTATAGGTTGTTGTGTGAACGCCATCCTCGGCCGTTACTGTGATTGTTGAAGTCCATTCGCCTGTAGCAACGGCTGCAGTACTGTTCTTGTCAGCAAGCACATAGTCGATAGCCGGCATATCAGTAGTACCGTACGGCAACTCGATGTTGTACGTCAACTGATCGGAGCTGAAACCTTCAACAGCCGCATTGTTCACAAACAGGTTATCGAGTGTCGAGACCTCTGATGGAAGAATCGTAATCTGAACGGCGTACGAGTTCTGAGTCTTCTCGTCTTCCGATGTAACGGTAAAGACTATTGTTGTGACTGATCCTACCGTCATAGCATTCGTCTCAACATAAGCACCCTCGCAAGCAACAGAAGCAATCTGCGGCACCGCTGAACCGGCAGGCAACTCAATGCTATAATCATACTTCGTGGTCTGGAAGCCCGTCAGCGATACACCGTCAGCCATAATCGACGTTAGGTAGGCATCGGTACCCAGCGGGTGCAAATGTACAAGAATAGAGTACGTGGTTTGCGTTTGGTCGTCAGGAGCGGTTACATGGACGAAGATTGCAGCATTTTCTGCATCAATCGGCACAACGGTATATTGTGCATCGGCATCGGCATCCTGCATGAATACATCAATAGCATCAATCGACGGCATAGATATTACATAATCGAAAGTTTGCTCGTAGAAGCCAGGAACAATTAGGCCGTTGACCTTAATTGAATCAAGCAGAGCATTCTTCGATGCATAGCGATTGATGATATACGTTGTGTCTTTGCTCGTGCCAGTGAAGGCTCGTCTGATTGGGGCAGGTGTCATGTACTCATTCATACCATAGACATTGATGTAGTGGCACGTATCTGTCGTGATCATCACTACGCTGTCCAATGCAAACTCACGATCATAATTCACTATCGGTTGCTCCACAAGGTTAACCAGACGAGCTGTAGACACGCCCGTGATCATCTCCTCTGCAGCCACATTCGTTACATTGGCAGCCTCACTGCCGCCAGCTATCAACGAGGCATAATACACATGTTGTGCACCCGACTCGGCCGTAACGGTGATGACATAAGCGGTATCGTTCTCAGAAACAGCAACAGTCTGATACGGCGAACCTTTTACTACAGTCAGGTCTCGACCGCTAAGCGTGTACGTGCAAGTCGTGTTCGCGGATTTTGGACGGGTAACGGTCAGCGTGTATGTCGTTGAGGATAGGTCCTCTGCATAGTTCGTGATAGTAGCCGTGCGTACTCCATCTACTTCGTCCTGCCACTCAACAACCGGCATCTGGTCAGCTACTGCATGGTTGAACAAAAGCGCAGGTATACCCACAAAGTCGGCATCCACAGTGGCGGTAAACGCATTGTCGCTCTTTGTTGCATCAACACCGTTTACAGTCAAACCGTTCAGTACAGAACTATAATTCAATCGGAGATTATCGACATACATCGTAGAGGTATACTTGTTTCCGTCACTTATACCTCCTGCACCAATATAATATGACGACAAATCATCTGTATTGGCAGAACTGATGAGGATATCCAGAGTAGCCGGAATATAATCTGCACCATACGAAAGATTCTGAGTTAGAGTAAACCATTTATTCTTGGTTATGCTGCTAAACGTCTTTGAGTAGTTAATCTTCTTCTCACCGTTAGCGGTATAGATAAAGCGCCAACCGCTTAGCTTATTGTATTTCGCTAGATTATAGTCTAGTTGTACTTGATCAGGTGTATTGCGGAATATAATAGGACTACCATACGCAAGAGTGGATGCAGTATGAGTAAATACCAGGTACGCGCCAACGGTAACTGTAGCGGGCGAAAGCGACAAGAAGCCCGGCATCGACTCTGCCGAAGTAAGCAGATATACCGTGCTGAGGTCTACACCCTTGCTCCCCTGTGTTTTTGTATTGGTTTCTCCTACTCCGGTAGGATTATATGAGCCTTTCGAACCGGTAGTGGCTGCATTCAGTGGCGTATTCCACCCTTTGGGATACGAACCACTCTTGCCGGCATCTTCATTCTCATGACTGATCCAATTCTCGAATCCAAGATCGAAGGTCACATCACCCGGATAGTAGAACGTAACCATATAGGTATGCGCGAATGTACCGGATACAACATCTATCTTTGCCCACTTACTATTCGAATCAATATCCACCTCAGCGCCCTCCTGCTCGGTATAAGTTACTGCAGGTGTAGCCTCTACAGATACAACATAGTTGAACACCTCCGGTTTGAAGTTCGGCAATGTAACACCGTCAAGTTTGATATCTGTCAGCATAGCAGGATCGCAAGTTGACAGGTTAGGTGTAATCGTATATACTTTATCCGCCTCAGCAGGATTAAGCGACTTGACTGTAATGGTTGTCGGAGCGCTAACTCCACCGTTGACGATTTTCACCTCCTGCTCAGGATAGTTCTTTGTGATAGAAACGATCTTTAATTCGGTGGTACCAAACGGCAGGTTCACAGCAAAGTCAGGGCCTTGTGACATATCCAAAGCACCTATTCCATCCAACGCGATAGCCAATAATTCATTGGCCTTATCAGGCGGAGTGATTACATACGAGAACGAATAAGTTGCCTTCGTTCCGTCTTCGGCCGTTACCTCGATAGTGGATGTTTTTCCGATAGGTGCTTCCGTTATCTTCAGCGACTGCTCACCTTCGGCACGCACAGCTGTCAGTGCAGGCGTTTGCGTTGTTCCGTAAGGCAAAGCAATACCTGTATATGTCAGCACATCGGGATTGAACGTAAAGTCCACGCCATCAATCTCAACAGACTCCAACTTCGTATTGTTCGATTTGGGAACACGGAAGTCAATCGTATATGTTTGTGTGGTTGTTTTATCAGCAGCCAACACCTTGATGAGTGTAGGACGATTGACGGCTCCATGCTCAATGGTGATAGTTTGACCTATACCACCAGCTACGGCCATGACTGCCGGCACTTGATAAGTACGCCAAGGCAGATTATATGTGTAGGCATAAGTCGTCGGCACAAAGTCTGCATATTGCACGCCACCAATATACAATTCAGCTAGTTGTGCATTCTTCGAATCGGGGAACGAATCCGTCGGGAATGCAGGCAGGACTGCTGCGTCCGGTGAATTGAGTTGAACGGTATACTTATTGGCCGCACCTTCCTCCGGTGTAACGACGATACGTATTGTGCCGTACGATGCAGGCGAAGCGATGGTTATCGACTGACCGGGGTTAGCCAAAACAGTTACTTTAGGCATCGTGACTTCGGTCCACACCAAAGAGTAATCAAGCGTTTCCGACTCGAAATTATCCAACGGTTCACCGTTCAGGTAAATCATCTGCAACAAGGCATTGGCAGATTTCTGAATCTCAAATGCAACAGTATAGACACGCGTCGAGCCGTCACCAGCCGTAACTGTCAGGCGGACAGTCATTAGCGACGGATTTACAGATTGAGCCACTGTCTGATAGGCATCACCCGTAGTATAAGTAATCGTCGGTAGTGTTGTTGTGCCGGCAGGTAGTGCTACCGTGTATACCAACGTATCGGGATGGAACGTATCAAGCGGTGCACCGTCAATGGCAATACCGGCCAAAGCGTTGTTGGTGGATTTTTCCGTTTGGAACGTAAGACGATACGTGGTGGTTGCTCCGCTGGCAGCCGTTACCTCAATGCGCGTCACACCATCCACACCTCCTTCAATCTTTTGAACGGTCTGATAGGAGTCACCCTTTGTCCAAGTGATTTCCGGCAGCTTGGTTGTGCCAAGCGGCAAAGTAATGGTATATGCTGTCTTCTCCGGCTCAAAACCGTCAAGTAGCACGCCATCAAGCATAATTGCGCTTAAATACGAGTATGACGAAGCTTCGATCTTGTACGTCAACTTGTACGTCTTGGTTACCGCACTGTTCGGGAGCGTCACCTTGATCTGTGCGCCACCATCAAGCGTGTTCGACAGCAGCGTGATAATCTGTGCTCCGGCAGGATATGCTGACTCCCATGTAACCTTGGGCGCAGACGTTGTACCAAGAGGCAGCGAAACGTTGTATGTGCCTTTGGAAGGCTGGAAGCCAGGGAGAGGATTACCATTGATGAAGATGTTCTTGAGCGTAGCATCGGACAAAGCGGCCACTGAGAACGACAACTCATACGTCAGTTGGGTCGTACCGTCCTGCGCTGTAACCTCGATCTTCGCTTTGCCATTCACCGATGTCGGCTGCGTGATCTCCACGGTAGCGGTAGCATCCTGCGGTGTAGCCTCAACTACCGGTGTTGCAGTCGTGCCGTAAGGCAGTGCTATGTTGTAGGTCTGCAGATAGGTATTGAATCCGTTGATTGTCTGACCATTGACACGGATATCTGCCAGACGAGCATTGTTGCTGACGGACGATACGAACTTTATCTTGTATGTAGTAGTTGACTTGCCGTCACCGGACTTAACAGTGATGGTCGTTAGTTCGCCGTCAACAGTGCCTTTCTTAATAACACATTCCGTTTCATTCAATCGGCGACCGGGAGTCTTGTATGTGGAACCCTGCATATTGGACAACGTACCCGCACCACGCACAGCAAAAATATCGGGGATAACGGTTGCTCCTTCGCCCAATGAGTACGTCTGCACCTCTGTGCTATTAGGCTTGAAACCTTTCCACTCCTTGTTGCCGATATACAACTTTTGTATCGTTGAGGAATAAATCAGTTCAACATCATCGGCTATAATGGCACTGCCCTCATTAATACCGGCGCTTGCACGGAAATTAGGATACCCCGATGATGAGATGATAACGTTGCACTTTTCCGGTATCTCGTCGCTGAAATAGTAAATAGGGACCTTAATCTGCGTCCAATTGGAATAGGCCTTCTTCTCGAAGAAGAAACCTTCCGCTATCTGTGTAGCCAATGTTGTTGTGCCGCACTTGTTTTTATCCATTGTCTGACGGATATCGGATTCTTCGTTAGTATGGGTACTTCCGGTGTTGGTACAATTATCATTTTCATTAGCTTTGTAACTCGTACCTGTTGAATTTCCTTTCCAAGAATAAAACAAAATGCTATAGTTCTCTGACGATGTCTGGCCTCCTGTACGTTTAATCCAGACATATATCGAGTCGGGACGGTGAGCAAAACTTATACCTCCGTCCGTACCACCTGTAGCATTGGCCTTATCCGTACCTTTGATATATTGCCACGGGTTACCCAAACTAAAGTATCCGGGGGAAACCTGTCCTATACCGAATGCGCCACAATAGGTATTCGCCACCCTGATAGCGTATCCGCTTCGTCCGGTCTCGCGGGTAGTGAAATTAAATTTAAAGCCGACTTGCTCTACATTCGATCCGTGCCAGTACTTAGGCTGGATATTGTCGTCGAACTGCGCACCGGACCAATCTTCAAAACCCGGGTCGGGTAATTGTTGTGCATACACTGACAGCGTACTCATCACGAGTACTACTGCCATCATAATCTTAGCGTAAAATTGTTTCATCTGTATTGTTGTTATATATTTTTACATCATAAAGGGCTAAAACAGCCCTGTTTTTCAGCGTAGAATCTGGCACACTGCCACTCTACTCCAAATTACGATGCAAAGGTACAACAATTATTTCATATATACAATAGCATTCATTGTGAAAAGTAGCACGGATTTTAAGACAGGGACACCGAAATGTGCTATTTCGGTGTCCCTTGATATTCAATTTTTAAGATTGACCTTAAAAATCGTACCCGATAGTGTAATCTCGGGTTTGCAGTCGGCTACACTGCCTATATTCTGCCTCTATTGGGTTAGAATACCGTGAATTTGACACTGGCCGTACGAACTCTGTCGTCATTCTCACCCGTAACAATCGTAGCGATGTACAATCCTGCAGGCAAGCTGACCTCCTCCTCGCGACGCGTCATGCTTTCAACAGTATGAACAGGCAAGCCCTGAACATTCGTAATCGTGAGACGCGAACCAATCAGTTTCTCAAGCAGTATACCCATAGCCTTGATGGTAACAGGTTGGCCAACAGGTGCAGGCGTCGGATAAGCAATGAGTTCAAGCGAGTCTGTACGCAGATCGAAGCACTCTTCACAAGTGAATACCCAAGAACTATCAGCAGCCAACTGAACCTTGGCACGATAGCAAGCATTCAAGTCTTCACCGTCAGAGTAATACTGCTTGTCTGCTCCAGGAATCTCTACATCATCCTTATACCACTGGTAGCCGATATACTTCTCTTCGAAGTTATTGATAGCCACCACGTCCGTCCACATCGAAACGAGATAGCCCTTTAGATTAACTCTGATACAGAACTGATAGATCTCACTGCTCGAGAAATCATCGAAGAGTTGCAACTCGGCGCAATATACACCAGCCGGGCAGTACTCAGGTATGACGATCGTGAACAGGCTGTCCAAACCATGGTTCGGCAGTTCAGTCGTATCAAGTACAGACTGGAACTGACGCGTATAATCCGGAATTGCTACTGCTACAGTATCAAATACCAGACGATACTTGGTGGGATGTCCCTTTATCAGGTTATATACAAAGTTCATCGTATCACCCGGGCAGTAGCCAAAGGTATCAATACGTACAGGCTCTACCGGGTCAAGGATGATACTGTCGGTCATCACAAGGGTCAAAGTTGTAATACTGTCACAACCAGTCACAAGCGATGTTGTGGTATCGACATATACGCCACTGCTCCAGATGGTATCCAGTTCACTCGGCCACAAGTAGAATGGAGGCGGTACAGAATCTTCAATCTCCACATGTAGTGTCGGATTGATAGTCACGTTCATCGTGATGATACTGTCACAACCGGTGACCGCAGATATCAGGGTATCCGTGTACGTTCCAGACTCGTAGATGAAGAAATCACCATTCCAAACGAGTGAGTCGCAGGCCGCTGTATCGTTAGCCGTGATTATATCGTGACGTAACAGGCGCAAATCCATCGTTACCGTTGAATCGCAACCTACAGCGGACTGGAAGGTCTTGGTGTAGATACCATCGTCGTATATAGTATCAATGCCAGATACCTCATCACCCCAAACGATGGAATCGCAGTGGAGCGAATCTACAATATCTACCAACTTGCTGCCATATACAATCAGGTGGAGGTTAACTACACTATCGCAGTTCGATACAGCCGAGCTGAGTACTTGCGGATAATAGCCAGTAGCGGTCAATGTCTGGCCGTGCCACAGGTAATTGTCGCAAGCCGTATCAGCTACAACTGTATCAACCGACTGCTTGATAGTCAAGTTGATTGTCAGCGTTGAATCACAACCGGTGACGGTGGTCAGATGCTGAACGTATGTACCAGACTCACTGAAGGTCTCGCCATTAATCGTCAGTGCATCGCAACTCTCGCGGTCAATCGTCTGCTCGGCTGCTTTGCCGATTACTGCATGCAGGACAACCACACTGTCACAACCGTTCGATGCCGGCACAGTGTCATAGTAGAAGCCTGACTCGTAATACCATGTATCGGTATTCGACCAGTACAGACTATCACAAACCGCCATATCTATCACATACTGTGCCTTCGGTTTGATAGTCAGACGCAACTGCGATACGCTGTCACAGCCATTATCCAAACGATAGTGACGATAATAAGTACCAGTAGTGTTGTATGTCTGGCCTTCCCATACATACGACTCACAATCGCTTACACTGAACGTAACGGTATCAATGCACAACGGCTCGGCGCACCACTGCAAGTGGAAGCGAACGATGCTATCGCACTGCGTCAAAGCGGACTGCAACGTATCGTTGTAGATTCCCGTATGCTGTACATTCTCGCCCCACGGCAAGGTGTATGCATATAACGGATCACTGCAATCACTTACGGTATCATACAGATCAGTATATACCGGCTCATTGATTACCAGGATCATCGTCACCACACTGTCACAACCATTAGCGGCCGGGAAGACGTGCGAGTGGATTGTACTCAATGTGAATACGCTGTCAGCCCATGCATATTCGGTACAAGCCTCAGCGTTGAAGGTACTCTGCTCGTTGCCAATGATAGTCAGCATCAAAGTAGCCGTACTGTCACAGCCTTCCACGCTTGGATAAGTATGCGTATATGTACCTGAAACTGTAAAGGTCTCTGCATCCCAGGTATATACGTCACGAGCAGTTGCCGTAAATGAGGAAGCAAAGCTCTCATGGATGGTCAGATTGAGTGTAACCACACTATCGCAACCCGAACCACGCTGCAGAGTCTGCGTATAGATACCCGACTCATTGTAGGTCACGCTGTTCCAATCGTACGTATCGCATGCTTCAGCAGTGATGCTGGTCGCAGTATCGTGCGTGATAGTCAGTGTAAGTTTCACGATGGAGTCATTACCCTCCAGCGTCGGGAAGTTACGCGTGTACGTACCGGACTCGTAGAAGGTTTCGCTATCCCATGTATATGCATCACAAGCCGTAGCACTGATCTCGTTGATTGGCTTAGGAGTTATGATGGTCAGATGCAAGGTTACTATACTGTCACAACCTGCCGTCGGGAAGCGCTGTACATAGTCGCCGGACTCGTAGTATGTCTCATCGCGCCAGGTGTACATCTCCTGAGCTGTCTCACTGAACTCACCTGTCGGATGATCTACTATATTCAGGTTCAAGCGCGCTACGCTGTCGCAACCTGTCACAAGTGATGTCAGAGTCTCGGTATAGCTACCCGTCTCGGTATATCGCTTACCGTTCCACCAGTACTCATCGCATGCCTCTGCGATAACCGGATCGCTGTAGATAGTCGTCGGCAAACTCAGGTGCAAGGTCACTATACTGTCACAGCCCTTGATGGACGGAATGTTCTTCGTGTAATCACCCGATTTGATGATAATCATGTTACCCCAAATGTAGTGATCGTCACAACTCGTCACACTAAATTCGCTATTGTATGACGGGAACAGACTCAACGTGAGTGTGACTACCGAGTCGCAACCGTTAGCACCGGTCAAAACCTTGGTGTAGACACCCGACTGCGTGTAGGTTGTGCCTTCCCATGTGTAACTGCCGCAAGCCTCAGCGCTGATACTCTTTGTCTGACGGTGGTTGATGGTCAGATGGAAGTTCACAACCGAATCACAACCGTGAACGGTCTGGAAGGTTTCGGTGAACTCTGTGCTATTGAAATACGAGTGACCGTTGATTGTCAGCACGTCGCATGCCGTATCGTAGTACTCTACCGGTACAGACTTATGATACAGCGTCAGGTGCAAGGTATCCACATTACCATCACAAGTATCATTGTACTCATACGTGTACGTACCGCTTGTCAGGTACTCCGTACCATGCCATACGTATGCATCGCACACATCGGTAAC
>JAFXSS010000152.1 GCA_017525455.1 Paludibacteraceae bacterium
AGCCTGCGTAGCACGGTTGAACAACGGTTTGGCAGGATCGTTGAGCAGCATATTATACTGTGCCGAACGCTGTTTGCCGACCAGAATCTCAGGATTCCATGTCGGAGAAGACGCCAGTGCAAGAATTTCCCCTGTGGCCGGTTCGATAGCCACAGCGCTACCCACCTTACCTTGCAGAAGTTGCTCTGCCAAAGCCTGCAATTGAATATCCAGCGATAGATGCAAATCAGTACCCGTGACAGCCTCAACATCTTCCGCACCGTCATGATAAGAACCCTGTATGCGTCCGCGCGAGTCGCGCATAATAACCTCCACGCCCTTCGTTCCGCGCAACCGTTGCTCGTACGTTCGCTCAAGTCCGTCACGTCCGGCATAATCGCCTGCCTGATAATAATCATCGCGGTCGATATCATACTGCGACACCTCGCCCACCGAGCCTAAGATATGCGCAGCATACGGATACGTATATCCGCGCAATGTACGCTTGCGGATACCTGCACCGCTGAACTTATACGATGTTTCCCGCAGTGAGGCAACTTCCTGTTTGGTGAGTTGCGACATGAAAATCTGCGGCGTGTACGTGGAGAATCCGCGATTGCGGCGTTTGTCGCGGATTGCGGTTATACGTTCGGCAAACTCCAGACTATCAATACCCAGGCACTGGCAGAAAGCCAGCGTGTCAAAGCCGTGACGCATCTCCTGAAAGATAAGAGTAACCTCGTAGATAGGCTGGTTGAACACCAGCAGTTCGCCATTGCGGTCGTAGATAAGTCCGCGAGACGGGTAAATGATCTGACGAAGCAGAGCATTGCTGTCAGCCTTCTGCTTCTGCGACTGGTCGATGATCTGCAACCAAAACAGCCGGACAATGAAAATCAGCACCACAAACACAACGGATGCGGCGATGATATATGCTCGACGGCTGTAAGGATCGTTGGTCATTTACGAATTAGGCATTTGCGATTAGGCAATTGGGCGTTTAGGTATTTTTGCGAACGTACTCAAACATCAGTACAAGCGCAAAACTAAACAGTCCGCTAAAGATAATTTGCAGCAAAGTTATACCAAAATGACGGAACGTGAACGCCTCCAACAGAAAAACCATTGTATGATGCACCAGAACCAACACAGTAAGCATACGCAGATAGTTGCTCATGCCGATTGCCTGAATCGTTATGCCACCCTTCATACGCTCGATATCCTGCACGTAATGTGCCACAAGCAACGGACGCAAGTAGGCAATCATCACACATGCGGCCATATGTATACCGGGAGCGTGCGTACTGATATCCATAACAGCACCAATAGCCGCTCCGATAAGCATCTGCGCCCAACGAGGCAATTCGATAGGCAACATAATGATTGCCCAAATATACACGAACGGATGCACCAGTCCCAACCAATGCAAGTTATCCAGCAACAGCACCTGCAAGAACAGGAGCAAAGCCAGAATACCTATGTAGCGGAGCCAATTCACGTCGGTTGAATGTTACGTATTGAATGTTTATGTGTTGCAGGACAAATGACTACTGAATAGAGTCAAGTTCTGCACGGTGGTTATAATGCAAGATATGTACGGTGCGAAGCGAGTGGAAATCAGTAGCCAACGCCACATCGATATCGTAATACGAATCACCCTCACCGAGCGAGACTTCGGACACGACGCCTACCGGCACATTGGCCGGGAAGATAGCGCTCAATCCGCTGGTGACGATAGTATCGCCAACCTGCACATTCACATGCCGGGCAACATCCTCAAGTTTGGCCGTGCCGATATCGGGTGTGTGCCAATGGAGGGTAGCCATATAATCATTCTTGCTAATCATCGAGGAGATGAATATTCCCTCATGAATGACAGGTGCCACGACTGAGAAATGTGCGCTGACCGACTGCACGACACCAACTATACCATCCTTGCCAATCACTCCCTGGTCGGGCATCACGCCATCACGCTCACCACGGTTAAGCGTGAGGTAGTTGTGATGACGGTCGTTGCTGAAAGCAATAACCCGTGCAGGAATAAACGAGTAATCAAGATCGGCAGCGATATATGGCGATTCAACTCCGGTAAAACCCCGAGTATTGTCTAGGATTGTCCCTGTGTTCGCCTTGTCTTGCCCCAAGCCTGCAGCGTTGCTGTTCAGTTCGCGAGCATTGGTCAGACTCATGATTTGCCGGTTCAGTCTGGCGTTCTCCTCAAGCAGTTGCTCGTTGTCAGCCCGCAGACGGAAATAGGATGCCACATTATCCACCGTAAGCTGAATACTACCGGTGACAGCATTGGCTGCTCCCTGCATAGCAATCTGCTGGTACTTATTGCCACGGATAACGAGAATAAAAGCAACAACTTCCAAGCCCACCAAGAGCAGGAAGTTGCTGTATCGTACTATCAGTTGCAATAAGTTGCGCATTGATAGTTAATAGTTAATAATCAACAGTTAACAATTAACGATTAACCGCAGTGATCATCGAATCAGGAATCCGAAGCGGTCGTAGTTCTTGAGCGCAATACCCGTGCCTCGTGCTACGGACAAAAGCGGCGCCTCTGCTACATGGAAGGGGATAGTAATCTTATCCTCCAGACGCTTGGCCAGTCCGTGGAGTTGTGCTCCACCGCCTGCGAGATAGATACCGCGTGCCACAATATCGGCATAAAGCTCAGCCGGCGTAGCCTCGAGCGCAGCCAGTACGGCTTGCTCGATACGCGAGATCGATTTCTCCAAGCAGTGTGCTATCTCCTGATAGCTAACCTGCACCTTCATCGGCAGCGCGGTTACTTTGTTAGGTCCGGTAACCAGATAATCCTCGGGTGCATCCTCAAGTTCGGGCAGAGCAGCGCCAACCGCAATCTTGATACGCTCGGCCGTCGGTTCGTCGATACGCATATTGTGCATACGGCTCATGAAGTCGATGATATCGCGGTTGAAGTCATCGCCTGCAGTCTTGATGGACTTGTTAGCCACTATACCGCCAAGCGAAATAACAGCGATCTCGGTTGTACCGCCACCTATATCTACGACCATGCATCCTTCCGGTGCTTCGACATCGATACCGATGCCTATAGCGGCAGCCATCGGCTCGTAAAGCATATAGATCTCACGTCCACCGGCATGCTCGCAGCTGTCACGTACGGCACGGATCTCAACTTCCGTACAACCTGAGGGTATACCTACCACCATACGGATAGCCGGTGTGAACAGTCGGTTCTTTTGCGGAATCATCTTAATCAGTCCGCGTATCATCATCTCACACGCCTGGAAGTCAGCAATGACGCCTTCCTTCAACGGACGTACGGTACGTATCTGCTGGCTGCCACGGCCAATCATCTGTTGCGCCTTGCGGCCTACTGCCAGGCACTTGTTGTCTGCAACAGAGATGGCTACCACACTCGGCTCGTTGACAACGATTTGGTCGTCATACATAATGAGAGTGTTGGCTGTTCCAAGGTCAATTGCAATCTCTTGGGTAAAGGAGAAAAAAGCCATAGTGATTATGATTTAGTCATTTACTATTCAATCAGTTTTTATACAGGGTCAATAGCCTGTGCGATGGAATTGGCTATCTGTGCCATCTCATCAGCGGGAAGCGAAAGCTTGGGGTTGGTAAAGAGCATATCCCGTTCCGAGTTCATCGGCACGAGATGAATATGCACATGATTAACCTCCATGCCAAGCACAGCCACACCAACACGCTTGCATCCGGTAGCCTTCTTGATGCCGGCGGCTACTTTCTTGGCAAACAGCATGAGACTTGCGAGCAACTCATCATCAAGGTCGAATATATAATCTGCTTCCGGTTCGGGCAACTTGGGGATAACCAAAGTGTGCCCCTTCACCAGCGGATTGATGTCAAGAAAAGCATAGCAGCAATCGCTCTCAGCCACCTTGTAACTGGGAATCTCACCATTGATGATTTTTGTGAAAATTGTCATAACCGATTACGTAGTTAGTACATTACTTTTTCAATACTTACATCATTAAAGAGAAATCTCCAGCACCTCAAGTTCGAGAATGCCTGCGGGAACAGTAACCTGCGCCACTTCACCGACTTTCTTTCCCAGCAATCCTTTGGCGATGGGTGTAGTAGAAGCAATCTTTCCCTCGGCAAGGTTAGCCTCGCTCTCGGTTACAATCTGATAGACTTTCTCAGCCCCATTCCTCTTATTACGTACACGTACGCGCGTGAGGATCTGCACCTCGTCGGTGTTGATAGTCGTTTCGTCAATAATGCGTGCATCAACAATCTTGCTCTTGAGTATAGCGATGCGCGTTTCCAAATGTCCTTGTTCCTCCTTGGCAGCATCGTATTCGGCATTTTCGCTGAGATCGCCTTTATCGCGTGCCTCTGCGATTGCCGCAATAACTCGCGGACGCTCCACGCTCTCAAGGAAGGACAGTTCTTCTTTCAGTTTCTGCAGACCTTCTGCAGTCATATAAGTTGTTGCCATATATAGTATATTAATTATCTCCTAATACTTGCGGTTGAGAATCTCGGCAGCTATGAAAGCCTTGCGGAACATGTCAGGATTGCTCAAGTCCAACAAATCGTTCTCGTTATCCGCAATGCTTGTCTGCGGCTGCTCGACATGATGCGTTGGTGCAACCATTGCGGCTACCACATGCGATTGTTCTCCGTTCTTAGTTTTAGCCTTCTTCTTTGCCATAATTCACAACACTTAAACGATGCAATCCCGGGTCTCCCGCGAGTTTGCTACTCGCTGAGGGCGACAGATGCTTGCACCGTTGATAATTTTTTCCTTAATAAAAAACAAAACAAAAAAGTCTTCACAGCAAGGTAATTTTTGTCAGGTTCTAAAAACAACAGGAAACTTCCCAGCCTCCTGTTGCCATTAAACCTAAACCTTAACTATGAAAATTTTATTTGTTTTCGAGTGCAAAGGTAATACATTTATTTTAATTATGCAAATATTTTTGCAAAAAAAAGCTCTTTTATAGTGTTTTTTTTTGTTTTTTTCGAAAAAAGCCCATTTTTGAACACAAAGTACTTCAAAAAAAGAGGGTTTTCATCGCTCATTTTCGACAGGTTCACCCTTGAGTGTTGCAGCCGAAGCGGAGATTATTCTGACGTTGACCAGTTCACCTATATGGTGTCCGCCACGAGGGAAGACAACTGTCTTGTACTGCGAAGTACGACCGTACATATCATCATGGCTGCGTTTGGAGAATCCTTCAACCAGAACTTCAACCACCTTACCTATCTCACGCTGATTGCTCTCAAGCGAAAGGTTGTTCTGCAGAGCGATGATCTCGTTGAGTCGGCGCACTTTTTCCTCTTCGGGGATATTGTCCGGAAGATGTTTTTGCGCATAGGTACCCGGGCGCTCCGAGTACTTGAACATGAATGCCGTGTCAAAGCCCACCTCACACATAAGCGAGAGAGTCTGAGCATGATCCTCAAGCGTCTCATCATGGAAACCGCAGAACACATCCGTGCCAATCGTTGCATCCGGCACGATGCGCCGTATAGCAGCTATGCGCTCCAGGTACCACTCGCGCGTGTACTTGCGGTTCATGAGTTTGAGAATCTTGTTGCTACCGCTCTGCACGGGCAGATGGATGAACTTGCAGATATTTGCATTGTCAGCAATAACGTGCAAAGTCTTGTCGCTCATATCCTTAGGGTGCGAGGTCGTAAAGCGAATTCGCATGTCGGGAACAGCATCAGCCACCATCTGCAGCAGGTCGGCGAAATCGATACATTGGCCATTGGCTATTTGGTCATCAGCCGGTTGCCAACAGTAGGAGTTGACGTTCTGCCCGAGCAAAGTAACCTCCTTGTAACCACGGCTACGGAGATCGAGAACCTCGTTGAGTATACTTTGTACATCACGCGAGCGCTCGCGTCCGCGAGTATAAGGTACAACACAATATGAGCAGAAATTATTGCAGCCTCGCATGATGCTGACAAAGCCCGATATCTGTTTGCCTATACGTGCCGGAAGAATGTCGGCATAGGTCTCGGTGGTACTGAGTTGCACGTTGATAGCCTGAAATCCCTGCTCGCACTGAGCAATGAGATTAGGCAAATCCTGATATGCATCCGGTCCGGCTACAAAGTCAACTTTGTAGTCGCGCAGCAATTGTTCGCCCATGCGTTCGGCCATACAACCAATGACGCCTATCAGTCGGCGCTTGTTGTGTTTGCCACCCGCCAGTTCCTGCAAACGATGTTGCACACGCTGCTCGGCATTGTCGCGAATAGAGCACGTGTTCAGCAAAATAATATCCGCATCGGATATATCGTCGGTCAGCTCAGCATCGGTGGTTTGCAAAATAGCAGCTACCACTTCACTATCCGCCACGTTCATCTGGCAGCCGTAGGTTTCGATGTAAAATGTCTTTGACATCCAATTCAAAAAATCAAAAAATTAAAGATTTAAACCATGAGCCTGTACGCTTTAGGCGTAACCGATGTATGAGTCTTGAAGAATCGGTTGAAGAAAGCCACGTTGTCAAATCCCAACGACAATGCTATCTCCTTGACCTGCAGGTTGGTAAGTTTGAGTTTGGCCTTAGCATCGGTAATGATTGCCTCCACAATCAGATCGCCTGCGGTCTTGTTGCTTACCTGCTTGATAGTAGCACAGAGGTGCGGCAGGGTGATATGCATCGTTTCAGCGTATTTGGACACGTGATGCCACTCATGGTAATGCTTCAGCACCAGGTTGCAATACTCGTAATATATTTCATTTTTGCGATCCTGCGGACGCAGAGTAGTCTCCGACTGTGCACGGAAGAAGCCGTTGTACGTCATCTGCAAGATGTTGTAAACATTGACCATCTTCTCGGTGTTCAGCAACGAAGGTGTACAGTTGGTGGCGTCAATGAGCAATTTACATGAGTTAACCATTATGCCGGCCTGTTCAGCGGTAAGTGTAACGATGGGCGAATGCATGTGCATAGCATTGGCTGTCAGGCGGGTCTGGAAAGTATTCTTCTCCATAAACGATGAACTGAACAGCACGTAGTACACCAGAGCATCCTCGGAAAACTCATGTATCAGCAGAAACGATCCAGACTCGAGCAGTAACGCATCATTGGCATGAAAGTCGTACTGCGTAACATTGATAGTCGCTCTGGCATTTCCGCGCGCCAGAATAGCAAACACCGTACACTGAATCTTACACGGATAACGACCGTACTCGTTCATGATTCTGCCGCTGGCATCACCAATCAGGTAATCCTTCGGGCAGTCTAACAAGGGAATTGTGTTGTCTTGCATAGCAGTAATGTATCTCAACTTGCGTCCGTTAGTTCGAACGCGAGCACAAAGATACAAAAAAGAAATCATTTTTTAAGCACATTCTTAAAAAAAGCACGCTTTTGGTGTCAAAAACGTACTTTTTGTAAGATAATCCTTAAAAAAGATAGACCTTATTGAGGTAAATTATACCACAGCTCCAGTTGTTCGTTGAATGCCCTGCGCTCGAGTTTGGACCACTCACGCAGTCGGTCGGTCATATCCTCAAAATGCATTGTAATATGACGGCGCAGCACAGGACGGGTCTTTTGCTTACTGAAAAAACTGTCATCCAATCCTGTTGTTCGCACCATGATAACCCGCACATCGGCATAGGTCTGCCGATTCTCCGGTGCAAACAATCCTTGACAGACCTCATACGCCAGCCGGCGGTTACCGATAGACTCCATCGGAGTACGACGTATATGCCCAGAAGGATAGAACAGCAGGTCATCGCCATCGGCAAGGGTCTGCAGAGCAGTAGTTGTAAGTTGTCGCGCCTTGGCAGCGCTCTGCTCACGATGATCGGCCGAGGTTGCCGGCAAGTCAGGCACTACGATAGCACCGGCCAGATTAAGTGCCCAGCGGGATACGGGCTTGCGGAAGAACGCCTCATCGGCCATCGGACGGAGTATAACTTCGGGAAATTCGGCACACAGCATAGGTGGCTCGACATACGCCGGATGATTGGGCAGCACCAAATGCACCTTACCGTCACGCAGCAATTCACCGTCCTCGGTGCGGATATCATAATGCAGATGAAACAACCATCTGGCAAACTTGGCTACTTGTATACGGGTCATAACACGCGCTACCGTTTACCTTAAGCAAAATCGATAATATGATGGATGGAGATTATACCGATGATAGCCTCGGTCTCAGGCGACTCGGTCACAGCAAGAGTAGTGATATTAAACTTATCCATGATAGCCAGTGCCTCTGACAACAGGGCATTCTTGGCTATACGCTTGTAGCTCGGAGTCATCACATCCGCTGCTACGATGTGCAGATCATCGTATTTCTGTATGGCTCGACGCAAGTCACCATCCGTGATGATTCCTACACACCGGTCTGTCACAGCCGGTTGGGTAGTAGTCTGTCCCGATGAATGCTCGTACACCATTGTCATACCAAGGTGGTGAGCTGTCATTTCGCGAACCAGGTCGCGGAACGATGTATCGGTGAACACGCGCGGCACGGATTGCGTCATGTGATTATCAACACGTCCTAATAACTTACGTCCCAATGCTCCTCCCGGATGATACACTGCGAAGTTCTCGGCTTGGAAATGCCGTTTCTCCATCAGGCATACCATCAGTGCATCACCCATCAGCAGGGTGGCGGTGGTAGAAGTAGTAGGGGCCAGACCAAGCGGACAAACTTCCTTATCCACATGTACGGACAAAACGAGATCGCAGCGTTGTGCCAACGGTGATTGCATGTTACCGGTCATGGCTATCAATCGGCAACCCATCTGATGCAAGGGGTCGATAACTGCCAGGATCTCGTTGGTAGCGCCGCTGTTGCTTACCAGCAGCACCACATCATCCTTCGATACCATACCCAAATCACCATGCACAGCTTCAGCTGCGTTGACGAAGATAGCCGGGGTACCGGTTGATGCAAACGAAGAGGCAATCTTATGACCGATTATACCCGTCTTGCCTATACCCGTAACGACAATCTTGCCCTTACAAGTGTACAAGACATCCACCACCTCGGCAAACGACGAATCGATAGTGTCTGCCAACGCAGTCAGTTCACGTATTTCCTCACGGAATATATCTTTAGCCCTTTGTGCGATATCTGTCATCAGTTATCTCGTTTTGTGTGCCAGTTCGTCAAAGACCTTAGCCTCTGTCAGCAACCGGCGTATATCCGTCAACCGCAGTTGGTTGGCAGCATCACTAATAGCCTTGTCGGGATCAGGATGCACCTCCAGGAACAACCCATCGATTCCTACAGCCAAAGCAGCACGCATTAATGGCGGCACAAGTTCGCGATTGCCACCTGTCACGCCTTGTGCGGAAGAAGGCTGCTGCACTGAGTGAGTGGCGTCGAACACAATCGGACAACCGTACTCACGCATTCTAACCAGCGAAGTCATGTCCACTACCAGATTGCCATAGCCAAACGATGAGCCGCGTTCTGTCAGCCACACTTTGCCTTGCGGAGCCACTTCCCGACATTTGGCGATAGCGCCGCTCATGTCCCATGGAGCCATGAACTGCCCTTTCTTGATGTTCACTATCCTGCCTGTGCGCGCTGCAGCCTGCAGCAAATCAGTCTGCCGACTGAGAAATGCAGGGATTTGAAGCACTTCGGCAATCTCGGCCACCGGAGCGCACTGATAACTCTCGTGCACATCCGTCAGTATAGGCAAACCGTAACGCTGTTTGACTTCAGCCAATATGCGCAGCCCTTCAGTCATCCCCACGCCTCTGCCAGAAGATGAGGATGTGCGGTTGGCTTTATCGAACGACGACTTGAAGTACAACGGGATGTCCAAATCACGACATACCTGTTGCAATTCGGCTGCTGTATCCAGCACCATCTGTTCGCCTTCTATAGCGCAGGGACCGGCTATCAGGAACATATATTAGAATTTATAAACCTTGAACCAGTCAATCGAGGTTACACCCGTAGATTTGACGCCTTGGGGTAAGAACGCAATCACTGTCGGAAAGAGTTTCGCACCAAGCTTGTTAGCGGTGCGAAGAACCTCCTGATTGTTGACATACCAGGTAATATCGCTCTTGGTGATATCCACAGTGAATATATACTCATGCCCCTCTTTTACACCTTCAACTACAGTCAGTTCCTCAAACTTATCGAAGGTGACACCCATATTAACTTTGGCTCCATCCCATTGTGCAATACGCAGAATAGGCAGATGGTTCTCACTAAGCAGGCATATAGCACCGTTAGCCTTGCCCGAGAACGAAGCCTTGACTTGGAACATACCTTCGTCGGCACGGAAATTCTCGGCAGCTTGAATGACATCACCGGTGTACTCATAGTCCTTCATGATGAAACCTTTCTTCTGCTCCCATGCCGGCACAGTAGCATGTTCAGCCTTGACGGCAACTACCAGGCGGCCATCAATCGTGCATACGTTACGACCGTCGTTCATGGCAGCATTCTCATTGGCATACGAGTGGTTGGTCTTGAGTTTTTTGTTACCGAAATAGAAACCAGCCTGCCATGGCGAATCCTGCATTCTGTTCCACTGGCACGTATCGGCAAAAATCTCCTGATACGACTCATAACGTGCGATTTGCTTGGGGTCTTGAGCAAGGAAGAAAGATATGTTCGACGAGTTCTTCAACGCCTCGTACTTACCGTCCTGCTGGCTCTGGAGAGTGGTGTACCAGCGTTTCTCGTTTTTCCAGAAATGGTTTCTGTCGCGGAACTCTGTATTGTTTACAATCTCGCGCAGGCGATAGTATTCGCTCACTTCAGTCGAGTTCTTATGCACGAGATAACGCTTAACTGCAAAGGAGTTACCCAAACGCTGCATATGTTTGAGACGCGGATCAGCCTTAACAGCCTCGGGGTCTTTCAACTTGGCAAAATCACTTGTTTCGGCAAAGTGCATATAGTCCTGCACCTTCTGCAAGCCGCGATAGAATTTGTACCAACGCAAGTGGTGGCTGCGCTTAGCACGATTGTAGGCGGTAATAAGCTGGTACTCCTCGCGATCCTTGTACCTGGTAGTCAACAATTCTTGCTTGTAGTCCTGGAACTCTTTCGTCTCCACAATCTTTTGGAGGTCAAGGAACTCTGCCAACTCTTTCGAGTGCTCAACATCGCGGTAGCGGCGGATGTCGGCGCTGACTTGACGGATACGATCTTCCATCTGCTTGGTTGTCAAGGTGTCTGCCTTGATTTGCGTAACATGTTTCATACGTATGATTGTTTAATTAGTATCGTTTGTGAATATTTCATACAACTGTTCGAGCGATGCGACATACTTCGGAGTATATGCTTCCTGCTTCGGCAAGAATTGCAGAGCTCTCATATCTTCAGCCTCGCGAAGTATACCTTCGTAGAAGCCTTTGTAATTGAGGATGTATATCGGTTTGTGATGTTCACCTACCGTGCCGGATGCTATGACATCGTACATCTCATCTAGTGTGCCATAAGATCCCGGCAGGCATACAAAGCAGTCGGCTAACTCGCGCATTGTCTGTTTGCGTTCGGCCATTGAGCTGACTATATACAGCGTTGTGCAATTGTCAGCCAACCTGCCCGCGCTGATGATTCGCTGTGGCACCACACCGATTACTTCGCCTCCGGCATCATGCGCGGCATTGCTCGTGCGACTCATCAAGCCGCCTGTGGCACCGCCATATACCAGCGTATATCCATGTTCGGCTATCCACCTGCCGAGTTCATCTCCCAAGCGGAGATACTCTTCAGGAATGATATCTTTCGCACTGCAATAAACCGCTATTCTCATTATGCATCAATCTTGGCATAGGTAGCGTTCTGCTCGATGAACTCGCGACGCGGACCTACCTCATCGCCCATAAGCATGGAGATGATACGGTCAGCCTCGGCAGCGTTCTCGATGGTCACCTGCTTGAGCATACGGCGCTCGGGATCCATGGTTGTTTCCCAAAGTTGGGTATCAGACATCTCGCCCAGACCTTTGTAGCGCTGAGTCTTGATTTGCTTCTCATCGCCATTGCCGTAGCGCTGGATGAAATCGTGACGCTGCTGGTCGTTCCAACAGTACTCTTTCACACCACCCTTGGAGCAGAGGTAAAGCGGCGCCATAGCTATGTAGAGGTGACCTTGCTCAATCACTTCCTTCATATGGCGGAAGAACAGGGTCATGATCAGCGTAGCGATATGTGCACCATCGACATCGGCATCGGCCATGATAATCACTTTATGGTAACGTATCTTCGAGAGATTGAGTGCTTTCGGATCATCCTCTGTGCCGAATGTGATGCCCAATGCGGTAAAGATATTACGCACCTCTTCCGACTCAAACACCTTGTGCTCCATAGCTTTCTCGACGTTCAGAATCTTACCGCGCAGCGGCAGAATAGCCTGATGCATACGATCGCGTCCTGTCTTCGCAGTACCGCCTGCCGAGTCACCCTCGACCAGGAACAATTCGCATTCGGCAGGATCTTTGGAAGCGCAGTCTGCCAGTTTGCCGGGCAGTCCGCCACCGCTAAGCGGCGACTTGCGAAGAACAGACTGACGGGCATTGCGTGCGGCTATACGTGCCTGTGCTGCGAGAATCACTTTCTCAACGATACGTTTGGCATCATCGGGATGCTCCTCCAGATAGTTCTGCAAAGCCTCGGCAACGGCAGAGTTGACCATACCAGCCACTTCAGAGTTTCCAAGCTTGGTTTTGGTCTGCCCTTCGAACTGCGGCTCTGCTACCTTGACAGAGATAACAGCCGTCAGGCCTTCGCGGAAATCGTTAGGATCGATGGTAGAGTTGCCGTCTTTATCCTTGAGTTTGGCTTTCTCAAGCATCTTGCTATCCTCGGCATACTTCTTCATCACACGAGTCAGCGCCGAGCGGAAACCTGCTACGTGCGTACCGCCCTCAATGGTGTTGATATTGTTGACATAGGAGTGTACGTTCTCGTTGAAGTCGGTGTTGTAAATCATAGCCACTTCAACGGGAGTGCCATACTTGTCGGTATTGAGATGAATAACCTCGGAGATAAGCGGCGTACGGTTGTTATCGATGTAACGCACAAATTCCGACAAGCCCTTCTCGGAATAGAACTCCTCCTTCTTACACCCCACTTGCTTTGTGCCGTCCTCAAGTACCGTTTCTACTTGAACACGTTTGTCCTTGAGCACGATTTTGATACCGGCATTAAGGAATGCCAGTTCGCGCATACGGTTGGCAAGGATATCCCACTGATAAACAGTCTCGGTGAAAATAGTATCATCCGGCCAGAACTGCACGAATGTACCATTCTTGCGCTGCTCCCAATTACCTGTAGCCTCTGCCTCGGTAATCACATGTACCGGAGCCAGAGGTTTGCCCTTGGCATAATCCTGCGAGTGAATCTGCCCGCCGCGATACACCTCAACATGCATCTTGCTGGAAAGGGCATTCACGCAACTAACACCTACGCCGTGCAGACCGCCGGAAACCTTGTAACTATCCTTGTTGAACTTACCGCCGGCGTGAAGTACTGTCATTACGACCTCCAAAGCCGAGCGATGCTCCTTCGGATGCATATCCACCGGTATACCACGACCGTTATCCTGTACGGTAATCGAGTTGTCCTGTTCGATATGTACGGCTATCTCGTCGCAGAATCCTGCGAGTGCCTCATCGATCGAGTTGTCAACCACCTCATACACGAGGTGGTGAAGACCCTTTTGCGAGATATCACCGATATACATTGCCGGGCGCTTGCGCACCGCCTCCAGTCCCTCAAGCACTTGAATACTTGAGCCATCATACTGCTCTTCAGCCTGCAATTCTGCAGTTTGTCCTTGCATTTCTTGTTCTTGCATTATTTCGTCTATTATATTTATCGCAGTTAACAGCCACCACCCGAATTATACCTATAGGGGTATATTACCGAGGTGGCTCATGTTCGCAAAACGGCCGTTTTAGCCGTTATTACTAATTTGCACACAAAATTACAAAAAAAAAATGACATTTGCAAGTTTTTTGTCATTTTTTTTTCACAGATAGCAAAAATATATTATTTTTGTCCGAGTCGGTTGAGGTGGCAGAGCATCAGGCTGCCGTCTTCCCGCCTGAGATGCATGCCGTTGCCTTCGCAGAAGTCGAAGGCTTTGCAGTCTTTGCACGGCTCCAATTTGCGCATCCAACTGCGGTCGCGATAGGGTTTGAATCCGTTCTCCCAGACCTGCCAGAACGAGTCTTTGTAAATATTTCCCTGATAGTACTTTCCGCGGATGCTTGTGCAGGCAGATATACTGCCGTCAATCAGTATCGATGCTACGCTTATACCCGCAGCGCACTGATATAGATGGTCGCGGACCTTTCCTTCGTAACTGCCCAGATAGCCTTCGCAGGAGTATGATACATGTCGTCCGGCCTCGCGTTCGGCAACTATGAAATCCATCAGTTGCTTGAACTGCTCATCCGTCAGAATCAGTTCGGGGTTATCTGCAGCGCGACCCATGGGAGCGATGCCGAACACGCGCCAATCCCGCACTCCGAGGTTCCACAGCAACTCGCGGATAGCGGGTATATGATCTATTGTCCGCTGGTTGGCGCAAGTCACAACGTCCCATACCAACCCTTTCTCCGCGGCACAAAGTCTGATTGCCCTGCATGCGCCTTCGAAGGCCAGCGGGTGCTGGCGAAGCCATACATGATCTTCCTCCAGACCATCCAACGACACGGTGATTGATCGCAGTCCTGCTTTTCTAAGTTCGCGGAAGCGTGCTTCGGTCAGAGCCAAACCGTTGGTGACCATTCCCCACGGATAACCGCGGTCGTACAATGCCCGGCCTATTTGCGCCAGATCTTTGCGCATCAGCGGTTCGCCACCTGAGATGATGATAAGCACCTTGTGAGGATCGACATGAGGCGTAACCTCCGTGTCAATCACATGCAGGAAATCCTCCGCAAGCATATCGGGAGTCTGCACCGACGCTATGCAATCACTGCCGCAGTGCAGACAGTGGACATTGCAACGCAAGGTTGATTCCCAGAACAGTTGCTGCAGCGGATGCAACTCTTTCAGGTTCCTTCTGCGCCATTGTTCGAGGCGCAGTGCCAATCGTATTCTCAGGTTCATTGATTAGAATCGTATAGTCATTCCTACACCATTACCGGTCATACCGAGCGACATTTCCACATCGGTTTGCGGAGCCTGCGGCTGTTGCGGCATGAGGCATAGTTCGTTGTACGTATCAACGCTCTTGCTCATCCGTTTGTAACCGACCGTCAGCAGCGGAACAGAACTGATCAGCGCCGCTCCTGCCAGAAAGCCCAGACCGAGGAATGTGCCGTTCTCTGCCACGAACTTCGGATCTGCAGGTTTCTCCGAATCAGCAACATCGGAAACCACGACACCTACGCCCGATACCAGCCATCCGATGAATGAGGTAGGTGCACTTACCAGTCCGAAACCCAAGAGCACCCAGCCGGAGATCATACATTGCTGACCCTGCTTGTACTGTTGGTAAGCTTGCGGACATTCTTCATGAAGAAACTTCTTGTACGCCGAACCGTTCATCTGCAAATCGCCGCAGTAGTACTTGCCGCCGTCTTTGATAACCACCGACCGCTTTTGTTCCGGCTGTTGTACCGGTTCTTGCGATACCGTCTGCTCCTCGGTTGAGTTCAATTGTTGCGCCTGCATCGTTGTGCAGCAAGCCAACAAAAGTAATCCTGACAGCAGGAAAAGTTTTATATTGTTTTTCATTGTTATAGTGTTTTGCGGAAACAGCCACAAAAACCGTACCACAAAACGATCCGATATTACTTCTCCCACGCCGGATGTCCGATGATAGCGGTGAAGAGAATCGTTCCGTAATCGCGCTCTCGGATGATCAGCACAAACGGCCGGTCTGCGATGAACTTGCGCCGATCCATCGGTTCGAATTCAGCATCTTTCGTCATACCTATCGTCACCGCTGCCGCTTCCGTGCCTTCTTCGTCGAACTGCATGAAGCAGTATTGCTTAATCAGGTTAACGAAAGTTGGTTGATTGCTCAGGTGCGAGAAATTTGCTCTGCTGCTGAACGCATCTTCCACTCCTAAGGCTTGCAGGTCGTCGTTCAGTTTGCGTTCGTACTTCAGCGCGAACTTGGGCAATGCCAGTTCTACCTCCGGTTGGAACATGTTTGCCAGCATCTCCTGCCATTGTTCAGCATCAAGTTCCTGCACCCATCTGCGGATATCTATACCCTCTGCCGGCAAGATAATATCTGCACAGTACTTACCGCCTTTGTACGGCAGTTCGAGCAACTGGTAATCATCATCCTCACCATACAGCATCTCGGCCGTACGATGGAGCATGTTCGTCTGTATCTCATCACCGGCCAAGGTGGTGAACTTTTGAGGCTTGGTCAGTTCTTTCTTGAACTTATCCTGCCATTTTGCCTTGAAATACAGGGCGTTGACCAGCGCCATTACAGTCTCGTCACTCACCATATCGCGAGTGATGATTTTCTTGATGAGATTGTTGGTATGCTGCGCTGCGAAGCGGTTGATATCGTCAAGAACTTTCTGATCCGCGAAGGTCGGCACGTTCTTAGCCTCGGCATCGAAACTCCTTTTGCAAGCCTCTGTGTACTCAAGGAATATCGGGAATCGCTCTGCCACCCATATACCATTAGCCAGTTTGACGTTTGTGTACTGATCCAATGCCGGCAAGACATCAATCAGTTGGCGATAGTACGCGTTGATCTCCGTTATCGGAGCATCGTCGTCAAACCCGAGCATCTCCCGAATCTGTTCGAGCGTCTCGCCGTCTGCACCATTCATCAGCATACCGAGCAGCATAGAGGCGGAAAGCGGCGAGAGGATAATATTCTCCTGCTGTTCGTCGGCCGCAGCCTGCGCCATCAAGTCGAAACTGAAATCGTTGCAGCCTTGCACCATTTCCTGCTCACTATAGGAGAACTGCAAGCGCTTGGGCTGCGAAACGCCGTTACCCGAACAGGACACAAACATGATCAAGCAAAACAGAATGGCGCACAATCCGAGCACCACTCCACTGAACAGGATATTTCTCATTGTGTTCATTTGTTTAACAATTGTGAGTAATCTATCTATCGTGTGAATATATACGCCCATCCTAAAGCAAACATCCATGCTCCGGGATCGCCGTCTCGTAATTGTTGATTACTGAGGAGTATGATACGAGAACCAGTTAGTAGTACGACTCTTCCCGGCGAACAGGCATGCACACCATTCGGTTGGTTCAGCGGGGTAGTCAACAGTTACCATACAACTACCCGGGCAGTGGTCCCCCATATTTGCTTCGCCACTAATGCATTTAGCAAACAAATCTTCTGCATAACGTTCAATGCTTGTGTTTAACCGTTGGAGTTCGGCCGACGGACAACTGCAATAGAACAAATAATCTACTGCGAGGCTTGGAGATATTGATAGCTTGTCTGGTGACTTGTTTTTGTTAGGATTAAAGAATATTTTCACATCATTCATTATCTTTCCTTCTGCCGTTTTGAACGTGCAGACTGAAATCTTATCAGCATGGTAGTTATCGTCCGGATAGTATGCAAATGCCACATATTCTGTTTCTGGTGCGAGCGCATCCCATTCCGGCTCGCGAGATGTGCCCTTATACAGAAAGTCTTCAATCTTTTCGGGTTCTTCCCATGGCTCTTCTCCGGGTTCCAATGGCTCCTCGTCATCACCATCATACGGATAGCCTTGATATATGTAACGCAAATCAAATTCCCACTGGTGGTAATAGTATTCTCCGATAGTGTCTTTGAGTTCGGCAAAACGTTCGCAGGTCAAAACGTCCCAATAATAATACTTGTCGGCATACGCAGGTTCGACAGTGATGCTGACTTGCCGGTCTTGGATATTACTTACGGTAATACTAAAATCGGCATCTTTCACATTTTGTCTCGAGTTGCAACCGGTTGTTAGGGTAACCAGTACGCTCGCTCCTATAGCAAGCAATATATATAAGATTCTTTTCATGATAATTGTTGACTATTTTCATAGTTCACTATCTTCAGCAGCTTCGCTTTCCGGCGTCTGTTCCCATTGCGCAGGGCGCACGCCGTACAGTGCTATGACATGCGGATCGTCAATAATGATCGGTTCCACGCCATAATCCGTTGCGAACTGTTCGCAACTCGTCAGCGTTGTTCCTGCCAATCCGACAATCACAGCCCCGAGCGCAGCGTTGATGCGTTTCAATACTTTCTTGCGCATGTTATTCAGTTTTATTTTTTATCATGACAAATACGATTTCGTCTGCCGGGAAGGCACAATCCTTTTCCGGCACGAATCCGGTACCGCATTCAAACATATATCTGGGTGAGATAGACTGTTTCTGATATGCTCCTTTCTGATCAATCGCCGTTACGGTTACATGCGGAATAGGATAGGGCACGTCCTTTATTCGCGAATAGAAATAGCCATTTTCGTCGGTACTGACGACGCTCGGGAAACGTACGCCTTCTACTGTTATTTCAATTGCTATACCTTGCAAAAACTCTTCATTCTCATTCTGCACAGTGCCATACGTGCTAATGCTAGTCGTATGCATGTGCTTGCAGCCGACCAATACGCTCATTCCTATCATGAGCAGTATAAGTGATATGTATTTCTTCATAATTGTTGGTGGTATTTGACAATTAATTAGAATCTCACGCTCGGCCATTGTTGACCGATTCTCCCCGTTACTTCTTCTTCAGTTGAAAATCCTGATGTACATAGCCGGCACCTTGATTCCAATTATCGCCCCATGCCACTTTGCTGCGATCGTAATCCACTTTTACACTCACGGAGTCCGATGCATATACGCCTGTCGTGTCGGTCACAATAATATCCAAGGAATCCGCAGGGAAGAGACCGTATGGGCCGACTTTATATGTTCCGTCATCGGCGGTATAAACATCGGACATAGTTCCGCGGTAATCGAGATTCGGACGATACCTGTCTTTGAACGTAACCCGTATGTTCTCTAACGGTTTGTTCTCCTCGTTGGTTATTGTACCTGTCGCCTCAAACGTCGCGTGAGGCGTTCCGTATTCGCAACGGAAACATCCATTAAGCCCTAATATGCCTAGCAGCAAAGCAATCAACGCATTGATGCCGGTTAACACTTTCCTTTTCATATCGATGATTTTTTTAGTGGTTATTTGCCATGTTTCGGAAATCGACTGCAAAATTACAACAAATTTCCGATATATGCAAATAATTTTGTGGATTTGAATTTTCGCTTAAATGATTGTTTTTCAGCAAAAAGTCATTTCGAGCGTGTGGAAATGTGACAAAATCGGTTATTTAGGGAAGAAATCCGGCATGTTTATTCCCTCTCTGCGTGCGCCCGTCTGCTCCGCACACACTGCTCTGCCAGGGGGTAATACTTCGTTCCCTCAAACATCCGAAGCATCATTTCGTCTCTGTCAGCTTCTGTTTGTTCCCGTCTTTCCGGTGCATCGTAGCCCTGTCTGTTTGTCTTTTCAGACCAACTATATATTACTTCCCCTTTCAGATTGATATACTTATATACATTCAGTCGGGGATTCTCAGTGTCAACAACCAAGCATAACTCGTTGTGTACGCCGGAACTAATGAGGCTTGCGGGCATCTTATCCCATGTGTCCATTGACAGCACCACTTCCCCTTGCAGGTTGATTATACAATATAAGTTTACATCTACTTCAGTGGATTTGATGCTCATCGTGGTTGATTTCCATACCCATGCATACTCTCCATAAAACGGGTCTGCGTATGCGTATTGATAGGGGATCTGCACTATGCCGTTCTTGTCGATATAGCCATATAATCCTTGGTTGTTACGCACCGGCATAAGGCCTCCGTCGCCGAAGAAGTTTTCTCCTCCAAGATATATGTTCTGTTCGGTTATTATGTTTCCTTGCGTATCCATTAGTCCGGCGTACGTCCAATCACTATCCTTCAATTTATAGAGCAACCTGTCATTTCCAACCGACTGCAAATATGGGTATATGGTGTCTATCACCAATTCGCCCTTGGTGTTGATTGCACCGTAGACGTAATAACTTTGTGATTCGTCGGACCAACTTTTGTCAACTACCGCTATGCCGTCGCAGAAATCATACAACTTCCAGTATCTTTCTCCATCTACGCCGTTGATATAACTGGAGATTGCTATTTCTCCTTTTTTGTTGTAGTACCCGAAGATGGATGCTGCCAATCCGTCTTTTGTCATCGGTCCTAATGGCGTAATGAGGCCATTATCCATAGGCGCAAGAATGGTGCTGAAATGATTGTCCATTATGCCGGTTTTGCGCATGTCGCCGTATCTGCAGCAACCGTAGTAAAAGTAATGGTCCAAGAATCCCTGACCTTCCGGAAGGGTGTAAACGACTTCACCTTTCTTGTTGATGAATGCGTGTTGGGGGCCAAGGGTGGGCACTTGGTATCCGGTGCTACGTAAAGGCTCACCGTCAACATCAATATACACCTGAGCCACGCCACCCGAGAATCCGTACGTCCGGTCATATTTCGCAGGAATGACCATTTCGCCTTTTTCGTTGATGAAGCCCCAGTAACCCGTGCTGTCTGCCGCCGGCCACAGCATGGTGGTATCTTCTTCCGGAGTCTGCGAGAAAGGTTCGTTACAGCCGGTCAGTATTCCTGCCAATCCGACAATCACTGCCCCGAGCGCAGCGTTGATGCGTTTGAGAATTCGTTTTTTCATCATTCGACTTTTGTCTTTGATACTACTTTTACTAACTCGTACCATTGGTTCCGAAAGTCAGTAGGGGGATTCTTGTATGAGCTCTCTTTCACAATCAGTTTGCACTCGTATCCTTCCTCAAACACGAAACCTTCGATGGCCATTCCTTGTATGTTCGGGTCGGTGGAGAATAGTTGTATTGTTCCGTCATCTTCCCATCGTCCGCGGTATATCGGAACGAGGGTCGGTTCCGGAGACATCGGCCATGCATTTATCTCCATCTCCGTGAGTGTAGGTTCGGTGATGAGTGCTCTCGTCTTGCTATTGACACCACCGTTTTCACATGCTGCCAACCCGATGCCCAGCACTATCAGAGCAATGATGAAGAAAATAACCTTTTTCATATACCTATTGCTGATTGTTGACCGACAAATTGAGTTTTTTCAAACCCTGATAGTACCCCACAGGCCCCTCGTCGCCACCGTATGACTCGAACTCCCACTCCATGTAATCTTTTGTAAGTTTGTGGATGGTAATCGGCGAGCACCCTCCATCCAAGTTCCGCTTCTTATCGTAGTACCCTTCTACAGTCATCAGCCATTTGCCGTTGTCTTGCTGTCGCAGGGTATATGGCCCGGGAAGATAGTATCCTGTCGGCGATACGGGCTGCATGAATTTTTCGTCAAAAACGAGTGTCATGTCATTATTCACTTGGCGAGTGAATATTCCGCCAAACCCGTCGCCGTTGGCAACTGTTTCTTTTTCCACTTTCCATTGTCCGATGAGCAGTTTCTGTACGTCTTCTTTCTGCTCCGGCAAATTCTGCCTGCAATTTGCCATCAAGGTTATCACCATCAACAGCAATAACATGTGATTCATTTTCATAACGCGAATGAGTTTATCTCTTTAAGTTTCTGTTCTACGGGCGGAAACCTATACCTATTCGCAGTACGGAAGACGAGCCGATGTTTGTTTCCACGAGTCCGAACACGCGTTCGTTGCCGAAGTTCAATCCTATAGGTGTCATGTTAGCGGCAGGCAGGTAGAAACCCTCGACCGCACCGCTGGCGTACTGTGAAATATGCATGCCTACGCCTACAGACAATCCGGAATACAAGCGTACATGCTCGCGATTGATGTAGGTAAAATCCACGCGTGCCACAACACTGACATCATGCGTGCGGTAGTTTCCCGCCCAGCACTCGTAGTTGACGCTTGCGCCCAGCCGGAGCCAGCGCAGGATGTTATAACCATAATCAATTGCCCAAGCGCCTGTAAAGATGTCTGAGCGCGCCGAACCGCTTGAAGATCCCGGCGCAGGGATGTAGAAATTCCACGAGTGACTGCCGAACGCCGTGGAGTAGACACTGGGCAGACCGACAGAAAGCGATACGCTCTGCCGATGTTCGCGCCAGTCGTATCCTTTGCGTACGGGCATCGGAGCGGGAGTCTCTTTGCGAACTACAACAACGGTCTGCGGTGCTTGCTCCTGCGGACCGATTTCAGTTTGCACCTCTTGTGCGGACATGCCTGCCGTGCACAGCAGCAGACAGATTGCAATCATTGACTTTTTCATACGTTTGTCCTCCATATGATTTTCATTGTTCGCAATCCTCAACACTCTCCCAAGTGGTAGGTGTCACGCCATACATCGGTTTCAATCCCGGGTCATCCAGATCCCCCTGATATATCGGCGGTACGCCATACTCAACCGTACACCCCGTAAGAGCAGACCCGGTCAATCCGACAATCATTGCCCCTAGAGCGATGTTGAGATGTTTGAGTAGCGATTTTTTCATTGTACCATATTTTTGCGTTTAATCATTATCGGCTTTTTTGCCAAGCACAAAGTCCTGTTGCACTTCGGCCTTACCGCAATTCCAGTGATCCTGCTTCGATACGCCGCTACGGTCGAACTCCAGTCCTCCTACATTGACCGAATCGGATTCATATACGCCAGCGGTGTCGCGAACGATGATTTCAAACGAGTCTCTCCAAGGATGGGTTTGGGTTCGCCACGCATATTGTCCATCCGAATTGGTAGAGCAAACGACATAGCCTAAAGAGCCATTCTCTCTATCCCATCTGTCTCTAACAGCCACTTGGATATTCTCCAACGGTTGCTCCTGCTCATCGGTTACGGTACCGGACATTTCAAACGTTGCATACGGCGAGCCATACTCGCTATAACCTATGTGGCAACTGACACCCAGCAACCCCATCAGCGTCGCTATCAGGGCATTGATACCTGCCAAAATACTCTTTTTCATACTTGTAAATGTTAAGTTGTTTTTAAATTGCGAGTGCAAAGGTACAACAATTATTTCAAATATGCAAATATTTTTGTGGATTTGTATTTTCGCTTAAATGATTGTTTTTCAGCAAAAAGTCATTTCGAGCGTGTGGAAATGTGACAAAATCGGTTATTTAGGGACCAAATTGTCATCCCAATTCACCTCCGAGGCATTGCTGTTTTGCGTGCTGTGCGCATCTTGGTTGTCAATAATTCGCAAGGCATTGGGATCCGGACGTCCTCCTCCGTTGCCTTTTGGGTTATCACCTTTTCCGCTTGGAGGATTCATGTCATTTTTACCAGCCATACAGCTCACCATAACTACCATCACGGCGCTAAGAAATGCAACCTTACACAAGCGGAAGGCTATATGGTCAAACTTGATAGTATCTGATTGTGCCATTGTCTGCTTTCGTTATACATTTGCCTATGAATGCCGGCGTCTACTTGGATACCGGTATTTTGTTTATATCAATTCAGTTCCCCCGTCATCAGCCTGATCATTTGCTGCTTCAGTTCACGGGAGTTCGTGCCGAGTTTGTTAGCCGTGTGCTGCTTGAAGTTACGTATACCGCTCTGTCCGTAATGCAGCAGTGCCGCCAGTTGCTTGCTGTCGAAGCAATCCATCATCACCAGCACGCAGAGCCTGAGTTCTTTGTCCGTCAGGTCACCTTTGGCTTTCAGTTTGTCAGCCAGCATGAAGAACTGCCTGTTCACGACAGCGCAAAACTGCTCATAATCTTTCCAGCACAACGTCTGCTTCCAGTCGTCGGCACGCAGCAGCGTTTCGATGTTCTTCGCCACCTCTTGCTCTATTTTCACCCGTCGGTCGTCAAACTGCTGCTGCAGTTGGGCATTCTGCTTCTGGCGTGCATGTATGAACGCCTGCGCCCGTTGTTTCTCGTGCGCAATCTCAGCCATCGAACGCTGGTGCTGCCTGCGGATGTTATACCACCACGCGAGCAACGCCACTATCAGACAAAGCACTCCCGCCAGCAGCAATCCCCATCTGCGCGGCGGTGTATTCATATCCTGCTCCAGCAGTTCGACCGCATGCGACAGGTCTCCCTGGTCATTGGCAATCACACGCAGCACCGCAGCACGTTCTGCCGCCGCCGCGCGCACATCCTCGAGTTGAGCCGTGCTGTCCTGCTGGGTAAGTATGTACAATGCATTGGCTCGCAGGAAAAGATGATCGGTAGCCTGCAGCACCTGACGGGCATAATATGTAGCCGAGTCATACTGAACCAGATACGAATAACATTGCCCCTTGATCATCATCAGCGACGGCGCTGCCGCCTGCTCGCCTTCAACCATATTCGCATACTGCAAGCCACGGGTGTAATCACCTGCACGCATATATGCTTCAGCATAAGTCTCGTAGCACATGGCCAACAACAGTGAATCTGTTACCGATTGAATGACAGGCTCCAGCAATGCCCGCACACCGGCCGTATCGCTCTGCTCAGCCAGGGCGTAGGCCATATTGGTCAGACCAATGCGGTAACGCATAGAGTCACCGGCCTGCAAAAACGCCTGCGTCGAGCGCTCGTACATAGTGCAGGCCAATGAGTAGTTACTCTCCATTCGGCAGATATAAGCGATATTGCTGTACACGCGTCCAAGCAACTCCTGATCATTCGTGCGTGCAGCACGCGCGTATAATAGATAAGGCATAGCCTCGGAGTAACTCCTATTGATGCGCAACAGCCGTCCGTAGAAGAAACAGGCCTTGGCGTAAGACGTAGGCATCAATACGCGCCAAGGCGACAATGCATGCACAGCCTGATGCAAAGCCTCGGCATCGTCAAACACCTGGTCAGCCTGCAGCAAACTGTCGGCCTGAGCAACCGTGGCGCGAGCCTCATGCACCGAACGGCACGAAGTCATGGCAAACGCAAAAGCGCAGAGCAAAAGCAATACTATGTACAGGCGTTTTTTCATCCGCGGCAAACACAAGTAAAAATCGAGACTGCAAAGATACGAAAAAAAAATGATATATGCAAATTTTTTTGTGGAAATTTCACTTTGCATAAACTGCTGTTTATCAGCGCAAAAAGCATTCCTGCCTGTGGAAAAGTGATTTTACCTGCACATTTTTTCGCGCTGTTGGAGTTTAGTCAAAGTGCGCTTGCGGAAAAAAAATACACCTTCGCGCAATTTTTCTGCAAGAAAGTTTGCAAATGTGCATTTTTTTTTGTACCTTTGTAGGTTGTTTAGGTTTTAACCTAAAGATTTGGTGTGCGCACCGGTACATAACAGAGACTAATCAAGCAAAAGAATATAGAAATAATATATGCAAAAAATCAGAAACATTGCAATCATTGCCCACGTGGATCACGGCAAGACCACACTCGTCGACAAGATGCTGTACACATCGAACCTGTTCCGCGACAATCAGGACAAAGGCGAACTTATCCTTGACAATAACGACCTTGAGCGCGAGCGTGGCATAACGATTCTCGCCAAGAACGTAGCCATTGAGTACAAGGGCTACAAGATTAACATCATCGACACCCCGGGTCACGCGGATTTCGGCGGTGAGGTGGAGCGTGTGCTGAACATGGCCGACGGCGTGCTGCTGCTGGTTGATGCGTTCGAGGGACCGATGCCGCAAACACGATTCGTGCTGCAGAAAGCCATCGAACTAAACTTAAAGCCTATCGTGGTTATTAATAAAGTGGACAAGCTCAACTGTCGTCCGGATGAGGTGCAGGAGGCCGTATTTGACCTGATGTGCAACCTCAACGCTTCGGAAGATCAGTTGGATTTCCAGACGATATACGGTTCGGCCAAGAACGGTTGGATGAGTACCGACTGGCATCAGCCTACAAAAGATATAACCGCCCTGATGGATGCCATCATCGAGTATATACCCGAGCCCGAAGTGCTGGAGGGTACGCCGCAGATGCTTATCACATCGCTGGACTACAATCCGTACGTGGGACGTATTGCCGTGGGACGCGTGCATCGCGGTGTGTTGAAGGACGGCATGGCTGTCACACTGACAAAAAAAGACGGCACAAAAGTTCGCACGAAGATCAAGGAACTTCACACCTTCCAAGGCATGGGACATGTCAAGACCGACGAAGTACGTTCGGGTGACATATGCGCATTGATCGGCATCGACGGCTTTGAAATCGGTGACACCATCTGTGACGCCGAGAACCCCGAGGCTCTGGATCCGATTGCTATCGACGAGCCGACCATGTCAATGACCTTTACCATCAACGACAGCCCGTTCTTCGGACAGGACGGCAAGTTTTTACCCTCTCGTCATATTCAAGAACGTCTGACCAAGGAACTGGAGAAGAACCTTGCCCTGCGCGTTGAGGCCAGCGACCGCGAGTCGGCATGGAACGTGTACGGCCGCGGCATGCTGCATCTGTCGGTACTCATCGAGACCATGCGTCGCGAAGGCTACGAACTGCAGGTTGGTCAACCCAAAGTTATCATCAAGGAGATTGACGGCGTTAAGTGCGAGCCGGTTGAGCAGTTAACAGTTAACACGCCGGAGGATTGTTCCGGTAAGATTATCGAGTTTGTGACTGTTCACAAAGGTGAAATGACAAAGATGGAACTTGTGAACGACCGTGTACAGCTGGAGTTTGTCATACCCTCGCGCGGGATTATGGGTATGCGTACGTACGTGATGAACGTCAGCGCCGGTGAGGCGATCATGGCACACCGATTCCTGGAGTACCAGCCGTACAAAGGCGAAATGCCGCACCGCGTCAACGGTTCGCTCATCGCCATGGAAGCCGGAACAGCCTCGGCTTATGCGCTCGACAAACTCCAAGACCGCGGACGATTCTTCATCGACCCGCAGGAAGAAGTGTATGCCGGACAGGTGGTTGGCGAGAATGCCAAGGAAGGTGACATCGTTATCAACGTAACGAAAGCCAAGAACCTGACAAACATGCGTACCAAATCATCGGACGACAAGGCTGTGCTTGCTCCGCCCGTACGGTTCTCGCTGGAGGAGGCACTCGAATATATCAAGGAGGATGAGTACGTAGAGGTTACACCTCACGCTATGCGTATACGCAAAATCATCTTGGATGAACTGGAGCGCAAACGCGCCAACAGATAGTTTTGTTTTTTCTTGGCATCTTTGGGCTTTCTGTTCGGTCATTATGCACCACATAACTCCCTCACGAGAAAACTCAAATCTGCTCAAGAAAAATCCAAAACATAAATACAAATTAGTATTCAAATATTCTATGAAGAAAAAGATTGCTATAATAGCCGGCGGCGATAGTTCCGAACACGATGTGTCGCTGCGCTCGGCTGCAAGTATCAAAGGTTGGTTGGATCCCGAGCGTTACGACGCAGAGATCGTTGAACTGCAGGGTGCTGATCTCAAGACCCTGAACAAAATAACGGAGTACGACTATGCCTATATTACCATCCACGGGACACCGGGCGAGAACGGACTGTTGCAGGGATTTCTGGAGATGATGCACATTCCCTACTCCTGTTGCGGTGTGCTGGCTGCAGCGCTGACGTTCAACAAGTACGCCTGCAACCACTACCTCAAGCAGTTCGGCATAACCATCTCCCCGTCTATCCTGCTGCGCAAGGGTGCCGAGCGCCCGACAGCGGAACAGATCATACAAGAGGTCGGCCTGCCCTGTTTCATCAAGTCGAACGTGGGCGGTTCGAGTTTCGGTTGCACCAAGGTTAAGACCATTGATGATGTTGAGCCTGCCATAGCCGCTGCTTTTCGCGAAGGCGATGAGGTGATTTGCGAGGCGTTCATGCAAGGCACCGAGATCACCTGCGGCGTTTACAAGACCAGCCGGCGCAGCGTGGCACTGCCAATCACCGAGGTGGTGACTGCCAACGAGTTTTTCGACTATGATGCCAAGTACAACGGTCAGGTGCAGGAGATAACTCCGGCACGCATTCCTGACAGCACACGCGATGCCGTGCAGGCAATGACTCTGAAGATCTACGTTATACTCGGATGCAAAGGTATCATCCGTACGGATTATATCATTGCGCCGGACGGTACAATCCAACTGCTGGAGGTAAACACCACACCGGGCATGACTGCCACATCGTTCATCCCGCAACAGGTACGCGCTGCCGGCATGGAGATGCGCGATGTACTGACGGAGATTATAGAGAATTGATAATTGCTATTTATCATGATCGATTGTAATGCCGCAATAGCCGCTTTGGACTGGAGCAAAGAGCCGCAGGGCTTGTATGCGCCTATTGCCTACGCACTGTCGTCGGGCGGCAAACGCCTGCGTATGCAACTCGTGCTGGCCGGCTGCCGGCTGGCTGGTGGTAACGAGCAGGACGCTTTGCCGTTTGCCGAAGCCATCGAGGTTTTTCACAACTTCACACTTTTGCATGACGATGTAATGGATCGTGCCGATGTGCGCCGTGGCAAGCCGACCGTACATGTGAAGTGGAACGACAACACTGCTATTCTCAGCGGCGACCAGATGCTCATCGAAGCCTATCACCTGCTGGAGAGCGTACCTACGCAGCATCTGCCGCAACTGCTCAAGCTGTTCACCCGTACCGCTACGGAGATATGCGAAGGACAACAGTACGATGTGGATTTTGAGCAGCGCGATGATGTGCAGATAGCCGATTATATTGAGATGATTCGCCTGAAGACATCCGTGCTGCTGGCTGCAGCACTCAAGGGTGGTGCAATCATCGGCGGTGCAACCGAAGCGGAACAGGAAGCATTGTATAACTACGGTATTCACCTCGGGTTGGCTTTTCAGATTCAGGACGATCTGCTGGACTGCTTTGGCGATCCCGCAACATTCGGAAAAGCCATAGGCGGAGACATAAGTTGCAACAAGAAGACTTACCTGCTTTTGTCGGCACTGCATCGGGCTAATCCTAGACAATACTCGGAACTTCATCGGTGGCTTGAGCTAACCGAGCCGTCCGCTGAAAAGATAGAAGCTGTCAAAGCGCTGTATATAGCCACACAGGCTCGCGAGGCTGCCGAACAGGCTATAGCCGAACATACAGCCAAGGCACTCGAATGCCTCAAAGTTTTGCCGCAAAACAGCGAAACGCACCACCTGGAACAGATGGCGCTTAGTCTGGCCAAACGCAATGCTTGAAACGAGGAAATAGTAAATGATCAAATCGTAAATGACTTATGCCATACAGACGTTTACCCAACACCGACCAAGCCCGCCTGCGCGCATTGAAAACTGCCGTGCAGCGTGCGGCCGAAAGCGATTTTACCGAGCAGGTACTGCCCTACCGCCTATCCACGGAAGCAGAGAACTGCCTGCTCAAGTTTGAGAACCTCGTTTCGCAGTATCAGACGAGTTTCGACAACAAGGTTGCCGCCAACAAACGCTACAAGAAGATGGTGCAGAACACGCGTATGTACCTGTCGCATTTCATTCAGGTACTGAACTTCGCTGTTATGCGCGGAGAGATCAAGCGGGAGCAGAAACGTCTTTATCACCTCAATGAGAACAACAACAGCCTGCCTGACTTGTCAACGGAGGATGATCTGCTGATATGGGGCAAGAATATCATTGAGGGCGAAACAGAACGTATGGGACAGGGCGGAATCCCCATCAATTGTCCGGCTATCAACAAGGTGAAGGTTCACTACGACATGTTCCGTGAGAACCAACTCAACCAGTCGATGCACAGGATGAACACCGAACGTGTGTACGAAGATCTGGAGGAACTGCGGCAGGAAGCTGACCGCATCATTCTGAATATATGGAACACTGTTGAGGCGCACTACGAAAACCGCCTGCCGTACGAACGCTTGCGTAGTTGCGAAAACTACGGACTGAAGTTCTACTACCGTCCGCGAGAGAAACGCATCACGGCAGAAACCGACAAAGAAATCGAGAAAGCGGCATCCAGTCAGATGCGATTGGATTTTTAGCGCTCGTAAGTGGCTGAAGGCGTTACAACCTTGTCCATCCGCACGTCACGGAAGGAACGCGGCAGATCGTCGCTAATCTGGAAGTCGTAGCATACGCCCACCTTTGTCACATTACCGAGTTTGCGCAGAAAGCGGTCATAGTAACCCTTGCCGCGACCCATGCGCGTAAGATCTTTGTCAAAAGCCAACCCGGGAACAATCACCAGTTCGGGCTTGCCGTGATAAGTACCGGTCTGAGGTGTAGGTATGCCGTAGTGACCCTGCTTGAGGTTATCCTGACCTACATACTGACGGAGCTCGATGCTGTCGCGATGAGTAACCGGCAGCAGGATGACTTTCTCATCCTTGTACTTATCCAGCAGCGGACGCAGATCTACCTCATGATGGACAGGGTAATAAAACATCACTACACGGGCATGGCGAAAACAATGCAGTTGCTCGATGCGCTCAATCACAGCATCTGACCAGGCACGGAGGTCTTCCTGGCTCTGGACACGAAGCTTCTGACGCATCAGCTCGCGAAGATCGTTCTTGCGCTTGGCGATTTTGTTCCAAGGCAACAGACGTTTAAAGTCGCGAATTTGGCTTTCGAAAAGCATATACGGATATACGTTTGAAAAACTTAATTAATTACGATTTTACAAAATCGGCTGCAAAGATACAAAAAAATTTTGACATTTGCAAATATGAAGGGCAACATTTTACATATATTGTGTATAATTAGCGTAATTTTCATCTCCTGTACTGATAAAAATCGCACAACCGTTACCACTTCGTCGGAAACGGAGATAACAAGTTTCTACTTTACCAAGCTGGACAGTTTTCCCAGTGTAGGAAGCACTACGTTCACCATCAGTCACTATGCTGCTCAGGATACGGGACTGATTACCAATGCCGACTCAATGACCTACAAGACTCCTGTCAGCAAACTTGTACCGCGTATCCTGTTCAAGGCCACGCCTTCATCAGCCACAGTCATGCTGCCTGACACAAGTTTTGCACTCAGCGGCAAAGATACTATTGATTTCAGTCGTCCTGTGATGCTCCGTATCATCTCGTCGGATCTGACGGCCACCAAGTATTACCGCGTGGTGGTAAACGTGCATCAGGTGGATCCCGATCTGTTTCACTGGCAGAAACTCAGCACCGCCGTCATTCCTCAAGGCACTGCTTCCACCAAAGGCCTGGTGCTGGACGGATGGTTCTATCTGTTTGCCAACGACGGCTTCAAGACTACCGTTTATCAGTCGGCTGACGGGCAAACGTGGGATGGCGGTTCGCTACCCTCCACACTGCCTGCCAACTGCAGGGTTCGCGAGATACTGGCATCTGAACAGCAAGATCGCCTGTATTATTGCCAGGACGGCAAGGTCTATACCTCTACCGATGCCCTGGCATGGCAGGTGCAGGATATGAGCGGCGAGACATATGTACCCCGCGTAATGCAGATGTGCTTCAACGACAGCGTTTGGATGGTTACCGAACATTCAGCCAATCATACTTTCCATCTGGCAGTAGAGGACAACGGCACCTGGCGCTCTTTCGAACGCGCGCTGCCGGACAACTGGCCGCTATCGGACTTTACGGCTGTTACGTTCCTTGCCAGCAGCGAACGTCCGCGCGCGATGATCATCGGCGGCTACGATACCCGTGGCAACGGACTGAACTCACGCTGGAACATCGAGTACAGCCTTGCCGGCGGTTATCGCTATGCAAACTTCGCCATCGAACGGCCACTGTGCTCGGCTATTCTGGGTGCTTCGGCAGTGCACTACGGCAAACGGTTCTATTTGTTCGGAGGCGTGGATGCAGAGGCTAAATATGTAACAAATACAGCCTTGTACTCTGACGACGAAGGACTGAACTGGTTCCCCATCGATACAGTACACAACCGACTGATGGATGTCTATTCCGCACGCACGCAGACCAGCGCGTTTGTTCACGAGAGTAGCGTATGGCTCATGGGAGGACAATCGCGAACAGAGGTGTTCTCCGATGTCATGAGCGGCAAACTGACCAGCATCGACTGGTAAAATATTTCTTATTGGAAGTTTCAAATTTGTAATTCTAAAATTCATGAGAATACATTTCATTGCCATAGGCGGTGCAGCCATGCACAACTTGGCATTGGCTATCCAACAGAAAGCCGGATATGTCGTTACAGGTTCCGACGACGAGATTTTTGACCCTGCACGCACGCATCTTCAGGAGGCGGGACTGCTGCCCGATGAGATGGGTTGGCATCCTGAACGCATCACGCCTGACATCGATGCTATCATATTAGGTATGCACGCGCGCGAGGATAACCCCGAACTCGTTCGTGCACGCGAACTCGGATTGCGCATCTATTCGTTTCCGGAGTATCTGTACGAGCAGACGAAGGACAAGTTCCGCATTGTGGTTGGCGGCAGTCACGGCAAGACAACCACCACTGCTATGATTCTCTATGTCCTCAATCGTTTGGGCATTGAAGCCGATTACATGGTAGGTGCACAGATTGAGGGCTTCGAACGGATGGTACGCCTGAGTGATACCGCTAAGTATGCTGTGTTCGAGGGCGACGAGTATCTGACTTCGCCGCTTGACCTGCGATCGAAGTTCCTGTGGTACAAGCCCCATACAGCCATCCTCACCGGCATAGCATGGGATCATATCAATGTATTCCCGACCTTCGATCTGTATGTCGAAACGTTCCGTAAGTTTGTTGATACTTTCGAGCCAAACGGCACGTTCATTTACTATTCCGGCGACAGCAATCTGCAAACTATAGCCCAAGGCGCACGCAAGGATATCCGCTGCCGACCGTATGCAGCGTACAAAGGCGAAGTACCGATGCAAGTGTTCGGTCAACATAACATGGAGAACCTGCAAGCTGCATGCATGGCGTGCGAGACGATTGGTGTACGTCCGGAGGATTTCTACCGTGAGATCAGTACGTTCACCGGTGCCGCCAACCGGCTGGAGAAGATTGCCGAAACGGCTACGAGTGTTGCCTACAAGGATTTTGCACACTCTCCCTCCAAGCTCCGCGCCACCATCAAGGCGGTACGCGAGCGCTATCCCGACAAACGTCTCATAGCTGCTATGGAACTGCATACGTTCAGCTCGCTCATGGCAGACTTCCTACCGCAGTACAACGGCTGCATGGCAGATGCTGATGTAGCATACGTCTATTTCAACCCGAAGGTTATCGAGCACAAGCGACTCACTCCCATCACGGCGGAAGAGGTTCGCCGGGCGTTCGGCACGGCTAACGTCGAAGTCTTCACCGAGAGCGAAGCCCTGCAAGCCAAACTGCGAAGCCTGTTCAACACCCAAAATGACAAAATGGCAAACCCCCAAATGGCAAATAAAGCTGGCACTGCCCTACTAATGATGTCCTCCGGCACCTTCGACGGTGTGGACGTCAAGCGTTTTGCACAGGAGCTGTTGGGGCAAGCCTAAATGTTTCCTAAACGGTTACTCATACTTCTTGAAAAAGAGTTGTCATCTACCCAATCAGGCGCAGCAACGATGCCGCGCCTGATTAATGGTATTTTTCTGCCTGCAGGCAGATTACAGGTTGCGCAGATACGCAGAGGACAAAATAAAAGACCGCCCTACAGGTGGTCTTTTATAGCAAATGTATTAGTACTTTCCCCTATTTTCCGGCAAGGGCGGCATGCATAGCTGCGGCGGCTTTGCGGCCGTCGGACATGGCGAGGATTACCGTAGCGCCACCGCGGACGATATCGCCACCGGCGTACAGGACAGGCAGCGACGAGCGCATGTTGTCGTCCACGACGATTGTGCCCTTGCGCGACACCTCCAGTCCGGCTACAGACTTCGGGATGATCGGGTTAGGCGAAACGCCTACTGCTACCACGACCATATCTGCCGGCATGGTAATTGTCTTGCCCTCGACAGGCACAGGCGAGCGGCGTCCCGACTCGTCGGGTTCGCCCAGGGTCATGACTTGCAGCACAGCCTCCTTGACACGACCGTTCTCGTCGGCGTGGTACTCGATAGGGTTGTGCAGTGTCATGAATTCTATACCTTCCGCCTTGGCGTGCTCAACCTCCTCATGACGTGCAGGCATCTCGTCCTCGCTGCGGGGATAGACGATGATAGCATGTTCCGCACCCAATCGTTTGGCGGTACGCACAGCATCCATGGCCGTGTTGCCGCCGCCGATAACGAGCACATTCTTGCCATACAGCACCGGTGTATCAGTAGCAGCGTTGGTAGCATCCATAAGGTTCACGCGCGTGAGGTACTCGTTGGACGACATGACGCCGTTGAGGTTCTCACCGGGTATGCCCATGAATCGCGGCAGACCGGCGCCCGAGGCAACGAAGACAGCCTTGTAGCCGTCAGCCTGCAGGTCGTCGACAGTAATCGTCTTGCCGACAATCGTATCCGTAACGAACTCCACACCCAAGGCACGCAGACCGTCGATCTCCTTATCCACAATAGCATTAGGCAGACGGTACTCGGGTATGCCGTACTTAAGCACTCCGCCTATGGCATGCAATGCTTCAAACACGGTGACCTGATAGCCGTACTTAGCCATATCGCCTGCGAAAGTCAGACCGGCAGGACCGGAGCCTACTACAGCGACCTTTGGTGCTGTAGTAGGCAATTTCTGATTGCTGATTTCTGATTTCTGATTGCTGTCGGCATGGTCGGCCACGAAGCGCTCGAGGTAACCGATGGCTACGGGTTGGTGACCCATCTTCAGGTGGATACATTGTGCCTCGCACTGTTTCTCCTGCGGGCAGACACGGCCGCAGACGGCAGGCAGCGAACTAGACTCGTGGATGATATCCGAAGCTTTCTGTATATCGCCAAGTTCAATCTGCTTGATGAACGCAGGTATATCGATGTTCACGGGGCAACCTTTGACGCAGCCCGGGTTCTTACACGACAGGCAACGATGGCTCTCGGTGAGTGCCTGTTCGGCAGTCAGACCGAGGTTAACCTCTTTGTGCAGGTATTTCACACGCTCCTCGGGTGCCAGTTCGGGCATAACCACACGGGGTATAGCAGCGCGCTCCTTCGCGGTCAGCGGCGTGGCTTGCGCTTGATATCGCTCGTAAGCAGCGGCTTCCTCGGGTTTGTAAGAGCGCAGGCGGGAGAGCATCTCGTCGAAATCCACCTGATGGGCATCGAACTCAGGACCATCCACACATACGAATTTCGTCTGTCCGCCTACCGTCACACGACATGCACCGCACATACCCGTACCGTCCACCATGATCGTGTTCAGCGAAGCTTCAGTAGGGATATTGTACTTCTTGGTGGTGAGTGCCACGAACTTCATCATGATAGCCGGACCGATAGTGATGCATTTGTCCACATGCTCGCGTTCTGCTACCGTCTCTATACCTTGGGTGACCAGTCCCTGCGTTCCCATCGAGCCGTCGTCGGTCATAACGATCACCTCGTCGGAGGTGGCGGACAGTTCGTCGTGGAGGATGATCAGGTCTTTGTTACGCGCGGCGAGGATAGTGATCACGCGGTTGCCGGCGCGCTTGAGTGCCTGTGCGATAGGTAACATAGGTGCAGCACCCACGCCACCGCAGGCACAAACAACCGTGCCGTAGTTCTCGATGCGTGTAGCCTGCCCGAGCGGACCAACAATGTCGGCAAGGCAGTCGCCCGGGTTCATGGCACAAAGCTTGGCACTGCTGACGCCTATACGCTGTACGACCAGGGTAATCGTGCCGGCAGCGGTGTCGGCATTGGATATGGTGAGCGGCATGCGCTCGGAGTTGTTATCCACGCGCACGATGACGAAGTGCCCGGCGCGACGACTCTTGGCAATGAGCGGAGCCTCAACTACTATCTCCGCCACATTGTCAGAAAAGAAACGTTTAGAGATGATCCTATTCATTTACGATTTGGCCATTTATTTGGCCATTTGGTTATTTTAATTTAGAAGTATTTCTGCTCGCTGCCCATGATGGATGTCAGCAGATTGTTAGCCAGGCGGCTGGCACCGAAACGGAAGAGACGGTTGTTGAGCCAATCCTTGCCCAAGATCTCCTTAACCAGGGTATAGTGGGCCACAGCCTCGTCGGTAGTGCTGACGCCTCCTGCGGGTTTGTAACCCTTGATCTCGCCCGTTTTCTCCTTCCACGCCTTGATAGCCTGGCACATGATGAACGTTGCCTCGGGAGTAGCATTGACACTGATCTTGCCGGTCGATGTCTTGATGAAGTCAGCCCCGGCAGCCATAGCGAGAATAGATGCTTTCCAGATGTTCTCGGCAGTCTTCAGTGCGCCGGTCTCCAGAATAACCTTGAAGTGTGCATCCTTGGCAGCGGCTTTCTGCTCAACGATCTCGTCGAAGCACTCCTGGTACTTGCCCTCCAGGAACTTGCCCTGCGAAAGAACCATATCGCACTCTGTAGCGCCTTCCCGTACAGCCATAGAAGTCTCGGCAACCTTGATTTCGATGAACGTCTGCGATGCGGGGAAACCTCCGACTACAGAGGTTATACCTACGCCCTCAGCCTTCAGGTTAGCCTTAACCACAGGCACCAGAGCCGGGTAAACGCAGATGCTGGCTACGTTATAGTCCTTGAGCTCGGGGAAGTGATCACCGAAATAGTTAACACAGGCAGCCATTTTCTCCACACGTGCATCGGTATCGTCACCCATGAGGGTGGTGAGGTCGATCTGGTGGAGGCACTGTTTCCAAACAGCAGCGTTGTTGTTCTCTGCAGCGTGCTTGGCAATGATATCTGCGGTCTGAGCCTTAACCTGCTCGTCGGTCAGCGCAAAGGGATATTGCGCAAAAAGTTCTTCAAATTTGTTCATGGTGAATTATGTATTATGTGTTATGTTTTACGTATTATGTCTGATCAGTGCAGTTTGGCGATGATGGTCTGGTTGCCGCGAACGTTCTCACCCATCTCTACGAACATCTCGGTGTTCAGCGGAAGGTACAAATCGACGCGTGAACCCAATTTGATGAACCCGAGGTGGGAGTTACGGTGGCACTCCTTGCCTGCTCGGGCATAGGTCACAATCCGTCGCGCCATAGCCCCGGCAATCTGGCGAACGGCAATCACAGCCTTGTTCTTGGTCCGGATAACCACAAGCGAACGCTCGTTCTCTGTCGAAGATTTCGGCAGCCATGCTGCTTTGTGGTTACCTGCCTGATGCTCGCTGACCAGGATTGTTCCCTCGCACGGATACCAGTTGGCATGCACATTGAACGGCGACATGAAAATACTGACCTGCAGACGCTCCTCGTGGAAATATTCGTTCTCCATGACCGGCTCAATCACCACCACTTTGCCGTCAGCAGGGGCGACGAGGTAGTTCGGGTCATCAATGGTAAACACGCGTACAGGGTCGCGGAAGAAATACACGACAAACACCAATGCCACAGCCGAGATGGCCAGCAATGTGGCCAGAATCCAATGCGGCCAATAGAAATATGCCGTGATATTCAGGATAAATACGATAAGAATTACAATCAGTAACATTCTGCGTCCTTCGCGATGCAGTCCTGTACGTTTGCGTTGTTTGGTTTTAGTCATGGTTGTGTAGTTACTTTTCGGGACGTTGTGATGCCGATATTTCGTGATGCCAGGATTATGAGGTTACACCCATTGTTCAAACGGCATCTGTGCCATCATGTCAGCGGCTTGATCGATGCCCTCCTGAATCTTGTTTCCCGCCATCATGGCAATCATCACCGGCAGTTCGGCTTTAAGCGTAAGTTTGATGCGGCTGTCGTGCGGTGCCACCTGCTTGACCTGAATCCAGAAATTGCCTTCAACAGGCAGATTCTCGATGCCGAACTTGACCGTATCGTTCTCAATCCTGTCAACAATGCGGATAATAATCTTCTGGCCGAGACCGTCGACCTTGAGCCGGATAAAATCAACATCCGTCTCAAACTCCTGAACTTTGTCCTGCGGAATAAGGTCGCGCACGCGCTCAAGATTGCGCAAATCAGATACTACCACATAAATCGCCGACGCGTCGGCTGCCACTTTGGCTATATGACTTTCGTATGTTTTCATTGTCGCTGAAATTTCGTCGTTGCAAAATGCGCTATAAGTCGTTGATTTGTATTATGTTACAAGCGTCCGGTGTCGGATAAGGTCTAGGATTACCCCGATAAGCCCCCGAAATACCTCTGAAAGAGTACCGAAATACATCTAAAAGAGTACCGAAATGCCCCCGATTATAGTGCACGTTTTGTGTGTTTTGTACTTGTTTTGTTGTCGGTTATTTTGCTTTTGTTTCAAAGTGTTCAATCCGTTGCGAGGCGAGTGCGATCTGTTGCTCGAGTTGGTTGATATCGCGCATGAGCAGTCCGAGTTGGTACGTACGGTCCAGTGCCTGCTTCTCGCTATCGGCTATGTAATACGCCGCTTTGGCACTGCTGCCGGTCTCGCCGTACAGTTCAACGCGGATACGTTCTGCCAAATGCGATGATACGAAATTGAGCATCTCCAGAGCCTGATCGCCCTCAATGGTCAGAATCTCGTGCCAGCCCTCTACCTCAAATGCATGATTCACACCCTGCTGCGACACCATCTGCTCGCCGGCCTTGAGCAGCACCGATGCCTGGTGAATATTTTTGGCACCGTAATAGTAACTCTTCACCAGCGTCTTTCTATCGTCGGATACGTATGCCTGCAGGAAGCAACGGTTGGTGTTCCAGCCGGTCTGCAGCGTACGGTAGACATAATTGCCGTGGTCCTCATAGTTGTCGTTTTTCTCGAAGCGGAACTCTTTGAGCAGTTTGTCCGCCTCCGGCAAAAGCGGCTGCAGCAGCGAATCGGCATACCTGAGCGTATATTGCGCCTGCAGATATACAATCGAGTCCTTCAGCGCTTTCGCCTGTCTGCGTTGTGCAACCTGCTTGGGGTATAGCGAATGGACGGAGTCGATTTGCAGCAGAGCAGCTTCGTAGCGATGCTGCTCCACCATTTGTACAGCAGCGTCCACATGCGCCTGGGCGGCACGCTCCTGCTTCTGCCTGGCGCAAGATGACAGGCACAATACGGCGATGGACAAAAAAACGATATGTCGATAAGTAGCCATAATACTAACTCGGGTACACAATAACGCCATACCCGACAAAAATATACCGTGTGCAAAGTTACAAAAAAAAAATGAAATATCCTAATTCATACCAATTTATATAGTAAAATGTGACTAAAAATATTATTTTTGCAAAAAAATCGCAGAAAATTTGCATATTTGAGAAAAATTTTGTAACTTTGCAGCCGATTAAGAGTGTAGTGCGCTTACGGCGGACGTGATTGGCGCGCGAAAACGTGTTGAAGCGAACAACAAAACACAAATTATACAATAAATCAACAAGTATGAAAAAACATTTCCTAATGTTGACAGTGATTGCTCTGGCAGTCCTGACATCGTGTAACAACACCCTGCCTAATCCTGAGCAGGTAAAGATCAACCCAAGCCCTATGGCTGTAGTAGGTGACAAAGTAAACGTTGACATCACCGGCACCTTCCCTGAGAAGAAATTTGCCAAGAAGGGCGTACTGGTAGTTACTCCGGTTCTCAAGTATGGTGACAAAGAGATCCTGGGCGAGCCTGTAACCTATGTAGGCGAGAAGGCTAAAGAGAACGGTACCCAAGTTAACTACAACGAAGGTGGTACCTACCGTCAGCACGCTACATTCAACTACAGCGGTGCTATGGACAAGAACACCAAACTCTATCTGCGCTTTGATGCCAAGGTTGGCAAGAAAGAGATTGAGTTGCCGGATATGCTGATTGCTGAAGGTCTGAACACTACCGCTAAGAACGTAAGCGCACGCGACAACAAGCCGCAGGTAACATCCGACAAGTTCCAGCGCGTTATCCAACAGATGCAGGAAGCTGACATTTTGTTCCTCATCCAGCAAGCCAACCTCCGTAACTCGGAGACCACCACTCAGCAGATGAAAGACCTTCAGGAGGCTATCAAAGAGGCTAACGCCAACGAGCGCAAAGCTATCCACAGCCTGGAGGTTGCAGGTTATGCTTCTCCCGATGGCGCTCAGGCTCTGAACGAGAAACTGGCTAAGAACCGTCAGGACGTAGCTCAGAAGTTCCTGGCTAACAACCTGAAGAAGAACAAAATCAAGCAAGGCATCGAGAGCAACATCACCGCTGAGGACTGGGAAGGCTTCAAGACCGCTCTGGAGAACAGCAACATCCAGGACAAGGATCTTGTATTGCGCGTTCTGTCGATGTACAGCGATCCTGAGGAGCGTGAGAAACAAATCAAGAACATCTCCGCTGCTTACAAGAACATCGCTGACGAGATTCTGCCCGCACTGCGTCGCAGCCGCCTGATCCTGACCACCGACCTGATCGGTAAGTCGGACGATGAGATTAAGAACCTGTCGAAGAACGATCCTGCCGCTCTCAACGTTGAGGAGCTGCTCTACTCGGCTACCCTGGCTAAGGACAACGGCGAGAAGATCCGCATCTACAAGAAGGCTACCGAACTCTTCCCGAACGACTATCGCGGATTCAACAATCTCGGTATGGTTTATATGGACGAGGGTAACGTAGCTGAGGCACGTCGCTGCTTCCAGAACGCTCTGCAGATTGAGCCGAACAACCCCGATGTAAACTACAACGCAGGTGTAGCTGCTATGGCTGACGGTGACCTGGCTAAGGCTGAAGAGTACCTGGGCAAGGCTGCCGGTACACAGGCTAATCTCTCCGCTGCTATGGGTACACTGTACACCATGAAGGGTGACTACAAGAACGCTCGCAGCGCTTATGGACAGAGTGCTACCAACAACGCCGCCGTTCAGCAGATCCTGGCTGAGGACTACGCTGCTGCCAAGAAGACTCTGGATGCTGTAGCTGAGCCGAACGCAACAACCGCTTACCTGAAGGCTGTTGTAGGCGCACGCACCAACAACCGTGCTGACGTGCTGAGCAACCTCAAGAACGCTATCGCTCAAGACGCAAGTCTGAAGGCTAAGGCTGCCAACGACGTTGAGTTCGCCAAGTTCGCTGAGGACGCTGAGTTCCAGGCTATCGTTAAGTAATGTCGGTACTTTTTCCGAAAGTAAACAAACCTCGAGAGTGGGACTACCGTCCCATCTACTACGACGAAGAGAAGGAGGCGCGCAAGCAAAAACTTGCGCGCCTTCAGGCTTTGCGTGAACAGAAAGAGCAGGCAGATAGCGAAAACAAGGATGGCAAGGAGCATGTGACAACACTGCACCGAGGATCGTTTCGCGAAGCACACGAGGCACAAACCAAACTGCGCATAGATACCGAACGCAAATCCAAACTGTCGTTCTGGATAGTGCTGCTGATACTGCTGTTCATCGTGTTCTACTGGCTGCTGTAGGGTTTGAAGATTTGAATGAGAGTTTGAAGATTAGATGGATATAATTCGTCTGTTACCGGATAGTGTAGCCAACCAGATTGCTGCGGGTGAGGTGATTCAGCGTCCGGCATCGTGTCTGAAAGAGTTGGTGGAGAACTCGCTTGACGCGGGCGCACGTACTATACGTGTGCTGGTCCGCGATGCGGGTAAGACGCTCGTGCAGGTAATAGACGACGGCTCAGGTATGTCCACCTCCGATGCGCGTATGGCATTTGAGCGCCATGCTACATCAAAGATTCGGGATGCGCAGGACTTGTTCCACCTTCGCACAATGGGTTTCCGAGGCGAAGCACTGCCGAGCATATGTGCAGTGGCACAGGTCAAGATGACCACACGACGCGAACCGGACGAGGTAGGCACGCTGCTGGAGATTGCAGGTTCGCAAGTGCAAAAGCAGGAGCCATGCCAGTGTCCGGTAGGCACAAGCATACAGGTGCAGAACCTATTCTTCAATGTGCCCGCGAGACGCCGGTTCCTGAAATCCGACCAAACGGAACTGCGCAACCTCATAACAACCTTCCAGCACATTGCACTCGTGTATCCGGATGTTGCGTTTACCTTCGCTGCCGACGATGAGATTATGTACGACCTGCCCGTCGGCACACTCAAGCAACGCATCGAGGGTGTGTTCGGCAAGAGCAAAAGCAAACTGTTCACATCACAACTGCTGGAGATAGAACAACAGACCGAACTGGTGTCTATCCGCGGGTTTGTGGGCAAACCGGAAGCCGCAAACAAACAGGCACAGCAACTGTTCTTCGTCAACGGACGCTTCATGCGTCACCCGTATTTCCACAAAGCAGTTCTGCAGGCATACGCCGGTATGCTGCCGGCAGAACAACTGCCACCGTACTTTATCTACTTCGACATATCGCCCGAACTGATCGATGTGAATGTTCATCCTACCAAGACGGAGATCAAATTCGCCGATGAACAATCAATCTTTCCCATATTGTCGGCAACGGTGCGGGCAGCATTAGGCAAGTTCAATGTCGTACCGTCGATTGATTTTTTGGGCGGTGATATAGAGATACCTGTCGCCAACGACCAGATGCGCGCCAATGCCAAAGTTCCGCAAATCCACACCTCGACAGGCTATAACCCGTTCACTCAGGAACGCGAACGTGTCACCCCGCACTGGCAGGAACTTTACGAACCGCTCAAGCACGCGGCGCAGCAGCCGGCATCTGAGCCTCAGCCTCTTGAGTTGGACGACTGGAACAAATCCCCTCTGCATCCGCAGAGCGTTGCCGGAGGATATATCGTATGCGCAACAGACAACGGCCTGATGCTCGTACACGCGCGCCGCGCACATATTACCATCTTATATGACCGGCTCATTGCACAACTGCAGAGCCATCATGGCGTCAGTCAGCAACTGCTCTTTCCCGAGCAGCTGACCGTCAGTGCAGAAGAACGCCCTGTACTGGAGACACTGCTGCCCGATTTGCAGCATATAGGATTTGAATTGGAGAAAGTAGCAGTTAACCAATATGATATAAAAGCCCTACCCTCCGTACTGACCAATCAGAACGCCGAAACATCCATTCGTGCCATCCTTGCCCGCGCAAGCGACAGCCCGACAGATATCCGCGAAGATATGCAGCACCGCATAGCCCTGACACTGGCTCAAAGCGCTGCTATACCAATGGGCAAAGCTATGAGCGAAGCGGAGATGACGAATCTACTAACCGACCTGTTCGCACTCCCCTCATATCGCGTTACACCGGACGGGAAAACCGTAATTACTCTGCTGGATGCAGAGGAAATTGCAAGGCGGTTTTAGCGGGTAGATATAGCAAAAAAAAGTTAATCGCAATGCAAATTGCGTCTCGAATAGCAAATATTTGCTTTTTCAAAGAAAAAGCCTTTACTTTGCATTCGTGTTTGATTTTGAAAACAATTAACCCATAAACAATAATATTATGTCTGAAATTGAATCGAAAGTTATTGACATCATCGTTGAGAAGTTAGGTGTCAGCAAATCGCAAGTTACCATGGAATCGTCGTATACAGCTGATCTGAATGCTGATTCGTTGGACGTTGTAGAACTGGTAATGGAGTTTGAGAAGGAGTTTGGAATCACCATCTCTGACGATGCTACTCAGAAGATCAGCACCGTAGGCGACACCGTAGCTTACATCACCGAGGCTTTGAATAAGTAATCACAGGTTGCATGGCATTAAAGCGTGTTGTCATAACCGGTATGGGGACCATCAACCCGTTGGGAAACGATGTCGCTTCCACATGGTCGGCACTGATGGCCGGCAAGAGTGGCGCAGGCCCTATTACACTGTTTGACGCATCTTTGCATCGTTCGCATTTCGCGTGCGAGGTAAAAGGATTTGACGCAAATGCCTATTTTGACTTTAAGGAGCAACGTAAGCTGGATCGTTTTACAATGCTGGCTTACGTTGCAGCCCTTGAAGCCTATCAGGATGCAGCCCTTCCTGAAACGGAGGATCCGACACGTATCGGTGTTATCTTCGGTTCAGGCATGGGTGGAGTAAGCACCTTCGAGCAACAGGTGACAGAGCACGAGCAGCAAGGTGACGGCGTACCGCATTATTCACCGTTTCTTATCCCGCGAATCATCACGGATATAGCAGCAGGATACATAGCTATACGTCTCGGGCTGAAAGGTCCAAACTTCTGCACCACAGCTGCTTGCGCATCATCAGCTATAGCATTCATGTCGGCGATGAATCATATTCGTCTCGGCAAGGCTGATGCTATACTTGCAGGAGGTAGCGAGGCAGAGATCTGCTCGATATCCATCGGCGGATTCAATGCACTGCGAGCCCTGTCCACACGCAACGATGAGCCTCTGACGGCTTCACGTCCGTTCTCCGCATCGCGTGACGGATTTGTAGCAGGCGAAGGTGCAGCATGCTTGATGCTGGAGGAATATGACCATGCCATCCGGCGTGGAGCACATATCTATGCCGAGTTGGTAGGTTACGGCTCAACGGCTGACGCGTTTCATCTTACTGCCCCCGATCCTGAGGGCGAAGGAGCAGCGCGCGTGATGCTGGATGCCGTAAAGGATGCCGGCATACAGCCCGAGGATATCGATTATATCAATACCCATGGCACATCCACACCTATCGGCGACCTGGCCGAAGCAAAAGCCGTAATCAAGGCATTTGGTGAACATGCATTCAAGATGAACCTGTCTTCCACCAAATCCATGACCGGTCACCTGCTGGGTGCATCCGGCGCCTTGGAAGCTTTGATAACCACCCTGTCGTTGTATCATCAGGTTGTACCGCCTACCATCAATCATGCTGAAGGCGACGATGACCCGAATATAGATGCACGGTTGAACTTCACGTTCAACACCCCGCAAGCCCGACCGTTGCGCTACGCACTGAGTAACGCATTCGGATTCGGCGGACACAACGCTGCGCTCGCGTTCCGAGCATGGCAAGCCGAGTAGGCTAACCTTTTTAACCTTCATAATCGATACCATGTTAAACGCACTTAACAGTGACAAATAGCACACAACTATTGTGCACCCTAACGTTTAACTAAAAATGATACAATTATGAATGTAGAAATGATTGGCGCTAACGCCGGTAAGATTTGGAATGCATTGCAGAATGGCGCTCTCTCGAGCAAGGCTCTTAAGAAAGCTACCAAGTTGAAAGAAGCTGAGCAGAACCTCGCATTGGGTTGGCTCGCTCGCGAAGGCAAACTGACCTTCACGGAGCTTGAAGATGAGACCATCATCGCATTGGCTTAACCAAACGACACGGATACCCACCTTGGCTTCAGGGTGGGTATTTTTTTATTTTCGATAACCAATAATCGCATATAATGAAACGAAGTTTACTTACTCTGCTATCGCTGATAGCCAGCCTGTGTATCAGTAGGGCGGACGATACGCTCAATCCTGATTATGAATATGCCGAACCCACAATCGTAACGAACAGCGAGGACATCGGTTCGAATCTGGTCAACTACTCTTTCGTTTGCAACAATGTGCAAGTAAGCGTTACCAAAGGTGCGCGCTATGCCGCCTACTTCGGAGTGAACGCAGGCGAAAGCATCACGCTGACTGCTACCAAGCCGATGAAAGCTATAGTGGTGAACGGATATATCAAGAAGGGATTTAGCGCAACCGCATCCTCCGGAGTCATCGTGTATGCCAATGCAGAAGACGACGAGGTGACGGCAGAGCAAGTAATGGCCGTAACAGACATCCAAACCACAACACTGACTATCAGTTGCGCAAAGCAATTGCGATGTATGGAAATGAGTATATACTTCGAAGCCAATCCGGAGATCAATATCAACACCGGCGGGGAAGAACTTTATTCCTACTATTGGGAACCGGAAGAGAAAACAACATTTAGTCTTCGCTTCGATTCACTGCAATATATCGACATGACCGATAATCTCGGCTATCCGTGCACCAGCCTGCTCTTCAGCAGCGAGCAAGCCGAACTGACACTGGCTGTGTTTGCCTCCACCTGCGAAGAGGGAACGATTCTACCCGCCGGCACATATACGATTGACGATTCGTATACGGCAGGCACCGTTCAGGCTTCACCGGGAGGCGATGAGTATATGGACTATCCGTCTTATCTCGCTACCGATTTTGAGATTGGCACGGATGGAAATCTGCTGTACAACCCCTATTATCTGATTGGCGGGACACTGAGCATAAAAGCAGTGGAAGGCGGAGCAGAGTTTGAGGTGCAGGGCACTACTTATAACGGATCAACAGTCAATGCTTACTGCTTATACCGCGAGCAGCCGTTAGATGATGCCGTTGAAGATACAACAGTAGCGCCTCGTGCTACCAAAGTGCTGCACGGGGGACATTTGTATCTCCGTCATGGGAATAAATGGTACGGTATAAACGGTGCAAAAGAACAGGAGCAAATTAAGCAGTCGCGCTAATAATCCACATGCCCGGCTTGTACTGGTGCGCCAAGGAACAACGCAGCAGCATCGGCGAACTTGTCAGCATCATCGGTGGTGAGAAAAGTACACTCACCACCTTTTTGTAGCCGTTGCTCAATCTCCGGATGGCGCTGCAGATAATCCTTAAGACTCTGCGCTACAATCTCTCCTTGAGCAATCGTCCGACAATCAGGTTTACCCAAGCGAGCCAGTTCGTCATTGATGGCCGGTTGGATTAGCGGATAATGTGTGCAACCCAGCAGCAACGTATCAATCTCAGGATCGCGACGGATTATATCCTGCACATACTGCCGGATAAAGAATCTCGCTCCCTCGGAATTATGTTCGCCTGCTTCAATCAGGGGAACCCACATCGGGCATGCTTGTTGCGTAACGGTAAGGCTATCGTTCTGCTTCTGCAGTTCTATACAGTAACTCTCCGACGCCACTGTTCCCGGAGTAGCCAGCACACCCACATGTCCGGTCTGCGTCAGCGAGGGCACAACCTCCACTGTCGGACGGATCACTCCCAACACGCGTACTTGCTGCGGATCAATATCATGTTGCTGAATCGTGCGCAAAGCCTTGGCCGATGCGGTGTTACAAGCCAGAATAATCAGCGTGCAGCCTTTTTGCTGCAAGTAGCGGACAGCCTCCAAAGTATAATGGTAGATGCAATCAAACGAACGCGTGCCGTATGGCGCACGGGCATTATCGCCGAGGTAGATGTAATCATACTCCGGCAACTGCTTGCGGATCTGCTTGAGTATAGTCAGTCCTCCGTAGCCGCTATCAAAAATGCCTATCATAGCATTTACAATTTTGTCATTTACCGTTTAGCCGTTAACCCTTTGGATTTATTCTTCCGAGAAGTGCACAAGCACGTGACGGTACGAGTTGAAAATCTTGGACTTTGACACAAAACCAAGATACTTGTTCTGCTCATCCACCACAGGCAGATTCCACGCACCCGTATCCTCAAATATCTCCATCACTTTCTCCATCGGCATATCGTGCCGGATTACCATCTGCGGATAATTCATCAGTTGGGCGACGGTGAAGCGGTTGTACAATCTCGGCTGGAACATGATGTTCCTCACTTCGTCCAGCAGCAAAATGCCCTGCAACTCGCCATTGGTATCCACAACAGGGAAGATGTTTCGTTTGCTGTCGGCAATCACTTTTACCAGCTGCCCGAGTGTCATGTCGGGTGATACTGTCCTCAGATCAGTCTCCAGCACATTGTCCATCTTCAGGAGCGTCAGAACCGAACGGTCCTTGTTATGCGTAAGCAGTTCGCCCTTCTGCGCCAGACGCATGGCATACAGACTATGCGGTTCAAACAGCATAATGGTCAGGTACGACACTACCGCCACTATCATTAGCGGCATCAGCAGATGATAACCGCCTGTAAGTTCGGCTATCAGAAAGATACCTGTCAGTGGAGCATGCATCACGCCTGACATCAAGCCCGCCATTCCTACCAACGCAAAGTTAACTACCGGCAACGATATGCCGGCTAACTTGAGCAGATAGGCACACAGGAATCCCACCAATGCACCCATAAAGAGCGAAGGAGCAAATATACCTCCCACTCCGCCGCCACCGTTAGTGGCTACCGATGCTACAATCTTCAGTAGCAACACCAGCGAGAAATATATGATTATCAGCCATGTCCCTTCACCCAATCGGGCAAACGGGCTATGCATGATTCCAGACTGCGGATCGTCGTTGAATAGTTGCAGGATAACATCGTATCCTTCGCCGTACAATGGCGGAAACAGATAGATAAGTACACCCAGCACCGTGCCGCCTATCAGGATCTTCGCCCACATGTTCTCAATGTGTTTGAAGTGCTGCTCCAGCCAGTTCATGCCGCGAGTGAAATACAGCGACACAAAACCGCACACCACTCCGAGTAGCAGATACCAGGGTATGCGTCCAAGCGTGAATGCCTCGATGGTTGTCAACTCAAACATCGGCGTGAATCCTGTAGTGAAATAGGCTATGGCCGTGGCCGTGACAGAGGATATGAGCAGTGGCGCGATGGAGTTCATAGTCAGGTCAATCATCAGCACCTCCAAAGTGAAAACAAGTCCCGCTATAGGTGCTTTGAATATACCGCCTATCGCTCCGGCTGCACCGCAACCTATCATCAACATCATCGTCTTCTGGTCAAGATGGAAGAGTTTGGCCAGGTTCGAACCAATGGCAGCACCGGTCAGCACAATAGGAGCCTCAGCACCTACCGAACCACCGAAACCGATGGTGATTCCGCTACCGATCAGGCTTGACCACATATTATGGCTCTTGATGATGGATTTGCGCTGCGAGATAGCGAACAGAATCTTCGTTATACCGTGGGATATATCGTCACGCACCACATACCTGACGAACAACGCCGCCAGAGCTATACCTATCATCGGGCATACTATCAGCCACCAGTAGTGCTCACCGGCTATGAGATACGTGTTAATCAAATACTGGATTAGATGGATGAACAACTTGAGCAGATAAGCAGCAATGGCGGACAAGATGCCCACCATCAGGCTCAACAGCAATACCAGTTGTTTCTGCCCGATATGTTGTTGTATCCACTTGATCATTTATCCTGTGTATCCCAACCTATACCTTCGTACTTGCTCAAGTCCCACTCTTCCTCCACCTCATTGAGATAGACGGTGTGCTCCTCTTCATCCTGCTCGTTGCCGGCTTCGGCTTCCTGACGTTCCACACGCTCGATATCCAGCGGCAAGTGCGAAATCTCAATCACCTGATTCTGCTCCTTCGACAGTTCGTCCCACAGCACGTCTTTGAGTTCACTTATCCCTTGACCGCTGACCGACGAGAATGCCACTACAGGTATGCTGTAGGCTTTGCTAAGTTTGGCTACGATCCTTTTGACATCCTCTTCGGGCATTGTATCAGCCTTGCTTACTGCCAGAATGCGGGCTTTGGTCAGCAGTTGGGGATTATATTTCTCCAACTCGGAAAGCAAAATCTCATACTCATGCTTCGGATCTTCCGTACATGCCGGCACCAGAAACAGCAACACGGCATTACGCTCTATATGTCGCAAGAACCGCAGTCCCAGACCTTTGCCTTCAGAAGCACCCTCGATGATTCCCGGTATATCTGCCATGCAGAACGAGCGGTCGTCACGATACGACACGATTCCCAATTGCGGCGTCAGTGTCGTGAACGGATAATCCGCTATCTCCGGTTTGGCGGCCGAAACGACGCTCAGCAGAGTCGATTTGCCGGCATTGGGGAAGCCCACAAGACCTACATCGGCCAGCACTTTGATTTGCATGATTATCGTGCGTTCTTGCGCAGGTTCGCCCGGTTGTGCATAACGCGGTGCCTGATTGGTAGCTGTACGGAAATGCCAGTTTCCCAATCCTCCACGGCCGCCTTTGAGCAGTATAACCTGTTCTCCGTGTTCCTTGATCTCAGTCAGCCATTCGCCTGTATCGCCATCATATACCACTGTGCCGCAGGGCACTTCGATTATCCTGTCCTCACCGTCCTTTCCAAACGAACGGCTCTCACCGCCCTTGCCGCCATCGGTGGCTTGGATATGCTTCTGATACTTCAGGTGAAGCAACGTCCACAAGTTGCGGTTACCGCGAAGGATGATATGTCCGCCACGCCCACCATCACCGCCGTCCGGACCGCCTTTGGGTACGTACTTAGCCCGATGAAAGTGCATACTGCCTGCACCGCCCTTGCCTGAGCGACAATAGATCTTAACGTAATCTATGAAATTTGTTGCCATACTTGTTTTGATTATTCAGTTACGATGCAAAGGTACTAAAATTTTCTGACATTTACAAAAGTGAGAAAAATAGGAATCAGGCAGTAGCGACCGGCACTGTTATCCTACTTGCGCACCATTGCGCACAGGAGCCGTAACGGTGGTTACTACAAGTTTGCCATCGGCATCAACTGCCGACAGAATCATTCCTTGCGACTCAATGCCCATCATCTTTCTTGGCGGGAAATTGGCAATGAACAGCACTTGTTTGCCTACCAGGACTGACGGATCGGGATAACTCTGCGCTATACCGCTCAGTATAGTACGACCACCCATACCGTCATCAATGCGGAACTGCAACAAACGGTCGGATTTCTTAACCGGACCGCACTCCAGAACAGTGCCGACACGAATATCTGTCTTGTCAAACTCATCGATATTTGTAGCGGTTTTTACGGGTACGGGTTGCCAGTTTTTCAGCGCTTCGGCTTGAGCAGCCGCCTCGTTCTCGGTTTTGATACGTGCCAAACGGTCGAGTTGGGCTTGTATGGGCGCCTCGTCAATCTTCTCAAACAGAAGCGACACCTCACCCAGCGCATGACCTTCAGCCAGTAAATCAGTGCGACCGAGGTTCTCCCAACTGAAAGACTCGAGTCCTAACATCTCACGAAGTTTGGCTGACGAGAACGGCAGGAACGGCTCAAAGGCAATGGCCAGATTAGCCGCGATCTGCAGCGATACGTTAAGAATCGTTGCGGTACGGGCGAGATCGGTTTTAGCCAGTTTCCACGGCTCGGTGTCTGCCAGATACTTGTTACCGATGCGAGCCAGGTTCATAGCCTCTTTTTGAGCATCGCGGAAGCGAAAATCGTTCAGCAGACGCTCCAACTCTACTTTGACATTACGGAACTCATCGATAGTTTGCCGGTCATAGTCCGTCAATTCGCCCTGTGCCGGTACTTTGCCGTCAAAATACTTGCCGGTGAGCACCAATGCACGATTGATGAAGTTGCCATAGATGGCTACCAGTTCGTTGTTGTTGCGCGCCTGGAAGTCAGCCCAGGTGAAATCATTGTCTTTTGTCTCCGGGGCATTGGCTGTCAGCACATAGCGCAGCACATCCTGCTTGCCCGGAAAATCATCCAGATACTCGTTGAGCCATACTGCCCAGTTGCGCGAGGTAGAAATCTTGTCGCCCTCGAGGTTCAGAAACTCGTTGCTCGGCACATTGTCAGGTAATATATACGATCCGTCTGCCTTGAGCATTGCGGGGAACACAATGCAGTGGAATACTATATTATCCTTGCCTATGAAGTGTATCAGACGGGTGGACGAATCTTTCCACCACGTTTCCCACTTGCCGTATTTCTCCGGCTGGGCATCACATAACTCCTTGGTATTGGATATGTATCCTATCGGAGCGTCAAACCATACGTACAGGACCTTGCCTTCTGCGCCTTCCACCGGAACAGGTATGCCCCAATCAAGATCACGCGTTACGGCACGCGGACGAAGCCCGCCGTCCAGCCATGATTTGCACTGGCCATATACATTCGGGCGCCACTCTTTATGCTCCTCCAGTATCCATTGCTCCAGCCACTGCTGGTATTGATCCAGTGGCAGATACCAATGCGAAGTGGGTTTCTTTACAAGCGGATTGCCCGTCTCGGCATTGTAGGGATTGATCAGTTCCTCAGGCGACAGAGTCGAACCGCACTTTTCACACTGGTCGCCGTAAGCACCCAGACTATGGCAGTGCGGACACTCACCGCGGATATTTCTGTCGGTCAGGAAATGTCCGGTCTCCGGATCATAAAACTGCTCGGTGGTCTGCTCTACAAATTTCCCTTCATCATACAGTTTGCGGAAATAATCTGATGCAAACTGATGATGGATAGCCGATGTTGTACGCGAGTAGATATTGAAACTTATCCCAAAATCTGCAAACGAACGTTTGATTAGTTCGTGGTAACGGTCCACTACTTGCTGAGTGGTTATACCTTCTTTACGTGCGCGTATGGTTACAGGCACTCCATGCTCGTCGCTTCCGCATACGAACAGGACCTCCTGCCCTTTCAGGCGCAAGTAGCGCGCATAGATATCTGCAGGCACATATACGCCTGCCAGATGGCCGATATGCACAGGGCCGTTGGCGTACGGCAACGCCGCTGTGATAAGTGTACGTTTATAAGTCATTATAGTATTTTATTTGTTTACTGTAGTAATAATTATTGTTTCTGCTGCAATCTCTCGGTCAGTACGCTCGCTTTGACGGTAGCGATCTTGCCGTCTTGCGCGATGCTGATCTTGCCGGTCTCTTCGCTGACTACGATGCATAGCGCATCGGATTTCTCCGCCAGCCCGAGTGCTGCACGGTGGCGCAAACCGTAATGCTTGGGTATACGCCTGTTTTTGGACACCGGCAGGATACATGCCGCAGCCTCCAACCGTCCGCCACGCACTATCAATGCGCCGTCATGCAACGGGGCGTTCTTGAAGAATATGGCTTCTATCACCGGGGCTGATACATCTGCATTCACTTTCTCGCCCGTCTGCTCATACTCATCCAGTTCCTGCTCGGCTGCAATCACTATCAGTGCACCCACTTTGTTGTCAGCCATATGTTCGCACGCCAGCACAATCTGGCGGATCTGTTCATCGGTCAGCCAACCTTTCTCTTTAGCCTGATGAAACCGCATGAGTGGAGCACTGCTCATACGCGAACCTATGCGGCTGAACATACCGCGTATCTCTTCCTGAAAGATCACCACCAGCGCTACAGCTCCCGCACTGCCGATGAAGTTGAATATGGCTCCCGTCAGTTCCAGTCGAAAAATGAACGATACCAGAAACCACACACCCACATAGGCCAATATACCCCAAAACAAGTTGACAGCACCCGACATACGAAGTATGCGGAACGCCTCGTAGAGCAGTAGTGCTACCAGCAATATATCCACCAGATCTTTGAATCCGAAAAACATAAATCTATTTAGCCATTTACTGTTTGCATTGTACGTATCATAGCGCGCGTAACACCCACATCATGCACGCGCAAGACGGTTGCGCCCTGTTCGACAGCCAGCCGCTCCAATCGCAGCGTCTGCTCCAGACATGTTTCCGGAGTCAATCCCTGCGGCTCATAGGCCATGCGCTTACGTGACACGCCTGCCAGTATCGGACAACCTACATGCTGCAATGTGCGCAGATTGGTCAGCAGTTCCAGACTCTCCTGCACCGTTTGCCCGAATCCGAATCCCGGATCTACAATCACATCGCTCACGCCTCGACGATGCAGTTCATCCACCTTCCGGCTGAAGAACCCGAGCGCATCGCATAGTATATTATCCGTCTTATGCAAGTCGTGCGAACGGTTGTACATCAGCACGTAACACACATTATACTTTGCTACCACGTCCAGCATCGGCTCCGAGCCTCCGGAAACGTCGTTAATCATATCCACTCCATATTCCTCTATCGCGCGTTGCGCTATGCCCGGGCGGAACGTATCAACCGATATCGGTACTTGCACACCGCTTTGCCTGATTACCTGCAGAGCCATAGCCTGCCGTTCCCACTCCAGTTGCTCATCTGCCAATTGCTCTGCGCTGGATTGTACCGCCGGACGGGTGGAACATGCGCCTATATCTATGATATCCGCACCTTCCGTCACCGCCTGCTGCAATGCCGACCGGATCGCGCCCGAATCTTGCGTCCTGCTGGATGCATAAAAACTATCCGGCGTCACATTGATGATTGCCATCAACAACGGCGGGTTCAGCCGCAACAATCGCGACCCTAAACGTATGCTCTGATCCATTCGACGCATCTCTAATCGCCAATAAGCCTACAAAGATACGAAAAATTCTTGTGTTTTGCTATTATTTTGCAAAAAATAGTTGTAAAAAATAGCATTTTGTCAAGAAAACGTACATTTTTTGCTTTTTTTTGCTAAAAAATTTGTGCAATTTGTATTTTTTTTGTATCTTTGTAGGCTTAATTGTGGGGGCAACCCGCAAATGCAGAAAATAATTACGAAAATTTAGGTATAATTATAGACCAAACAATATGAAAAAAGTAGTGCAATCTGTATTCGTCGTGTCGTTGGCGTTGCTGGCATTGGCCGGTTGTAAGTCGCGCGAATTGAACACTCAATTCTCAAACACGACTGGATGGAACTATTATGACGAAAAAACCACAAACTTCGAAGCTAAAGAAGGTGTAGGAAATGTTGACCCGATTGGCATGGTGGCTATTCAGGGTGGAACATTTGCCATTGGTCAGACCGATGAGTTCGTTACCGCTCCGCGCGACAATGCCCGCCGTTCGGTTACCGTCAGCTCGTTCTGGATGGACAAGTATGAGATCTCCAACCTCAACTGGCGTGAGTATATGCATTGGCTGGAGATGGTGTTCGGCTATGCTGCTCCCAAACTCGTTCAGTCGGCCTTGCCTGACACATTGGTTTGGCGCGATGAATTGGCATACAACGAACCGTATGTCGAGAACTATTTCCGTCATCCGGCTTTCAGTTTCTACCCTGTTGTAGGTATCAACTGGAATCAGGCGATGGAGTACTGCCAGTGGCGTACCGACCGAGTTAACGAGTTGGCACTGGTTCATGCCGGTGCTATCGAGTTCCCGGATTTTCAGATACTCCGCGCGCTGGATGAGACCGAACTCGAAGACTGGCGTAACGACAACCCCGGTTACGAGCCTATTGAGGTTGAAGTTACCAATGGCGAGGACATTAATATCGAGTATCACGTACCGTACGAGTGGATACGCGACAAGTTCGTATTCAATACCGAGAAATATCTCGTTCGCAGGGATTACAACCCCGTTAATCCGGATGCTTCGCGTCGTAGCAAACGGTTCCATGACGCTTGGGGCAATGCACGTAAGGTTGACCGTACCGATGGTATTCTGGTTACCGGCTACCGTCTGCCGACAGAGGCAGAATGGGAGTTCGCTGCTTTCGCACCTATCGCCGGAACCGACGGTTTGACTATCGAAGGCAAGGTTTATCCCTGGTCAGGCTATCACCCACGTGACTTGAGTAAGAACAACATGGGTATGATGCAGGCCAACTTCATCCGCGGTAAGGGCGATATGATGGGTGTATCCGGCATGCTTAACGACGGATACGTTATCACCAACCCTGTTGACGCTTTTGCGCCGAACGATTTCGGATTGTACAACATGGCAGGCAACGTCAACGAGTGGGTAATGGACGTTTATCGTGAGACTACATATCAGGACGTGACCGAGTACAACTCTTTCCGTGGTAATATCTACAGCCGCGCTAAGAAAGATGACCAGGGCGAGTTCGTTATCAACGCTCGCGGTGGCATCGATGTTGAATGGACCAGCGAGGACGATAAGCGTGATTACCTCGACGGCGACTTTGCTTCGCTCATCCAGACCGATTACCCGCTTGATACACTCGGCGCACTGTTCCTCAAAGGCCTGGCTGCCAATACTGAAGGCAACGGCGGTGGCGATGAGGAAGAGGAAGAAGAGGAAGAAGAGGGTGATGAGGAAGAAGGCGGCGACGAAGAAGAAGGCGGCGATGAGGAAGAAGAGGAAAGTGAAGACGATGGCGGTGCTGCTGTTACCGAGAAGAAGATCGACCCGACCGACATCTATGCTCCCAAGATCACCAAGACCACCCATGTTTACAAAGGTGGTTCGTGGAACGACCGCGTTTACTGGTTGCACCCGTCGTCACGTCGTTACCTCGAGGCTGACAAGAGCAAGAGTACACTGGGATTCCGCTGCGCTATGTCAACGATTGGTGACCAGATTCCTTCAGGTCCGAACCCGGGCAAGTAAGTCGGAACGTAATATTCAATCGTCATACAATCCTATTGCTTGCGCACATACGCGCTTAGGCGTGTGCGCGTAGTAATAAGGTAGCATCGATTAACCATAAATATCAACAAATATGAATTTCCCAAATACAGTTCGTTACACCTCTGAACACGAATGGATTCGCGTCGAGGGTGATGAAGCTTATGTAGGCATTACCGATTATGCACAATCAGAGTTAGGCGAGATTGTTTTCGTGGATGTACCCACGGTAGGTGAGCAGGTTGCTCAAGGCGAGGTATTCGGCTCGGTTGAGGCTGTCAAGACGGTTTCTGACCTGAACATGCCGGCCAGCGGTGATGTGCTTGAACTCAATGCCGAACTTGAGGATCATCCCGAATTGGTAAACAACGACCCGTATGGTGCAGGGTGGATGATACGCGTTCGTTTGTCTGACCCGAGTGAACTCGACAGTCTGATGGACGCAGCGGCCTACGAGGCAAGTTTACAATAACAGCATCAGAACGAACAAAGGGTAAGCCGCATAGATGGCTTACCTTTTTTTATTCGTCATAACATACGTATTCAACATCATGACACATAAATACGACTTTCTGATTATAGGAGGCGGTGTAGCCGGTATGAGTTTTGCGCTGAAGGTTGCACGCGCGCAGAAATATAAGATTGCCCTCTGCTGCAAGACGACCTTGGACGAAGCCAACACGGCTAAGGCGCAAGGCGGTATAGCATCGGTCACCAATCTGCTCGTCGATGATTTCGACAAACATATCCACGACACCATGGTAGCCGGCGACTGGATTAGTGATCCCGCTGCTGTGGAGCAGGTGGTACGCCGTGCACCCGAGCAGATACAGGAACTGGTGCAATGGGGCGTCAATTTCGACAAGAACGCTGAAGGACAGTACGACCTGCATCGCGAGGGCGGACACTCCGAGTTCCGAATCCTGCACCACGCCGACGATACCGGCGCCGAGATCCAACGCGGACTGATGACTGCCGTGCGCAACAACCCGTTTATCGATGTGCTCGAGAACCATTTTGCTGTGGAGATTATCACGCAGCACCATCTGGGTGTACGCGTTACTCACCGCACGCCGGACAAGGAGTGCTACGGAGCATACATCATCGATCCCGCTACCGGCAAGATCGATACCTACCTGAGTCGAATAACATTGATGGCTACCGGAGGTACAGGAGCAGTGTATGCCACTACTACCAATCCCAATATTGCCACCGGCGACGGTATAGCCATGGTACATCGTGCCAAAGGACTGATCAAGGATATGGAGTTTGTGCAGTTCCACCCTACTGCCTTGTACAACCCCAACGAGACGCACCCCGCCTATCTTATCACCGAGGCTATGCGTGGCTACGGAGGCGTACTGCGCTTGCCTAACGGCGAGGAGTTTATGCAGAAGTACGATCCGCGCCTGTCACTCGCTCCGCGCGATATAGTGGCACGTGCCATCGACAACGAGATGAAGATCCACGGTATCGATCACGTTTGCCTGGATGTTACCCACAAAGATCCCGAGGAAACCAAACATCACTTCCCGAACATCTACGCCAAGTGCCTGAGTATAGGTGTGGATATTACCAAGGACTTTATACCTGTAGCTCCTTGCGCCCACTATATGTGCGGCGGCATCAAGGTGGACTTGGACGGTCAATCCACTATCCATCGTCTGTATGCCGTAGGCGAATGCAGTTGTACCGGATTGCACGGTGGCAACCGTTTGGCCAGCAACTCGCTCATCGAAGCCGTTGTGTATGCCGATGCTGCTGCCAAGCATAGCCTGAGCATGATCGAGCAGTACGATTTCAACGACCGCGTACCCGATTGGAACGACGAAGGCACAATGTCCAACGAGGAGCAGGTGCTCATTTCGCAAGATATGAAGGAGGTCGGACAGATCATGTCCACCTATGTCGGCATCGTACGTTCCGACCTGCGTCTGCGTCGTGCATGGGAACGCCTGGATCTGTTGTACGAAGAGACCGAAGATCTGTTCAAACGCGTCAAACCTACCAAGGATATTTGCGAACTGCGCAACATGATCAACGTCGGTTATCTCATTACGCGTCACGCTTTGGAGCGCAAGGAGAGCCGCGGCCTGCATTACACCATCGATTATCCACATAACCCCAACGGCAACACCAACGAGGTGTGGTAATTATTATGAGTTACGCTGTCGTTTTACATAGTGTCGTTCCCGTACGCCGGGAACCGCGCGAAGGCGCTGAGCAAGACACTCAGTTGCTGTTCGGCGAATTGTGCAGGATTATTGAGACCGTACCCGGGTGGTATAAGATTCATAACGAGAGTGACGGTGCAGAAGGATATGTGGACGCTATTATGGTTTCGCCCATGTCTGACGAGGAATATACTGCCTACAGTGCCGCACTCGGTCGGAGCACCGCACGCGTCATGCTGCCTATGACGTATGCTGTCAGTGACAACAACGGACAAACCATCCCCCTCACCTTAGGCACACTGCTGCCTGACTATGCCAACGGACAGTTTCAGGTATTAGGCGTATCGTTCCGTATCGACAGTGCTGCCGTAGCCGAGCAACCGATGCCGCTCAATCAGAACAACCTGATGCAGGTTCTGCGGTTTATGCTCAACACGCCGTACCTGTGGGGTGGCAAGAACGCACTGGGTATGGACTGCTCGGGTATGACGCAAACGGTGATGAGCCTGTTCGGCATCCGCCTGCCGCGCAACGCATCGCAGCAGGTCAACTGCGGTGAACAGGTCAAGAGCCTCAGCATGGCTCAACCTGGCGATCTGGTGTTCTTCGACCATGCCGATACCGACTGCAACGGCAGTCTGCCGCATAACTGCTCCGGTGATACACGCATCACGCATGTAGGATTGCTACTGGACTCCGAGCGCGTCATCCATTGCTCCGGACGGGTTAAGCTCGAGCATATCGACGAGCGCGGCATCTTGAGCACGGAGCGCCAGGGATATACCCATCATCTGGCAGCTATCAAACGTATGCAATAATTCAAGTACGATTTATAACTATTCTTGCAATGAAGAAATATCTGCTTCTCATCACCTGTGCTGCATGCTTGCTTACTGCAACTGCACTGCAGGCAGCCACATGCAAGCCTGTCAGCGTCAGTTATCTGCAGAGCAGCATGGGCGATATGACTACCGATGCCGGTGATATATGGACATGGGACGGTTCGTACAACTGCGCCAAGGCACGTAAAGTCGGAGGCGGTGAGGGACATCTGTTCACGCCGGCAGTGGACTTGTCCGGTGTGGATGAGATCATCGTCAAGTTCAGTCACACCCACCGGTATGCCGCTGATCCGGCTACTGACTACACACTGTGGGTAACCGATGATTACCGGGGCAGTTATGCTGCTTCCGCATGGCGGCAACTGACTATCTCGCCTTACGGCACGAATACCAACTGGACCTTTGTGGATGCCACTGTCAATGTGCCCGTAGCGTATGTTGGCACAAATACTGTCTTCTGCTTCCGCTACACCAGCACCGAAACCACCAACGGCACATGGGAAATCAAGAACCTGCGCATCACAGGCAATTGTGAGGGTGCTACTGCACCGCCCGTGGCACTGCCCGAGATTGGCAACGGACAACTCAAAGTCTGCGGACAGAACCTGCTTAACTACTACATCAACTACAATACCGGTCGAGGCGATTACACGCGCGAAGAGTTTGCCGCTAAGACGCGCAAGATTACCGACGCCGTGCTGTGGATTGACGCCGATATCTATGCTTTCTGCGAGTTGGAGGCACAGGATGTTATCCTCCGCCAATTGGTGGATTCGCTCAACAGGATAACCAAGAGTAGTCGTTTCTCGTACGTGATTGACGGCATCGATGTGCCGTGGGATGAATACGACAACAATCTCAAGTCCGGCTTCATCTACCGCAACGACAAGGTTAAAACCATCGGCAGCAACATGCCCGCATACAATGCCAATTATTACGGCAACACCATGCGTATCCAGACCTTCGAGGAGTTGAGTTCGGGCGAGCGACTCACGGTGTCTATGAACCACTTCAAGTCCAAAGCAGGCAGCGCCGAGGATCAGGGCAACTCCACCCGCGTGACCAATGCTACCCGACTGATTGAGAATCTGCCGTCCAAAGCCCTGGACAAAGATATCCTTATCCTCGGTGACTTGAACTGCGAAGTGGGCGAAGAACCGCTACTGATTATCGAGGCTGCAGGTTACACCGAACAACTCATAAAATACAACTCTAACGCCTATTCGCACTGCTACGGAGGAGGCGAACTTATCGACCATGTCTATGCCAACGCAAGTATGGCGGAGCAGATCACAGGAGCGGGAGTATTCCATATCTCTACCGGCTGCGGCAGCGATGCGTCGGCCAATATCGACCATCGCTATTCCGACCACGACCCGTACATCGTAGGCATCAACCTGGCATCGGCGCAATCTACCGAATGTGAACAGATTCAGGCCAGTTACCTGCCTACAGGTGCAAGCGACCTGGGCGAGATGAAGGCTATTGCTATCAGCGGCAAGTACAATTGGCGTTACCAGAGCAGTTACGGTGCTACATGTCAGGACAAGGGCGGCGAGAACTGGCTGCTCACACCGGCATACGAACTGTCGAAGGCGGCTACGGTCACACTGGCGTTTGAACATGCTGTCAATTATGCCAACGACATGCAATCGCAGCAGACACTGTGGGTAACCGATGATTTTAGTGATGTTGAGAACTCACAATGGCGGCAACTGACTATCCCGAACTATCCGGCCGGAACCAACTGGACATTCGTTCCTGCCACGGTTAACGTGCCGACATCACTCGTGGGCAAAAATACCGTATTCGGATTCAAGTACAGCGTGCCGGCTGATGCGGCCAACTCTACCACTTGGGAAATCAAGAACCTCAGCATCTCCGTCACTTGCGACGAGACGCATACCGATATCCTCACTCCTTCTGCCGGCAAATCGGCTGTCAGAAAAATGCTGATGGACGGACGGTTGTACATCGTTATGCCTAACGGCGAGCGATATTCGGTTATGGGTGAGCGAATTCAATAACAATCAAATCTATCAATTATGAATAACAACCACATTTTTTCAGCATGTATCCTGGCCATCGGTATAGCCTTGGCAGGATTGTTTGTCTACTGTGGCATTCATCAGTTTGCCACTAAGGACCGCATCGTTTCAGTCAAGGGTCTTTCCACGCGCGACGTACAAGCTGACTTTGTTGTTTGGCCGCTGGATTTCCAGGTTCGCGGCAATGATATCAGCGCGTTGTACGACGACATGGCGCGAATCGAGAAGACTGCCAAAGCATTCTTTATCGACAAGGGATTCAAGGAGAGCGAACTCACTCGCGGCAACATCTCTATCGACGACAATTGGGCCAGTTACTACGGTGCACGCCCCGAGTATCATTACACACTGCGCACATCGCTTATTATCTCTACGCCCGATATCGAGCGTGTGATTGCCAATCTCGGTTGCCAGAGCGAACTCTTGCGCAAGGGTATGATCCTGCAGTCGTATGATTGGAACACTGACTTCCAGTACAACGGTCTGACGGATATCAAGCCCGAGATGGTACAGGAGGCTACGCAGAACGCACGCCAAGTGGCACAGAAGTTCGCCGAAGATGCACAATGCCGACTCGGAAGCATTCAGTATGCCAATCAGGGACAGTTCTCCGTGGAGTCGGACAACTACCAGCCCTGGATTAAGCACGTTCGCGTCGTTACTACGGTATCGTATTACCTCAAGTAATCTAGAAATCCAGAAGTCTAGAAGTCTAGTAATCTAGAAGTCTAGAAATAGTCCGCAGGACGTTCAAATCCATAAATTAAGAAGTGGCCTCTTCGGGTCACTTCTTTTTGCCATACATCAGATGTTTCTTCTTATTCTCGCGCCAGCCGGCTTGGTACTCATGGTCTACAAAGCATATCTTCAGGTCAGCTTGATACTCGTGGTCAACAAAGTATATCTTCACATCCGCCTGATACTCATGGCTCACAAAATACCATCGGCCTTTATTGCCTTCCGCCTGATATTCATGGCTCTCCTTGTACACCAGCAGGTCGGCTTGATACTCATGATCCACCACATATACCTTAACATCGGCCTGATACTCATGGTCGGTGGAGTAAACTTTCTGCGCATGTACGGTTGCGGCACACAATAGGGTCAACACGATGACCGTCAATCGATGATGTTTCATAGTTTATTTGTTTTGAGTGATGATATCCGCAGCCGTCTCTGCTGCCGGCCGGGTGCCCAGTTCCTGTCGGATTTCCGCATAACCTTCGCGTATCTTGGCCACGTACGCTTCGTCGCCCAGCAATCGGTTCAGTTCGCTCGCCAGACTGTCCACTGTGAAGTGACGTGCCAGCAGTTCCACTATCAGTTCGCGTTTCGCCAATATATTCACCAGTGTGAAATGCGGTATACGCAGCACCAGGAATCGCATTATATCCAGCATCACACCGCCTGCCAGATGATATACCGCTACTTGCGGACAGCCTAACAGTGCTGTTTCCAGCGTTGCTGTACCGGAGTTGACCACAGCAGCCCGCGCATGTGCTACGGCCTGATACGTATCGCGCCTCAGTTCTACGGTCGGATAACCGGCCAGCATACTGCTGTAGAACTCTGTTTCTATACCCGGCGCAGCCGTCACTACTATTTTCCGTATGTCGGGATAGGCCTCCAGCGCCTTGGTTGTGCCGGCTAACATTCGCGGCAGACAGTTCTCTATCTCATGCCTGCGACTTCCCGGCAGCAGCACCACATAATCCTCATCATCCCGTAACCCGTCTCCCGTAACCGGTCTCCCATAACCCATAACCGCCTCCGCCGTCGGGTTACCTACATACGTACATGCGTACCCGTATTGGGCATAGAAGTCCGGTTCGAAAGGAAAGATACCCAATATACGGTCACAATACTTGCCGATGGAGTGCACGCGCCAGCGTTTCCACGCCCATATCTTTGGCGGTATATAATACGTAACGCGCATGTCGGGCAGATGGTGCTTGGCAAACTGTGCCATATGCAGATTGAATCCCGGATAGTCTATCAGTATCAGTTCGTCGGGTTGTTCGCTCAGCAGGGCTTGCTCGGCTATGCGGATATTGTTGCGTATATCCCGCATGTGCCGTATCACCTGCACATAGCCCAGGTAGGCCATCTTGTTGTAATGCTGGTACAATCGGCAGCCGGCTGCTTGCATTTTGTCACCGCCTAAGCCTACGAACGTCGCGTTCGCATCACGCTGATGCAGAGCTTCTATCAGTCGCGCGGCATGCATGTCGCCCGATGCTTCACCGGCTATCAGAAAGTACTTCATTTTCGCGTTTCGGTTATAACAGGATTATAGCGGCTGCCATGTACGGGATTATGCCCACCAGCACTCCTTTGGCCAGTTTCCACACGTTCAGTTCGTATAGCAGGAACATCACCGCCATGTTCGCAAACGTCCCCAGCAGCAACATACGTCCTATCACGGGCTTGAGCATATCGTACATCCCTTCCTGCCACAGGTGCTGCAATCCTATCGTATGCGCATAAGCCAGACAGAACAATGCCGGCAACAATATACCTATCGCCAGTCCCAGCCAGAACGAGTCCCACTTGGTTGTTGTCATAATCCTTATAGCAGATGATATGCTGTCGTATCGATGTTCGTCGGGGTTATACTTATGCGGTGGTGTGCCAGGGCATACTCGTCGGTATCTTCGGCATCCGGCTCGTGGTTGACGAATGTACCTACCAGCAGATAATACGTGCGTCCCTCATCGTCGGTGTACGGTGCCAACTCTTTCTCCCAGTGCGCCTTGCTTTGGCGCGTCCACTGCAGACCTTCTATTGCGCCTACCGGGAAGTTCACATTGTAGCATATGCCGTATGGCACCTCTTCCTCCATCAGATGACGCGTTATGTCGGGTATGTACTTCTCCGCCTCCGTCAGGTCGATATCTGCCTGATGGTCGCAATACGAGTATCCTATGGCCGGTATGCCGTGCTCCGCGGCTACCATGCAGGCGCCCATCGTGCCCGAGTAGATCACATTGATCGAGGCGTTCGAACCGTGATTGATACCCGATACTACAAGGTCTATCTTCTTCTCGTCGCCGCCGAACAGTGCGTTTATCGCCAGTTTGATGCAGTCCGCCGGAGTGCCGTTGGTGGTATATATCTCCGCCTCATCCAACCCGTACGCTGCACCGTCCACGCGCGTCAGGTACATCGGTTTCTGCACGGATATGCAAGCCGCAGCACCGCTGCGCGGACCTTCAGGGGCAATCACATACACCTTACCGAAGGGCAGCATCAGCCGCGTCAGGGTCAATATACCTTTGGTGCCCCAACCGTCATCGTTCGTTATCAGTATGTTCATTGTATGGCGTCTTTTATCTGCTGTGCCAGTGCATTGGCCTCAGCCTCGGTGGCGGCTTCGCTGTAGATGCGGATGATCGGTTCGGTGTTCGACTTGCGCAGATGAACCCACCCGTCCGCAAAATCTATCTTCACACCGTCTATCGTTGTTATACGCTCGCTGGCATAACGCTGCTTGATGCGCTCCAGCAATGCATCCACATCCATCTCAGGTGTCAGATCGATTCTATTCTTCGATATGCAGTACTCCGGATAAGTCTTTCTCAGTTCGCTCACCTTCATGCCGCTGTGTGCCAGATTACTCAGGAACAGTGCCACACCTACCAGTGCGTCGCGACCGTAATGGCTGGCCGGATAGATCACTCCGCCGTTGCCCTCGCCGCCTATCACAGCGCCGTTCTTACGCATCAGCGTCGTTACGTTCACCTCACCTACTGCCGATGCCTCGTACGTGCCGCCGTAGCGCTTCGTAACGTCAGCCAGCGCACGCGATGACGACAGGTTGCTCACCGTGTTTCCCGGCGTATGTTGCAGCACATAGTCCGCCACGCTTACCAGCGTATATTCCTCGCCGAACATCTCGCCGTTCTCGCAGATGATGGCCAAACGGTCCACATCCGGATCGACTACGAATCCCACATCCGCCTTACTCTCGCGCATCAAATCGCTTATCTGCGTCAGGTTCTGCGGTATGGGTTCGGGGTTATGAGCAAAGTGTCCGTCGGGAGTGCAGTTCAGCCGGATGATGTTCTTCACGCCCAGAGCCTCCAGCAGAGCGGGTATAGCCAGTCCGCCTACCGAGTTCACACAATCGATGGCTACGGTCAGGTTAGCCTTGCGTATGGCTTCCACATCCACCAGTTTCAGTCCCAGCACGTTCTGCACGTGGTAGGGCAGATAATCTTTGTGTTCTATCGAGCCCAGACCGTCAATCTCTGCAAACACAAAATCTTCCTGTTCGGCTATGGCCAGCACGCCTTTGCCTTCTTTGTCCGACAGAAACTCTCCGCGCTCATTCAGCAGTTTCAGGGCATTCCACTGCATGGGGTTGTGGCTGGCGGTCAGTATTATTCCTCCGGCGGCTTTCTCGCCTGTCACTGCCAGTTCGGTGGTTGGCGTGGTAGCCAGGCCAATGTTCACCACATGATACCCCATGCCGCTCAATGTAGCGCTCACCAGCATATCCACCATTTGACCGCTGATGCGGGCATCGCGACCGACGATCAGGGTGTTGTTGTCGGGCATAGCCTGACGGCGTTGCGTCGCATATGCGGCTGTGAACCGTACTATATCCACGGGATTCAGTCCCTCACCTACGCGTCCGCCTATCGTGCCGCGTATGCCGGAAATACTCTTAACTAACATAGCTATATTTTATTTATGATTTAATCGGTTACGGGTTACCGGTTATCGGTTACGGGTTACGGGTTACGGGTTACCGGTTACCGGTTACCGGTTATCGGTTAACGGTTATGGGTTACCGACCGTACCGCCGCGTTTTTGGTTTATAATAAAATCCCAAATCCCCAAATTTGAAATTTGAAATCCTAAATCCTAAAATCCCTAACCCGTAACCTATAACCGACCGCATAATCGGGGTCCCCGACGCAAACCAAGCCAAGGCTGTTTGCGGTGGGGAGAAAGCCGAGGCAGGCGTCGCCTTTATGGCGCCCAGCGCCATCCGATGCGACCGCCTTGCCGAAGGCTAAAATCGCGGAATCTGTATCTGCATATCATACCCATACGGTATGACGGCGTTCTTCTCTATATCAAACCCCTGCTTGCTCGGGCAGATGATCTTGCACGCGGCACCCGAGTGCTTCATCAGGCCTACTGCCACATGCCAGCCTATCGGCGCGTTCGTATAATCGGTCAGGTACGCGAACTCCGTAGGATGAGCCTGCTCCGCCGTAGTCATGTACCGCGCCGTGTCCGCTATCTCGTTCAGCGTGTAGCGCATGTAGCGAACCAGCACTTTATTTCCAGTCTTCACCGTATAACTTGTGTCACCGGCACTGACCTGATGGTAATACAGGTCATCATATCCCGGCACTTTCAGATAATCTTTCTCACCCCACGCTGAGTCCTCGGGCACCTCGTAGATGATGTTGATGTTCTGACGCTGGATAAAGTCCGCTATCAGCTTATCTTCTTTCGCGCGCTGTGCGGAATATGTGTTCTTGTTGCACGCAGTCACTGCCATCATCAGCACCACCATGCTGCCTGCTATGATATACATTCTGTTCTTCATCTTCCTCCGAAATTGTTTATTTGTTGTATCTATGTTTTTGTTCTTCCCGTAACCCGTAACCGGTCACCCATAACCGCCTAAAATCCTAAATCAAAATCCCTCTTCCGCCGGTTCTACATCCGTTGCAGGCGTCGTATGCCGAGTCAGCAGCACGCGAACATTCGTGTACGGTTCTATATTCATCCCGCCGGTTTTGCCATATGCCATGTTCCACGGCACCAGCATCTCTATCGTGTCGTCAGGCACCAGTTCGTACAGCATCATCTCGTAACTGAACGGCCCATTTTGTTTCGGGTCGAACTCGCGCACAGCGTCCAGCAGCAGCGTATCGCCGCTCAGGTCGTACACCTGTTCGCGTATCGTGCAGATGCTGTCGTTCATCGGCGGAAAACCCATATAATCCATATGGTTGTCGCTCTTGTGCGTGTACTTGTACCACCACCCGAACTCATGTTGCACCCAGTGTGAGGCAGTGTCTGCCCGCACCTCGGCCATCACCGTGCTCTCGGCTGCCATCACGCGTTGCTGCAGGGCATATATCTCCTCCATCGTCAACGTATCACCATCGCTGTTCTCACGCCCGAACCGGCCGTGACCGCTACGGCTACAGGCCGTCAGCATCACCGCCGACAGCACTACCGCCCAACCGACTGTTGCACCTCTCAACATTTAGCTCTCTGCCATCCTGATTAGGTACTGGCCGTACGATGTCTTGCCCATCTCTTCGCCCAACGCGCGCAACTGCGCACGGTCAATCCAGCCGTTACGCCACGCTATCTCCTCGATGCAACTGACGTAGAACCCTTGGCGGTTCTGTATGGTGGCTATGAAGTTACCGGCTTCTATCAGGCTGTCACAGTTGCCCGTGTCGAGCCACGCAAATCCGCGCGAGAATAGTTTCACGTTCAGCGTTCCTGCCTGCAGATAGGTCTTGTTCAGGTCGGTTATCTCATACTCCCCGCGCTTCGAGGGTTTCAGCGCAGCGGCTTTCTCCGTAACCGTCGAGTCATAGAAGTACAGTCCCGGCACGGCATATTTCGATTTAGGCTGCTCGGGTTTCTCTTCCAGCGATATCACACGGCCTGCTTCATCAAACTCCACTACGCCGTACGCACGCGGATCCATCACTTCGTAGCCGAATATGCACGCACCGCCGTTCTGCTCCACTTGCTCCACCGCATCGCGCAGTATGTGTCGGAACCCGTGACCATAGAATAGGTTATCGCCCAGTATCAGACAGCCCGGCTCACCGCCCAGAAACTCTTTGCCCAGCACGAATGCCTGAGCCAGTCCGTTCGGCACCAGTTGCACTTTATATTCCAGTCGCATACCCAGCCGTTTGCCGTCGCCCAGCAGTTCTTCGAACATCGGCAGGTCACGCGGTGTGGATATGATCAGTACCTCGCGGATGCCTGCCATCATCAGGGTGGACAGCGGGTAATAGATCATTGGCTTGTCATACACCGGCATTATCTGTTTGCTGATGGCTTTCGACAGCGGGTACAATCGTGTGGCGCTACCGCCTGCTAAAATGATTCCTTTCATGATTCTGTGCGCAAAAATGTTTTACCCTACAAAGTTACGACTTTTTTTTCAATTATGCAAATATTTCGCCAAAATAATCTCCCCTTTCGCAATTTTGCGTACAAAAGAGCAGTCACGTTCCGCGACGTGGCTGCTCTTTGTTACAGCCTCTTCGAGGCAGCCGAGAAGGTGCTACAGCCGCTTTGAGGCGTCGTAGCTCTCGATAGTCTTGGATTGGATGAGGACCGTGGTGTCGCCGCGCTGGAGATAGGAGGAGCTGGTAGTGACGGTGCGGGTGACGTTGCAGCCCGTCAGCATCACCGACAGCCCGATAGCCAATGCCGTCAGCAGGGTCAATATGATTTGCTTTACATACTTTTTCATTGTAGTATTTTTTTAGAGGGTCAACAATTAACAACCATTACCTTCAATTATTTATATATAAATCAAAAATGCGGCGGCACGGCTGACAAGCAGCCTATGTCTAATCGTTCATCGGTGCTCCTGTGAGCAAGCTCCCGGAGTACCATCGCCCGATTATACCTGCGCC
>JAFXSS010000153.1 GCA_017525455.1 Paludibacteraceae bacterium
AAGGCGGCGCACAGGCTGTAGCCAAAGTGCTGGAGGAAGATCACCCCGAATACAACACCCGCGTGACTATCCTCGGTCACCTGCAGCGCGGCGGTAGTCCGACGGCTTATGACCGTATCATCGCTTCGCGTATGGGTATGGCTGCCGTGCAGGCGCTGCTGGAAGAGCAACGCAGCATCATGATCGGTATGAAGAACGACGAGATAGTATATGTCCCGCTGAGCAAAGCTATCCGCGAGAAGAAAGATGTAAAAGCCGACAAGTGGGCTGCGATGCAGGTCCTGTCGATCTAAGGTCAAAGGATACCTATCGCGCAAAAGAAAGTCCGGTGTGTGAGCACCGGACTTTGTTTATCCTACTGTTCCTTCCAGGGATACTTGCAGCAGTTTTTGTGCTTCTACGGCAAACTCCATCGGCAGTTTGTCCATCACCTCTTTGGCATAGCCGTTCACAATCAGTCCTACGGCATCCTCAAGGCTTATACCGCGTTGCTGGCAGTAGAACAGTTGGTCCTCGTTGATCTTCGACGTAGTAGCCTCATGCTCCACCACAGCGGTAGGGTTCTGCAGTTGCATGACAGGGAATGTATGTGCACCGCAACGGTCGCCAATCAGCAGCGAGTCGCACTGCGAGTAGTTGCGCGCATGGTCGGCATGGCTGCTCACCTTCACCAATCCGCGGTAGGAGTTCTGACTCTGACCGGCGGATATACCTTTGCTCACAATGCGCGAGCGGGTGTTCTTGCCCAAGTGAATCATCTTGGTGCCGGTATCAGCCTGCTGGAAGTTGTTGGTGAGCGCTACGGAATAGAACTCTGCCGACGAGTTGTCGCCACGCAGGATACATGACGGATATTTCCATGTGATAGCCGAGCCGGTCTCTACCTGTGTCCAACTCAGTCGGGCGTTGTTGTAGGTTATGCCGCGTTTGGTAACGAAGTTATAGATGCCGCCCTTGCCCTGTTTGTCACCGGGATACCAGTTCTGCACAGTGGAATATTTGACCTCGGCATCATCGTGAACAATAATCTCTACGATGGCTGCATGGAGTTGGTTCTCGTCACGGCGCGGAGCGGTACACCCCTCCAGATACGACAGATAAGCACCTTCGTCGGCAATGAGCAGCGTACGCTCAAACTGACCGGTGTTCTGCGCATTGATGCGGAAATACGTCGATAGTTCCATCGGGCAACGTACGCCCTTGGGAATATATACAAACGAGCCGTCGGAGAACACCGCGGAGTTCAGTGCGGCGTAGAAATTGTCGGAGTACGGGACAACCGACCCCAGATACTTGCGCACCAGGTCTTCATGTTCGCGCACAGCCTCGCTGATAGAGCAGAATATGATACCTTTCTCCGCCAGTGTGTCGCGGAAAGTAGTCTTGACTGATACCGAATCCATCACGGCGTCCACCGCCATGTTTCCCGCCAGTGCGGCACGTTCCTCGAGAGGTATGCCCAGTTTGTCGAAGGTCTTGGCAATCTCCGGATCGATATCACCGGACTTTGCGTCATCCGACGCTTGGGCGGCCTTAGGGGCAGCGTAGTACGAGATGTCCTGAAAATCAATCTCGGGTATATCCAGGTGCGCCCATTTCGGCACAGACATCGTCAGCCACTTGCGGTAAGCCTTCAGCCGGAACTCAAGCAGCCATGCGGGTTCGTCCTTCTTACGGGATATAGTGCGGATGACATCCTCGTTCAGTCCTTTGCCGATGATGTCCGTCTGCACATCGGTGGTAAAGCCGTACTTGTACTCACCCGATGTAATCTCTTCGATAATCTTATCCTGTGCCATCTTCTTCTATCAATAAAAAATGCCGCTTGCAGGCGGCATTTTCGTGAGGTCGGTAGCAGATTCGAACTGCTGTCCCCGGTTTTGCAGACCGATCCCTAACCACTCGGGCAACCGACCGTCGCGTTCGACGGATGGTGCTAACAGATGTCGCTCTGCGACATAAAGCGCACCATCGTCTCCGCTCTTCAATTGACCTGTTGTTGCCAACAGCTCAATTGAGTTTAGCGCAGTTCTCTGAAATGCGGTGCAAAGATAGCATAATTTTATGATATTTGCAAATATTTTCGCGAAAAAGTGCAAAATATTTGCATATTCGTGCTATTCTTTGCGGGTTAAGGTGTCAATTGCGCGTTTTGTGATGTCATCGTCACGCTCAAAGAGCGGGAAGAAGCCTTTGTCACCCATGATGTCGCGCACTATATATCCGTTAACTATACGCACGAGCAATGCGCGGGATTTAGCCAGTTGCTCCGGGTTGGGTTCTACACCTTTGTCCTGGCAGAACTTGACAAACTCCGGCACCCAGTTGGCATTGAGCAGATGCTTCTCCAGATCCTGCCAGCGCGTGAACTTGCTGAGTTGCTTGCGGTGGGTATCGGCATAGCGGTAAGCAAACTGATACGTGAATGCGCGGTTGCTGACGATATTGAAGTACGGACTGTACTGCGTGGTATCACGACCGACAAAGATATCCGGCATTATACCTCCGCCACCGTACACGATGCGTCCGTGCTTGGTGCGATAAGCCGTGCTGTCCACCAGATGAATGCTGTCTGCCGAATAGAACTCGCCATGCTCAAAGCGCTCCTCCAGATCCTGACGGTAGGTCTCGTTGTCACCGAGTTTGTAAGGTTTCTGTATGCATCGTCCGGACGGTGTGTAGTAGCGCGCTACTGTCAGTCGGACAGCACTGCCGTCAGCAAAGGGGAACTGCTGCTGTACCAGACCTTTACCGAACGAGCGGCGGCCAATGATAGTTGCACGGTCGTTATCCTGCATAGCACCGGCAAAAATCTCAGAAGCCGAAGCGGAGAAATTGTCAATCAGCACTACGAGCGGCACATCCTTGAACCGTCCGCCACCGTTGGCACGTGCCTCATAACGCGGATAAGCACGACCTTCGGAATACACAATCAGATCTCCGGCTTGCAGGAACTCGTTGGCCATCTTCACAGCCTGGTCAAGATAACCGCCGCTGTTCTCACGCAGGTCAACGATATACTCGGTAGCACCCTGTGAGCGCAACTCTGCCAGGGCGGAGATAAACTCCTTGTACGTAGTCTCGCCGAACTTGTTGACGCGCACAAAACCTATCTTTTTCTTGCTGCCCGCAGGCTCGATGATAAACGAAGCATCCACCGAGTGAACTGGTATATCGCCACGCACAATCGTGAAGTGCAGCAGTTCGGGAGTACCGGTACGCACTATACCCAGTTTAACCTCCGTGCCTTTCGGACCGCGCAGGGTGTGCATCACACGTTCGTTGGTCGTGCCTTTGCCCGTGAAAGCCGAGTCGTTGACGGTAACAATCTTGTCACCCGCCAGCACACCTACATGCTCGCTCGGACCACCGGAGATAACCGCCACGATATTAATCGTATCGTTCTGGATAGTAAACTGCACACCTATGCCCGAGAACGAGCCCGACAACTCGGAATTGACGAGTTCGATATCCTTCTTGGGTATGTACGACGAGTGCGGGTCGAGTTGCTTAACCAGATCGTCCATCACTATATCGGTGATAGAATCGATATCCAGCGAATCGACATACGACTGCCGCATGAGTTGCAACATCTGGTCAGGTTTCGACGACGGTGACATCACCAACTGCCCGTTGCGGATATAGAAATGCTGGGCATTGACCTTGTTGCTCACGGCGTTGCCGATGATGAATCCAAGCAGGATACATAATACGGACACCGTAGGTAAAATATACTTCTTCATAATCTCAAATCACTAAACTTCTAACACTCAACCCTCAACTTCGTCAGGCATATAATCAACCTGTATACCCGCACGCTTGAGCAGTTCAACGCCATCCATCAGTCGGTACTTCTCGCCATACACCACCCGCTTGATGCCCGCCTGTATGATCAGTTTGGAGCACTCCATACAGGGTGAAGCCGTAACGTAGAGTGTTGCTCCGTCGGAGCTGTTGTTGGAGCGTGCTACCTTGGATATGGCATTCGCCTCAGCATGAAGCACATAAGGTTTGCTGACGTTGTTTTCGTCTTCGCATACGTTCTCAAAGCCCGAGGGTGTGCCGTTGTAACCGTCACTGATAATCATCTGGTCACGTACAAGCAGCGCGCCTACCTTGCGGCGCACGCAATAACTGTTCTCCGACCAAGTGCGCGCCATGCGCATGTACAAGTGATCACGTTTGTCTTGTTTGTTCATATTCGTTGGTTAACTGTATCGTTTGTGGGGAAATATGCAAATTCCATGCCAAAGCGTCGGGCGTCAGTACGCAATGCAGAATTTAAGTCCGAAGAGCAGGTAATAGAACCGCGGTTTGTCAATCTTGTCGCCGGAAGCATTGGCGCCGCTCGGCATACTGTTCAGCACGTCGATGTACGGCTCAACGAACGCGGCAACCTTGTAGTTGATGTTACGGGCAGAGGTCTCGTTGTAGCCGATTTCGAACGATGGCGCTATGGCGAGCAGGCCGCCGTAGGGCTTGTTGAAATCCTTGGAGTCAATGCCTTCGTGCTTGTTGTACAGGTAGTAGTAACTGAAGAATCCGAACTTAGCGCCCGCCTGCCAATACCAGTACCGGAGCTCCATACCTGCCAATATGGCCTCTTGCAGTTGCAGCCGGCGGCAGTCAAGATCGAGTGAGCCGCTGGTGTACGCACCTTGGTAAGTGTAACGGATATGATAGTTGATGCTCGCCAATTCCAAACCGGCGGTCAGCAAAAAACGCTTGTGCCGCAACTGATAGCCGAGGCCTATCCCTCCGCCCACGCAGGTGAACTGCTCGAACTTCTCATTGTTGTCGAACGCTTCCGGCTGGATACTCATGCCGAACTCTCCCCACGTGGCAAAACGGTGATTAGTGGTCAGCGAACGCTTGTCGATGACATGCGATGCGTCGCCCTTGGTGAGCACGATACGCATTTCGCTGTCGCCGCTTACGAGCACCGTACCTGTCGCGTAGCCGATGTAGTTGACCGTGAGCTTCGCACCTTTGTCGGCACTAATTTCAAACCGCCCCTGTTCATCGGTAACTGTACCGAGTGTCGTTCCCTCAACGCTGACACTGGCGCCAATGATTGGTACATCACCATCAGTGAGCACAATACCCGTGATGCGCTGCTGAGCACACAACACAACTACCTGCAGTACAAAGATCAATAACAAAGCAAAGCGTTTCATAAGGCGGTGATTAGACGGATTCGAACACAAAGGTACAAATAAAAATGCATATTTGCAAGTTTTACCATAAAAATAATTGTATTTGCTGCAATATAATGAAATTTTTCAGCGGAAATATTTGGAAGTTTGCGAAAAAAGTTGTACCTTTGTGCGCTTTTCGTGTAAAAGCACGACCATTAAGGTGTCGGTCTGCATGTCAGTCGGCACAAATTACTAACCCGGGCAAGCGATTCGTGAAGTCGTAGCCCATAAATCAACAAACAAATGGCAACAAAAATTCGTTTGGCACGTCATGGTCACAAGGACTATGCTTACTACCACATCGTAGTAGCCGACAGTCGTTCACCGCGTGACGGCAAGATCATTGAGCGTCTTGGCTCTTACAACCCTAACACCAATCCCGCAACGGTCGATCTTAACTTCGAGCGCGCGCTGCATTGGGTAAACGTAGGTGCTCAACCCACCGACACCGTTCGCAACCTGCTGTCAGGTGAGGGTGTTCTGCTGATGAAGCACTTGCAGGGTGGCGTAAAGAAAGGCGCCTTCAACGAGGCTGAAGCACAAAAGCGCTTCGATGCCTGGAAGGCTCAAAAGGATGCCAAGTTCGGCAAGATCAGCCGTGAAGAGGCAGACAAGAAGGCTAAAGCTGCAAAGGCTCTCCTCGCTCAAGAGGTAGAAGCCAACAAGGCTAAAGCCGCTGAGGTCGCCAAGAAACGTCAGGAGGCCGCTGAAGCACTGGCCGCTGCCGCCGTTGAGGCTGCAAAGGAAGCTGCTGAAGCTGTGCAAGAGGCTACTGAGCCTGCACAAGAGAGTGCCGCTGAATAATCAACGCAACGTTGCAACAAGGTGGTGTGTCACTCGACACGCCACCTTATTTTTACTCACATCCATCTACCGATACTGATGACCAAACTGCTGAACATTTCTATTGTTCTGTACTGCACCCCGGAGGGCGAATGGCGACCGCTGGTGCAGGAACTGCTGCGTTCTGCACACATCAACTGCATCTATCTGGTGGATAACTCGCCAAAAGACAAACAACTGTCGGCAGAAAAAGTTCTGAAAGCACTGAACGCCAAACCGGCAACCGTACAGTACATACCCAACGCCACGAACCTCGGCTACGGAGCAGCACACAACATTGCCATCCGCGAATCGATATACGACAATATACCCTATCACCTGGTGCTGAACTCGGATATCCAAGTCAGCGCAGAAGCCATCGACCGACTGCTGGCTGTGATGCAGACCAATCCTGCCATAGGCCACCTGATTCCACGCGTAAAGGGTACGGACGGTCAGGAGCAGTACGTATGCAAACTGCTGCCTACACCGATGGATCTGATTCGGAGAATAGTGCTCGGGAAGCGCGCCAACAGCAACGCCCGCAACGCACTGTTCGAATTAAGACATATGGACCACTCGCGCCCCATCAATGCACCGTATCTGTCAGGATGCTTTATGCTGCTGCGAACCGAAGCATTGCTGAAAGCCGGACTGTTCGACGAACGGTACTTCATGTACCCCGAGGATATAGACCTGACCCGGCGTATACACCGCGACTATCTCACCTTGTACTATCCGTCAGAAACCATCGTTCACGCACACCGACAGGCATCATACCACAGTCTGCGGATGCTGCGCATCCACGCTGTGAACATGATCAAGTACTTCAACAAATGGGGTTGGTGGCGCGACAAAGAGCGCCAAGCGTTTAATGCAGTTTGTTTAGGCGCTCAGCATCCAAACGCAGAAGCACAGCCAGCAGAAGCGTAAAACTGATAAGCGACGAACCGCCGTAACTGAAGAACGGCAACGGTATACCGATAACAGGCAACAACCCAAGAACCATTCCGACATTGATGGTCAGGTGGAAGAAAAAGATGCCCGCCACGCAATACGCATATATCGGCGAATAATTGTCGCGCTGGCGTTCGGCAATAACCAGCAGGCGCAAGATGAATATCAGATAAACCAACAGCAGACCTGCCGAACCTATAAATCCCCACTCCTCACCTACTGTACAGAATATAAAATCAGTATCCTGCTCCGGCACAAAGCGGAGTTTGGTTTGTGTTCCCTGCAGGAATCCTTTGCCGCTGAACTGACCTGAACCGATGGCAATGAGCGACTGATTGACATTGTAGCCCGCACCCGCAGGATCATCCTTCAAGCCCAGGAGCACTTCGATACGCGTACGCTGGTGTGGCTGCAGGACACGATCGAACACTACATTACATACCCCGCAGAAAATCAGTGCAACGGCAACATACACCGTTACCAACAACATATTGAAGTGCCGGCGATAAATAGCCATGGCTGTAAAATATACAATAGCCAGAACCAGGGCAATAAGAGACACAAAATTGAAATTAACCGTGTGCCAAATATTAACTATCAATCCAGCAGCGTACGTAACGGCTACTATTCCTACAATAACAAGCGCCTGCTTCCAATCCTGCTCACGCAGCCACGCAAAGCCGACAACCACTGCCATGAGCACAATATAGCAAAGCAATATTCCCACATCGCCTTCGCCCCAAGGCAACGCTACGTCGCCGTACCGGATAGAACAGATAAACAACAACGCAAACGACAGACCTCCTGTAATTACATATCCGGACATACCAAAGCGGTAGAACATAATCATGAACGATGCAAACACGAGAGCCGAACCTGTTTCCTTTTGCCACACCATGATGATAGCCGCAGGCAGCGCGAGTAACAGGACAGGCACCAGCAGGTCGCGCCACGAACGCATGCGGTAATCGTACCGCCCCATATACTTCGCCAGCGCCAGAGCAGTAATCATCTTGGCGAGTTCGGCAGGCTGGAACTTAATCGGACCTATGTCTATCCAGGACATGGAACCCTTGGTGTTATGAGCAAGCAAAGGCGTGGCTAACAGAACAAGTATCCAAAACGCATAGATAAGATACGCCGTGACCTCGTAAGTCTTACCCTCGATGAACAACACTGCTATACCTAACACACATGCTATGCCCAGCCACAAGAACTGCTTGCCGGCACGGTTGCTGAGGTCGAACAAAGAGGTCTGGTCGAAGGTGTAACTGGCACCGTAGATGTTCAGCCAGCCAAACAGAGCAATCACCAGAAAGAGGATGATTGTCCACCAGTCAAGACCTGATATGATGTTGTTGCGAGTCAAAGAAATTACGAATTAAAAATTAAAAATTACGAATTAAAATTATTAATTATGAATTACGAATTATTCCGACGACGGGTGCGTGAGAATGGCGTTGACCATCCTGTTGTAAATATGCTTACGTGTAACGGTGCCTGTGAGGTACTGCTCCATCATCAGCGAAGCGATAGGCGCTGCCCAGGTTGCACCAAAGCCGGCATTCTCAACCACGACAGCCACAGCAATCTTCGGATTATCCATCGGAGCAAAACCGATAAAGATTGCATGATCCTTACCATGCGGATTCTGCACGGTGCCGGTCTTACCACACATCTGCAGAGAGTCGATATTATACCACCGGCCTGTACCGTTGGTCATCACCTGATGCATGCCCTGTGCAGTAAGACTAAACCACTCGGCATCCATACCCGTATCCTGCCGCAAGTCGGCAGAAGCGGTGAGTTCGGTATTCAGGTGTGGTGTGATATAGTATCCTCTGTTGGCGAGTGTAGCAGCCTGGTTAGCCAGTTGCAAGGGCGTGATGAGTATTTCGCCCTGACCTATACTGAGTGAACGGATAGTGATGGCTTTCCAGCCCTTCTCGCCATACATACGGGTGAATTGCCGCTCTGTAGGAATGGCACCGGTTGCCTGTTCGCCTATATCCGTACCCTCGAAACGGTTACCGAGGCCAAACTTCATCACATCGTCACGCCAAAGGTTATAGCGCTTGCGGAATGTAGCATTGCCATCGCCATATCCGTCCCGCTGAAGCATATCACGGAATGCGCACCAGAAGTACGGATTACAACTCTGCTCTATAGCATTCAGCAGCGATACGGGCGAGCCGTGATGGTGCGTACACTTGATAGGCGATGAACCCGGTCCGGAACAAGGGTACTTGGTGGCCGGTGTTATTCCTCCCTCCTGCAGACAAACGACGGACTGGATAGTCTTGAAGGTCGATCCCG
>JAFXSS010000154.1 GCA_017525455.1 Paludibacteraceae bacterium
AGACCTGCAACGCATAGCCAATGAGCGCGACGCCCTACGGCAACGAATCAAACGGCTGTACAACAAGATAATCGAAGTACCCGAACTCAGCATGAGCCGTAACCAAATACGCACGGCTATACTGCGGGAGTATGAAGCAAACAAAGGGCGCTTCTGAGCACCCTTTGTTTTTGCAATCAATAGCAGCGATGTAAATTGTTATGGTTAGAGATGGTTGTAGCCGGGCTGTACCCGCTCCATGAGTTTATCGTAGTCGGAGCGGAAGCGCAGCACATCGCGAAAGAGGTAGTAGTTCTCCCTGTCCGGGCAATACGGGTGAGCAAAGATCAGGAAATCGACCTTGCGATCTTCCATAGTAAAGCAGTCGACCATCTTAGCCAGGTCACGCACGGTGAACGGACATAGCACGACACAGAGTTTGGCAATCTCGATGCGTTTGTCGTCGTAGGACTGCTTCTGAATGACCTGCAGCGCGCGCTGCAGTTGCTCGGGGTTAGCGGTTCGCACAGGTGCAGGCGGTGGCGGCGGAGGAGTAGGCCGGTGATGGTGATGACCGGACTGGTTATGGGTTACGGGTGACGGGTTATGGGTTACGGGGTGCGAGCCATGATACGGATCCTGGTTATGGGTTACGGGTGACGGGCGGGGGATGTCGAAGCGGATCTCATCCTTCGGTTTCATAGGCGGAACCTGGAACTTATACACCATAGGGCTGAGCAGATAGCCATCGACCTGAATAGCTTTGAGTTGTCCGTAGTTCTCCGGGGCAGACACATACACGGCAACTTTCTGTTGCGCCATCAACAGGGTTGGCAACGCCAACAGTAGGAAAAGAATCTTTTTCATAACACAATAATTAGCATGATTAGTAAGGCCTTCATCCGTGTTGCGTGACCACGAGCACACAACTTATGCTTGCACGGCAACAAAGGTACGATTTTTTTTTGACATTTGCAAGTATTTTGCCAAAAATCGTACCTATATGCACAAAAACACCAACTTAAGTTGCGTGAGAAGCGCCGTTGTGCAAGCGCCTGCGAATGGGTTAGCAAGGCCGTGATGCGGGCAAAGAGAATATGCGCCGGATATCCGCCATCTGCTGATCGGTCATGCCTTGCGGGATGAAGCCCATTGAGCGGGCACGCAGGTAGATAGTAGCCGCCTTGTTGAGCACATCGGTCTGATCGAAGGCATCCATGATATCCTGTCCGACAGCAAACGTACCGTGTTTCTCCCAAAGGACGACATCGTAATCATGAATCTGCTCGAGCGTAGCCTGCGCCAGTTGCACCGAGCCGGGTACCTGATAAGGCACAACGCCCAAGCCGAGCGGAGCAAACGCGAGCGTCTCGGGAATCATTGACCAGAGCGTACGGGTGAGGTGCCCGGCGTCGAGGAACTCCGGCGAGTGGCTCATAGCTACGAGTTCGACAGGATGGGTGTGCAGCGTAGCCTTGTAGCGGCTGCCGGACTCAAGCAGATAGTTCTGCACCATGAGGTGAGACGGCAGTTCGCTGGTGGGCATGACGGGCTGATCGGCAATGATCTCGTAATGCGCACAATCGTCGGTGATACGGATGATCGAGCCGTTAGCCATAGGGCAGCGAGACAAGTCACGCATTCGTTTTTGCGTGCCTTTGGCGTAGAAGTATGTGCCCCGGAGTTGCGGCAGCGTGCACCCGATAGCCACAGCCGGCATCAGCGCGGGCATGAGTTGCCACGAAGCATCGGCGAACTCGGTGATATTGACGGTGATATTGCCGCCGTTGCGTTCGCCCCAGCCTTTCGTCCATATATATCCGGCTACCTCCGCTACATCATCAACAACAGCCTTCAGAGCCGGATTAGTCAACAGTATTTCCATAACGTTCTTTAGTGATTTGAGTTAATGATTTGCCGCGTGTTTGCGGTGCGCCGATCACACCCACGATGAGCGAGACGAGCAGCAGAGCCACCATGCACCAGGCGGCTATGGTAAAGCCCTGGCCGTTGTCGCCGTAGATATAGGTAAACACCAGTCCCCATACAGCCGACAGTCCGCGCACGAGGAAGAACATCAGTCCCTGCGCTCCGGCACGAAACTTGGCAGGGAACAGTTCAGAGCCCCAAAGTGCGTAAAAGATCTGCACCGAGCAGCCGTTGTTGACACCCCAAAGGATGGTGAACACCCACAGCCAGACAATATTGGTAACACCTATGCCGATGATGATCATCCACGCCGTGAGTGCACAAAGCAAGCCGAAGATATAAAAAATGCGATGGGCGAACTTATCAACCAGGCGGGAAACGATGAACGTAACAAACACGACCACCGCCCAACTGATGCAACTGAGCATATTGGCGTCCTTGTTGCTCATGCCACCCGCCGACTCGTAGATATGCGGCTGGAAGAATCCCATGACCGATGCCACAAGGTTCCACGACAGATAGATAACAGCCAGGAATGCGACGGTGCGGATAGCGATCTTGTTTTGGAAGAGCACCTTGATGTTCTGCCACAGGCTTGTATGCTGAGCAGCCGCCTTGGTAGCCTCAAACTCGGCACTCTCCTGCAAGCGCCTCTGCAGGTTCCAAGCGATGAACGCCACGATGAACAGCGAGGCGAACACTATACGTGAGGCGAAGACCTGCACGGCGGCCACATCGGCCTCAGCCCCCATGAACAGGTCAGCCAAGGCTTGTACCCAACCGTAGAGCACACCGTCGCTCTCGCCGGCATGACCGGGGGCAAAGAGCATACCGAGCAGCAAGATGCACATAGGACCTATGCCCCACGACATCTGCGAGAGACTGATGTTGCGACCGCGGTTGCTGACCTCAGAACTTTCGGAGATATATGTCCACGACGCAGGCACACCTATGCCGACAGATATACCGGTGAACAGGAATCCTGCAAACAGCACGGCAAAGTTAGTGGCGCACATCACCAGCAGCACGCCGAACATATATACGAGCAGATTGTAAGTAAAGATGAACTTACGTCCGTACTTGTCGGCCAGGAAGCCTCCGATGATAGCCCCTATAGCCGCGCCGAGACAGTTGGCAGAGATGAAGTTCAGCCACCCGAGCGAGACTTCGCTCAAGCCAAGGTAGTTCTGCCACAGTGTCAGTCCGCTAGCTCCGGCAACGATAGCACCGGCATCGAGATAATTGTTGAGCGACACAGCCAGGGTACTCTTCAAACTACTGCTTTTACTCATTTGATAATTCGTAATTTTTAATTCGTATTTTTTATTATCGACATACAATGTCCACCTGTACGTTGAAAATCTTAGCCACCTTGAGGATCGTATCGATATGCCGACCGACGGCGGCAGCCATGTGATGGGTAGGTGCAGCCTCTGACCAGCGGTTGCAGAACTCGCGTGCACCGATACTGAAGCGCGTACGCATGTTCGTATCACCGAACATAAAGATGTCGCCCGGCTCGTTGACGCCCTCAGCCACCACGAACTTGAACACGCCGTTTCTGTCCTGCGTGATAGCCAGATACGTTACTGCTCCTGTAGGCGGGTAGAACTGCGTGAGATAGCCACCACCGGTCTTGCCGTGGAAGACGGGCACAATCTTCATAGTAGGCTTATGCGCCTGCGATATATCGGCATCGCCGCTGCCCGAGTGACCGATGATACAGATGTCGGCGGGGAAATCGATAGAATACATCTCGCTGAGTTGTCCTGTGCCGGCAATAGTCTTGAGGATAGACATAGCCATAGCCACCTTGATATCTCCCTCGACGGCGCAAGCCGTATGCTGCTTGATCAGCATGGAGAAAGCGGGAATGAGCATAGAATCGAGTTGGCCGGCTACGCCTTGGGCAAAACCATCGTAATGCGAGGCGATGAGTCCGAGACGTTCGTCCTTAACCCACTGCTCGAAAGCCACGACATATCGCGCCATATCCCACACTGTATCGACGGAGGCTCCACCTTCGATGTCGAAGGTTGCCAATATATCCTCTGCCTTGGCGCGAATAGCCGCCTCGTCGGTGACATGGTCGGCAATAGCCCACATCTTCTCCCAATCAAACTGCTTGGTGTAAAGCCACATGCGGTGGTAGAGGTTCGTTTCGTCGATATACAAATCCATCATTCCCGGATAAGGTCGTCCGATCTGTGCGATATTCGTATCGCGGAAGCGGCGGCGCACCTGTGCTGCGCGACACCACTGTTCAATTTCGCGCTGCACTTCGGGGTCGCCACCTTGGATACCGGTGATCACGGCATGACGTTTGCCGGCGCGCTCAAGGTCAGCCACCATCTCGCCCACAGCTCCGCAGGCATACAGTTGCCCGAGCCAAGTAGGCGTATCGGTGTGCTTGTAGTCGGGTGCGGGCAACTTCTGGACATTAACCAGCACAACCGGTACATCCAGGTCGCGCACAGCCGGCAGCATGTTGTAGGACGTGGCATAGGTAAGCAACTGCAGGATAACCAGGTCAACATCCGCAGCGCGGAACTTGTCGCCTGCAGCCTGCGCCAGCTCCTTGGTAGTAACCAAACCGCCATCGATGATTTCAACACCGTCCGGCAAGGTAGCCTTGAATGATTGATACTGCGCCTCAAACTCCGGCACAAGTGACGGGAATTGTGGCAAATACGCACCTAAGGCGATTGAGAAAACGCCAACACGCGCTTGGGTGGGGACAAGGGGAGTATTCATAGAGATTGACATTATATTTGATTATAAAAGAGACTGGTTATTCTGACATTGCACCATGATGTTTCCGATAGCGGTAGCCTCGGTTGAGCCGACGAGCACCGGCACTCCTACCGCCTGCTCGGTCAGGCTGTTTAGATAACTGTTCTGCGCTCCGCCACCGATGATATACAATGCTCCGAACGATTCGCCGACGAGTGCACAGAGCATACCAAACACCTCTCCGTAGCGCTGTGCGAGCGAGTGGAAGATACAACTGACTATCTCGGCATCGGTGAGCGAACGTCCGGCATCTACCTCCGACAGCATATCTTCGGGATTGGCGAACCGCTGTTCGTCGGGATTGAACAATTCGGGCACCCGGCACACACTCTCCGCCATATCAATGAGTTGCTGATAGCTGTACCGCTTGCCTTGCATGTTCCACTGCTTGCGGCATTGCTCGAGGATCCACATACCTGTGATATTCTTCAGCAGTCGCGTTGTGCCGTTCACGCCACCCTCGTTGGTGAAGTTGAGTTGCATACTTCGCCCGGTAATGACCGGCGAATCGACCACAGTGCCCATCAGGCTCCACGTACCGCTACTGAGATAGGCGACACGCTTGCCGTTGTACAACCGAGGCACAGCCGCAACGGCGCTGGCGGTGTCATGACCGGCAACAGCCACAACCCGGCAGTCAGCATTCAGCCCTGTTTGGGCAATTATTTCGGATTTGAGGCTGCCTATGACCTGCCCGGGATAAACGATATCAGGGAACTGCTCGCGCCGTAAGCCACAGAGTGAGAGAATATCCTCGTCGAAATCTTTGGTCACGGGGTTGAGCATGGCGGAGGTGGACAAAACAGAATACTCACAAACCATCTGCCCCGTCAAATAATAACTGACTGCGTCGGGCAAGAACAATATATGTTCGGCATCTGACAAAGGCTTGTACTTCTCCTGCCGGCAGGCAAAAAGTTTGAAAACCGTATTGAAGTGCATCTGCTGGATACCGGTCTTACCATACAACACACCGGCAGGCATCTGCCCGTAAAACTGCTTCTGTGCAGCCATGGTGAACGGGTCGCGATATGCCAAAGGAGCGAACAGCAGTTGTCCTTGCCCGCCGTAAAACGCTACATCGACGCCCCAAGTATCCACACCTACAGACTCGTAGTGATGCCCCAACTGTGCGGCTTCGCGCAAGCCCGTGAGCGTCTCACTGAGCAGGAAATTGAAATCCCAATACCAGTGTCCGCCAGTGCCCTGCACAACATTATGCGTGAATCGATGCACCTCGCGCAGACGTATATCGCCGTCATGCACACGGGCAACCATCACGCGACCGGAGGTCGCTCCCCAATCGATAGCAATGTAATATTTATAATTATCGGGCATATGAATTAATCGATGCGCAGTGTATATGTGCCGGGAGCATACTCTTGCTGTCGGTCGGAATTCGGCAGGCTCACAGTAGCCGTTGTGCCCTCGGGGATACTGAACGTCCACATGCAAACATCTCCGTCATAATGCCACTCGGATTTGATTAGTCCTGCGGCCGACCGATAGCAGGCATTGACCGAACCGAGACGTTTGTCGGGCACCGGTGCAAGCAAGATATGTCGGAACCCGGGCTGCGCTATATCCGTACGTATACCTGCTACCGTCTGCCACAGCCACTGGCATACGCAGCCGTACGCATAATGGTTAAAACTGTTCATGCCGTTGGGCGCCATGCCGTGTTCGATAGTATAACTATTCCACCGCTCCCAGATCGTGGTTGCCCCGTTATCCACCGAATAGAGCCAACTGGGGTTACGACGCTGGAACAAGAGGTCGTAGGCTATATCCGTCATGCCGTTGTCAGTAAGCGTCTGCATAAGAATAGATGTGCCGAGGAAACCGGTCTGCAGGCACTGGTTATGCTCACGGAAATTAGCCCGCAAGCGCTGCTTCATGTTCTCGCGTGCTGAGCCGTCAAGCAGATTGTTTCGGAGCGCGAACAATGCGGGCGTTTGCATCGTATTGAGTATATCCAACTTGAACGAGCCGTCGCTGTTCAGGAAGCGTTCGCACAGATATGCCTTTGCCCGGGCAACCATGCAGGCATACTTGGCAGTATCACGCCCTGTGGCGCGCGCCATATCCAGCATCATACCGGCATCAATCATCCAGTATGACCCGCAGAGGAATGACCAATATTCCGCCGCTTCAGGTCGCAAGCCGCGCGCATCCCAAGGTTGGCCTGTGAACGACTCAAGCGCCTCATAACTGAGCCAGTCAGCCCACTGGTAACCGCCATTGTCGGGGAACATGGCTGTATGGTCGTACTTATATTCGGCTATATGATCCACAAACTTCTCCATCGACTGCCAGTGGTCGTTCACAATCTGCGTATCAGCAAACTGCTTCCAGATCGTCCAAGGCACTATCACTCCGGCATCCGACCACCCGACACGCGCCATATCGACATGGCTGGAGCCGTACTGTCCGAAGGGTGCCACTCCCGGGTAGCCACCGTTATCCTTTTGCGTATCGCGCAGATCGCGCAGCCACTTATGGAAGAAGCGGTCGGTATTGGCGAAGTATGTGCCCGTCTCGCAGAACACCTGCGTGTCGGCCGTCCAGCCGAGACGCTCGTTGCGTTGCGGACAATCAGTAGGCACAGACAGATAATTGCTACGCTGCCCCCATAGCGTATTCTGAATAAGCCTGTTGACAGAAGGATCGCCGGTGGTGATAGTTCCGGTCTCCAACTCGCTTGTAATAGACGATACGGGAATAGAACGTATAGCATAAATCTTCACCTCATCGGTAGCCGTGATGCCTGCATAGCGATAGCCAAAATAGGTGCACTGCGGATGATACGCTACCGGTGCGTCAGATTGGCCGAACGTATAGAACAGTGTCACGCCGGTGTGCGGAATACGCAGGTTGCGGCGATGTACACTACCTTCCGCACCATCCATGCCACGGCTGTGAGCACCCAGACTGTCGTTAAGCAGTTCGCCCGGCGCAAAAGTAAGAGTCGTACCCTCCTTGGCCTCGAACACGAAAGCAGGAATAGCAGCACTGTTCTGCCCAAAGTCAAGCACCAGCGTCTCGCCGGCACGGACAGTCATCGTCTGCCCGTCGGAATAATGACGAAGGATGTTCACGCGACCGTAATGCGTATCGTCAGCCTGCTCCACTCCGCTCCATACGTATGCCGCTTGGGGTGCCAGAGCCAGGTCGTAGCGCAGATAGACCTCTGCGCCGTCAGAGGGAAGAATATCGCCGGCAAACTCATGATTGAGTTCAGGTACACCAAGTCGTTCCGGTGTGTCATAGCCCATAGGTATACGGGCGTCGTACTCCTCGCCATCGAAGATAGCAGCATGTGTCACCGATCCTGCTATGCCTGCACGCCAGCGGATCGTATCAGTGCCGACAAGTTGCTCCGAGCCATCCGCGAACTGCAGCCGCAGCACTGCACGGAAAGCACACTTGCGGCCATACATGCCCTGTGTACCTGCCGGGGTGATGATCTTGTCAGCCCACCAACCCGGTGTGACTTGTGCCGCCAGAATATTCGTACTGCCTGCCGTGAGATGCAAGGCATCGGTGATGTCGTACGTAAACGAACGTTTGGTTTTGGCAAAATGAGTAAAGCCGGGCTTGAGGAACTCATTGCCTACAGGTTGAGCATTAACGTACAACTGATACACACCCAAGCCTGCGGTCATCCATGTGGCGGAAGTAATCTGCTTGTCGGCAGGCAACGAGCACACAAACCAGTTGGCGCCATCGGCAGCACGGCAGCTGTCCTGCACGATCTCGGTGCTGACCGGTGCATCAGCCACAGATATCCATTCGGATACTTTCCAAGTATCGTCAGGTAAGGCTACAGCACGATGCCCAACCGTTACGTCGGGCTGGATAGACGCATGATGGCAAGCGCTCAAGCAGAAGACTGCCAACAGGATGAACAGATTATTTCTCATAGCAGTGATGCGTGATTATTGAATTTTTCGTCCCCAAACATCGTACTCGCCAAACGGTGTGGTGATAATAAGCGAGCCGTCGCGCAAGATGTGTTTGCGCACAGTCATGCTTTGCTCATCTGCAGTGGCAGGCAGCGCAGAAGCCGTGTTGCCCAGTTGCAACCAGTTGAAGTCACATGAGCCGGAAGCAATCTTGAGTTCCAGAGTCTGCTTGCCGGCAGGTAGGTTGAGGGCGGTCTTGCTGTCCTGCCATTTAGTCCATGAACCGGAGGACGGAACAGTAATGGAAGCAAGGAACTTGCTATTGCTATAAATCTCCACACCCGTCGTCTGTTCGCCTGCGGTACGCAAGGTTAGATCCCACTGTCCGGCCTCAGGTACATCAATCTGATATGCCACCTTGCTACCTGCAGCGGTGTAACCAACCGACAGAGCACCATCGACATCCGTACTCTCGACAAGCGAGATGTTGTCCATCGATATATAATGCTCAGCCTCAATGCGTTTGCCTGCAGAGTGATAGAAATTGGCGTCATACGACGACATATTGGCATACACTTTGCCGAGCAAGGTAAGCGACTGCTTATCAGAGCCGACAAGGTCAGTGATTATTCCACCGCGACCGAGAAACCAGGCATAGCGGTACACATGCTCATCGCGCTCCATCCAGTCGATCATCTTGACCATGAACGCGCGCTGCTCGTCAGCTGTGCCGTTGTCACCCATGCCGTTCTTATCCATATTGAACTCAGTGAGCCAAACGGGTTTGTGGAACTGATTCCACAGTTGGTCGATGCTTCCCTTGACGGACTCCATGGCACCCATGTAGAAGTGAATACCTATATAATCCACGCGGCAGTCGGGGCAGGCTGCAAAGAAATCGCGCAACCAATCGTAGGGCGAGTTGTAGGTCGTGCCGCCTTCCTCGACGCACCATCCGCACCAGTTCGGCGCAGGCGAGACGATCTTAAGATTATACTCATCGGCAATAGCCTGCAAAGCAGGCCACGCGGCAGCAGCCTGCGAGGGAGTCATGTTTGCCTGGTCGCGGAAGTTCGGTTCGTTGAACGCCAGCAGGTACTTGACATTAGGGTGTGCAGATAAGAACTGCCGTAACTGCGAGGCGTTGTAGCCACTATTCCAGGTCATGGGCACGAAATCGACATTAGCACCTTCGAAATCCAGATAGGTGGAGTGACTCCAGTCGTAGTACCAGCCTGCACCCGGTGCGAGGTTGGCAATAGCCTGATTGGAGAACTTGGACTGATCAACGCCGTAGCCGCGTTTGTAACTCTGCGTCTGCGCGAATACAAACATCGGAAGCGCGATAAGCAAGAGGATAGATATTCTTTTCATATAGGTTTTATTGTTATCGTCTGCGTGAATAATAAGCTGCTTGGGGTGTGCACATGCAGGGTAATGTGCGGCGCTTCTGCCAACCGAGCCAGAAGGTGAGTTTGGCACCTATGGTGAGTTGGTCAATCGGGCGTGCGTCAACGCTGTAACCGGGTATCCGGTAATCGGCAAACACTGCCCAACCCAAGTACTGCCAATGCATACCCGTTTCAAGCGTGGCATAGGCTGTCACCCCGGCAGGTAATGAGGATGTGCTGAACTGATGTTCGGTAGTTAAGCCGTGGTTAGGCATATCGACGAACATATCGTTGAACATAGCATAATCGCCGGATTTGGTAATATCCATTTCCGATTTTTGCTTACCCCCAACCAAGAGCCCGGCTTTTGCTCCGGCCAGCAGATACCAGTTCTGCCACTGCACACCTACCAGCAATGGGATGCGCAGTTCGGGCAAGTGCAAGCGGTCGGTTTGGCGGGTATAATCATATACAGCAGTATAAGGAACGCCCTCGCTATCGATTTCGCTCTGTTGCTCTGTATGATCGGGTGCAGCAAGTTGCCGGAAGGTATATGCCACCTCAAGACCTGTTCGCATCATAAACATCCTGTCGGCAAACGCATAGCCAACGCCCGCTTCGCCCAAGAAGCCCGACGAATAACCTATACCGGCCTCGGCCGTCAGATAATGCGTGACGGTCTGTGCAGGCAAGGTAACGGAGGTAAGTAGTGCTACGCAGCCTATAAGTACTATGTGCAGGAGGCGAATCATCTGGTAACAGGTCTGCCTAATACGTCGAAGTACGTGCCATCGTGCAGAATGAGTAACATGCCGTCACGGATGATTTTGTCAGCATGACTCACTGTTACAAACTCGATCCCCTGCGGCACAGGTTCGAGTTCGGGTTCTTCTACCGGCGGCAGTGTGGGTTGCGGGGCAGGGAGCGATTCGCCCGCATGCGAGAAATACAGATACTCCATGCTTACCTCCACGCCACTGACGCCTCCATTATCGGAATGGAAGGAGAATATGCGTGATGTATAATTAATCAGTGTAGCGCCGCTTGAAAGGAAAGCAGTCATAGGTATATCGAAGTCAAACCAATTGCCATTTTTCGCCACGGGTAAGAGTGCATCGGTGAGTTGGTAGCGTGCCAGTTGGGCATTGCCTTCCTTATAAAGAATAAGGTTGATCGGGCGATAGGAAGACGTGGTACGGATGCGTGTGTGCATCGTCCATGTATCATCGACAGCCGTTAGATCTACGGGCGACTTGGCAGCTATGTCTGCCGACCACCAGCCGTTGGTAGGCAAGAGCGTCAGGAATGAATCGGTGGATTTGCGAGTCGTGTTGTTGCCATACGAGATGGACAGATACGATGTTTGGTCAAGACGATAATCGGTGCAGTTTGACGCCTCAGGCAGCGAAGAGCCGTCGTTGAGCAGATATATCCGCTGTTCACTTCTCGGGTCAGCCGGCACAACGGGTTGCGGATTGGTGATACCCAGGTCGTTGGTAAGCATCAAACTCGCCATCGACCATTCACCGGCAGAGACATCGCCGAGTGAGGCCAGAGAGAGGAACACGGGCGTAGTAGCGCTATAGATAAACGCATTCATCCTGTCGAGCGGCAGAGTGAGCACGTTCCATGTCTTTCCGTCACGTACAAGGTCATCGGCAGATACTGTATCGGTATATGCCAAGCCCTCAGGTAAATACAGGCGCAAGGCAAATGCACCTTGTATATCCGTGCGAATCTGTGTAACGAGATACCAGTCGGGATTGACATCTGTCATGGGGCAATCGGCAGTCAGCAGCACTTGCTCAGCCACCGGCATATCGGTATCCATCGAATAATAAGGGAAAGGTATGTACGACCACTGCTGCCAACCTTCGGCACGCATGTCGGTTCGCGCGGAGTAATCTACTATAGAATAGGGTTTTCCGTCAAGCGGAGTCTTGCTGTTGGTAAGGAAATAGTAGCACTTGGGGCGTTGCACTGTACCTTCCTCGACGCCGGTTGGGTCGTTAGTCAAATAGCAATAATCGATGCCGACCAGGTCGCCAGTATAACCGGCATCGGAGTGAATCTGCAACAGCCGTCCGGAATATTTATCGGAGAACTCCGGCTGTACAGGGAACGAGCTGAGCGGTATGCTCAACTCTTTCCATTCGCCGTTAGCCGGCAATACTCCCGTAGTCAGCGCATAACCATTGACAGTGCCTGCACCGGCCAGAACGAGCGTGAGCGTATAATTAACCGTGCGGCGAATCTTGAGTTTCAGATACCAGGAGCCATTCACATCGCTCAGGTCAACGGTTTTGCCCTTGGCAGTCTCGACCATTACTTGCCACCAACTGTCGGAACGCTTGTTGAACAAGGCATAGCGGGCTTCGGTATCAGCGTAGATGTTGCTGAGAGAGAGTTGTGACACACCCATATCCGGCCTTAAATCAACCGTTTCAACACCGGTAGGTAAGTCCTGTGCACGGAAGAAATAGATACGCTTCTCCGCATATATTGCCGACACCATTACCAAGGCTGCCAGTATGCATACTATTCGTTTCATATCCTATGATTGTTCGATGATTTACAAAACTACAAACTCCACACGTCTGTTCTGCTGACGACCTTCTTCGGTTGAGTTATCCGCTACGGGCTCGTCCATGCCTTTGCCATCCGTTTCAATACGTTCGGGCTCTATACCGCGTTTGACCATCTCTTGCTTAACCGCCTCAGCACGCCCCTTTGACAGACGGAGGTTGTACTCACGGGAAGCGGTGTTATCGGTGTGACCGGTTATGCGGATGCGCATATCGGGATTCTCATCCAGGAAGATGTACAATTCGTCCAAAGCCTCCCGCGACGAAGGCAAGACATTGACTTTGTTGGTAGCAAAATACAAGTTCTGCAGCACAACGGTATCACCCTTCTGAATCACCTGCTCGCCATAATAGATTGTATCCTGCTGTACCGGTTGCTCAACCGGTGGAACAACGGGTTCGGGCGTAGGTGTGGGCTTGGGTTTGGGACGGGGTTTGCTCTGTCCGGGTTTCTTCTTGGGTTTCGGGTGTTCGAACTCATAGAACACAGCAAATCGTCCGCCTACGAACAGGCTGTTCAGCGGGTCATCGGGCATGCCGGAGTTAAGCACTCCCGCTGAAGCAAACACGGAAACTTCATAATGCAGCAGTTCCTTGAATGTCTTTTTGCGATTTCTGCCCCGACGTTTCCTTTTGGGTTTGTATGCCAGATACTTGTCCAGATCCCAAATCACTTCAGCCTCCACCATCAAATCCATTCCCATCGAGCGGGGCACCACCTCTTCAAACGGTGTGGTG
>JAFXSS010000155.1 GCA_017525455.1 Paludibacteraceae bacterium
CACCCCAGTCAAACGGATGGTCGATAGCTCGGTACTGATAGGTGGAGGTGGTCTGCTTAGTACCCGACTCTTGCGACATAATGCAATAGGCTATCTCCGGCCCCAGATTGAAGAATCCCTGAGCATGCTCACCGCCGAAATGGATGTGAGCCAACATGGGCACTTGCACGTAATGCAATTTTCGGTAATAATCATATCCGTTCTTGGCCGAATACTCTCGCCACCCGCGTTGCACGTAACCGGCTTCCACCTGGAATGCACAGACCTTATGTCCCCCATAGCGGAACACCAATCCTGCATTCCACCCTATCGGAGATTTCAGCAGATCATCCATACCGGGCACAGACGGTTGGAAAAATACCGTTGATGCTGTAGCACCGCCATATGCGCCAAGGAAGATCTCCGGCTCATCCAAACGGGGTTGAGCCGACACTTGTGCTGCCACAAGCAGCAACAGCGCTATCAGCCTAACGCCTCTGGATGATAATATGTGTATTTTCGTAACCGCCATTATCTATCTTTACAAACCGAATCGACGACTGAACGCCTTCGTATGTCATATCCATTGCCCTGAATGTGCCACCGCGCAATGCCAGGAGCATATATCGCGTCAGGTCATAACCAAGCAGGTCATACCGAGGTTGGGTTGACGATAATTTATGACCGAAGTACTGCGCATAATCCTGCTCATAGCGTGTGAACATCTCGCCTTCGGGTGTGCCGAACACACTCGTGAAAATCTGCGGCAACAGGATATGTTCGTTCTGCCATGCATACTGACTGAGGACAGTCAGCTGTTTGCTGCGCTTACCCGACAACAGGTACGGCATCAGCAGTTGCACGTTTGAATACCGGTCAGAGTGGAACAACAGGATGTTCTCCACACTGTCCTTCAGAGCCAGACTAACGGAGTCCGATAAAATCTGCCGGATGGTTGTATGGGTCACGGGCAACTGACGCGCTTTAATGCTGTCACGCAGAATACGAATATCCTGAGGATAATCCATCTTGTTGGCATAAGCATCCACCAGCACGATATTGGTACTCTCACGCAACGAATCCAGATACTCCATCAATGCGTGAGTCTGTATTTCTTCCGATGCATTGAACTTCAGCAAGTAGGGGTTGGTTTTCAAGTTTGGCACCGATTGCAGGAACGGAACCATCACAGGTTTGTGATGCTCTTGGGCATAGGCAGCCAGAATCTCAACAGGCCTCTGATAAGCCGGCCCGATAAACGCGTCGATGTTTGCCAAAGCGCCGGAGTCTGCCAACTGGTTGACTGCATCGCCATACTTACCTACATCGTAGGTTTTTATCTCGAAATATGTGTTGTGTTTCTGCCCTACACTATCCGCATACTCGGCTTCATGATGTTTGAGCGCCAGCAGTGCTCCGGCGTAGAAGTCGTAGAACCGGTCAATCGTGGGGTTGCGCTGTGCCAGATTGGCTTGTAGCGGCAACATGAATGCCAATCGTACGGTATCTGTATAAACAATGGCTGCAATTGAGTCCTGCGGTTCAAGTATTGGCAAACTGTCTACGCCAAGCGTGTCACGCTGTTCGGGCAGCAGAGGCTCCTCAGCCGACTGTGCCATTGCCATCGTCTGCTTGGTCTCTTCTACCTGCAGCGGCTTTTCGATACGTTCCACACGCTTGGTCAGCACCTCTGCGCGAGCCGGTTTGGTTGCGCGTTTCTGAGGTTCAGCCGTTTTAGGAGTAGCAGGCAGGTCGGTAGGAATAAGTATCACCTCTTCGTAGCGCAACCCACGCGTACGCAAATCGGGGTTTGCCTGCAAGATGGCCTCTTGCGACACGCCGAAGTTCTTACTGATCCTGTACAGACCGATACTCTTTTCCACCGTGTACTTGTAGTACACTTTCCCGTCAATCGTATCAGTCGGCCACGGCAACAATTCCTGCGCTTGCATACCTAAAGCCACAAGCAGCAAACCATATAGCAATATCCGTTTCATCGCAGAATATATCTTTTCCTTCTAATTACTCCAACCATAACAGCCAATAGTCCTATCAGCAACAGAGGTGTTGCTACGCTTACAGTCTGAATAGCCACCCTGCTCTGGTGAGCGCGGCGGTCATTCAGCAGCCGGAGGGCTATCGTTTTCTCTCTCAAGTCAATCAACCCATTGTCATCAGCCAGATCCAGCACGGCATTGACCACAAAATCTCTGTTTCCGAACTGTATGCCGGTGTACCGGTCATAGCCGACAGGCAAGGGTTGGCCTTGTTGCCAATGATTCTGCAGCACGCTGCCCGAAGCCACTACCAACTGGCGGGTTCTGACAGACTTGTCAAGTTTGGCGTTGTCCGTCAGTCCTTCGGGAACCATCCGATGGGTGAACACCGACGGAAATTCTCCCTCCAGCCTGACAGCTACCGGCAAGTATGCCGATACAAAATATTGCGGGTCGACCTGTATCTTGCTCAAGTCAATCTCAGCCGGTGCATGCGTCTGGCGTGAGGCGGTGGAGGTGGCCAGCAGTATTTCTTTCTGTATAGCACCGGAACCGCCCACCGTATCTATCGTTGATGCAAAAACGCTACTCACCTGCATCACATCCTTTGTTATGGGCGAGCTGACGGCTGTCAGCAGCAACGGTGCATACGTCCAGGGCATAGGCTGATACTGCGCTTGACCGGCTTCGCCCGATACATCCACAGGCACAGTCAGACATTGCAAATCCTGCACCAGCACAGGATTGATTCGTACGCCGTAGCGGAACAACATATCCGTCAGGTTCAACTCGAGAGGGATAACCGGTGTCAGACCTCCGTCAGACAACATCTGCTCCGACAGTCGCACGCCATCCAATGCCCATAACACACGGCCGCCATGCATTATATACTGATCCAGGATATACTTATCCTGTTCGCTAAGCGGCGTTTGCGGAGCGGCTACGATGACGACCTTGTAAGGCCTGAGCGCCTGAACATCGTCGCTCAGCGAACCGCGATCCACATCAAAGTATCTGCTCAATTGCCGGCTCACGTCATACACATCCGCCTCATCGAACTCACCGTGTCCCTCCAGAAACGCTATTCGCGCTATTGTGTCGCGACTGATGCTGTATATAGCCTCAGCAAACACATACTCCAGATTCTCAATGCTCTTGTTCAGGTTCTGCTCGCCGGTCAGAGCACGGTTGTTCTTCAGCAGAGCAACTACGGTCTGCCTGTCGCGGTAGCGGACGCGCGCGTACGGAAAGACCGTCGTCTGCACAGTTTTTCCGTTCTGTTCACGCTCATGTATAACCGTCGGCTGCAAACCTTCAGTACTGTTTTCGCCGGCTGCCGCCATACGCACACGGCCATAGCGGTTCATCTCATCCATCAGTTCCACCGTAGCACGGCGTAACCTGCGAAAACCGCTATTCAGGTCGCCGTCCAGCAACAACTCCACTTCTACAGGCTCATCCAATCCGCGTAGCAGGGTGCGGGTTGCCTCGCCCAGACTGTACCGTTTGTCGGCAGTTAGATCCCAGCGCAACGGATACAAGTATGCTGCTACACCCAGTAGCACCATACATATTATTCCAACTATGTATCCTTTGCGTTTATTCATTGACAAAGTCCCCAAGTTCTGGATTTTTCTTGAACTATTTTTTGATTTCCGGTGAGGGAGTTATGTGGGACATAATGACCGAACCGAAATCGAAAAAGAGCCAAGAAAAAACAGAACCTTATTGTAGTACTTCGCGATATATCACGACGGGATATTTGGCTTTCAGCGCCTCTATCCACTTGGCATCCAGATACTCCTGATAATCGCTCGTCACGCGGTTGCGGTCGTCAGTATAAACCTCAGCGCCCTTCAGCACCTTACCGCTTACGAACACATACGGATACTTCGAATCAGGCACAAACTCCGTCTTCTTGTTCTTGAAGCCATACTTGTCGATAGCGGCATTCTTTTCCGGCAGCCACAATCCTTGCTCCATACGCATGTACTTCACGCTATCGGTATTCAGGCGCTTCAGGTAACTGGCTACGGAATCCGGTTGAGCCTGCTTGATAATACGTTGAGCGGACTTCAGGGTATTTTTGTCCTTGCAATATACTACTATTCCCTTGAATCGCGGTTGATCCCACACATACTGGCTCTTGTTCTGTGCGAAGAACGCTTCCAAACCGGCTGTATCTTTGGCTGCCTTATCCCAAACCTCCTCCAGCGATACGTCGAACAGCAATATACCGTCGTGATACTCCTTCACCAGTCGTGCCAGTTCGGGATACTTGGCTTCAAGGTGCTCATCGGCATAAGCCATCACCTCGGCATCGCTCATCTCAGCCGGCAGGTTGTACTCGGCACGGGTCTTGGCGATAAAGCTGTCCTTCACCTCTTTCGAGCGCTCGTCGCGCTGCACGCGCTTACGAATATCTTCTTTCACCTCATCATAAGGCAATGTGCCGCGTTTACCGTCCAATTTGGCTATATGCCAGCCGAAGCGTGATTCAAACGGCTTGGTTATCTCACCGATGTTCTGTATGCCGAACACGGCGTCCTCAAACGGCTTAACCATCGCGCCATGGCCGAACCAACCCAGACTGCCGCCGCGCATAGCCGAACCTTTGTCGTCCGACAACTCACGTGCCAGTTCGTCGAACTTGGCATCCGGCTGGATTGCCAACTGATAGATAGAATCGATTTGCACTTTGGCGCGAACGGCTGCCACACTGTCGCCACGCGGTACGGTCTTCATGATATGCGAAGCCTGTACTTCCTCATGCGCACGCTCCTCTTCCACCAAAGCGATATGGAAGCCGTACGGGCTGCGGAACACTTCCGTCACCTCGCCGACAGGAGTGGTATATACGGCTTTCTCGAACGGATAAACGAAACGGAACGGACTGATCCAGCCCAGTTCGCCATGTGATTCTTTTACGCTCGGGTCGGTCGATACTTCCGATGCCACAGCCATAAAATCCTCCTTCGGAGCAAACGTTGTACGGGCTTTCTTGCCTTTGCCTTTTATGATTTTCTTGCCGGTCGTCACGCGCTCGCGGGCGTCGTTGATACGCGCCAGAGCCTGCTCAACCGTTGCCGAATCGGCACTCATCGGGCACTCGATGGCTATATGTGCTACGCGGCGGTCAACTTTCTGCCACTCGTACGTACGGAGCATCATAGCCTCCATAGCATCGTTGTCGGTCAAATATTTGGGAGTAGCCTGTGCACGATAACCCTTCAGTTCTTTGATAAACGCAGCCGTCGTATCTATACCGCGATGCTCAGCCTCAGTCACTTTCAGCTTGAAGTTAACGAACAGATCCAGATACTCCTCCAGCGACTTCTGGCTGCCGGCGGCCTCCTGACTGTTTTTCTCATAGATGTACTTGAACTCCGACAACATCACCGGCTTACCGTCGATGGTCATCAGCACTTTGTCCTCTTGCGCGCGAGCGCATAACACGCTCAACGCCATTACTAATGTTAGTAAAGTCTTTTTCATTGTATGTTGTTTTAACTTATTTGCACTTCACGCCTTGACTGCTTCCTGAAACGCTCAACAGCCTTAAACTCTAAACTCCAAACGCTAAACTTTCAGTCAAGCGCACATAAACCGCTACAAAGTTACAAAAAAATTTTGATATTTGCAAAAAAAATTGTATCTTTGTAGCAACTTTTTAACAATACGGCACTTTTTTATGAATTACACGAGCATTTCCGACAAGATTACCCCGCTTCAGCTCGAGCACGCCATGCGTTGCATCTATGATGCACAATCCATAGCCATCATCACGCATCAGAATCCTGACGGCGATGCGATGGGCAGCAGTCTGGCTATGCGCCACTGGCTGCACGCTATCGGTAAAAAACAAGTTACAAACATCGTGCCAACATCGTTTCCTGACTTCCTGGCGTGGTTACCGGGCGTTGAATCCATCATTCAGTACGAGCAACAGCCGGAGGCTGCCGTTGACGCGATCCGCGAAGCCGATCTGGTTATTTGTACCGATCTGGCGGAAGCCAACCGCGTAGCTGCACTCTCTGACACCCTGGCCGAACGATTTAGCGATTACGAGAACTGCAAGAATAACGGAAATCTCGCCGGCAAAGCCGACCTGCTGATTATCGACCATCATCTGTCATCCGTTTGCAGCGAACATCCCGAGCAGATTGCTTATCACGATATCGCTTCGGCATCCGAACTGGTTTTTCGTTTGGCATATCAATTCGCGGAGTTGAGTCGAACCAAAGTAGGGGGAACACCGAACCAACACCGAGAGTACTCCGAGACAATCCTAGACAATACCCGAGAGCATATCGAGAGCATAACGGTACATGACAATAAGATTTCCGCCCCGTTTGATGCTGTTCTCACGCCGGATTTCGCCACGTGCATCTATACGGGTATGATGACCGATACAGGCAACTTCTCCTACAACTCTTGCGAGCCGGAGATGTACTCCATCGTAGCTATGCTGCTGACCACGGGAATCAACAAAGATGCCATCTACGACCGTGTGTTCAACGCCTATTCGGCTGACCGGATGAGATTGATTGGCTACTGTCTGTATCACAAGATGAAACTTTTCCCCGAGTACCACACGGCACTCATCACACTCAACCGCCGCGAGATGTACCGTTTCAACGCCAAGTCGGGCGATATGGAGGGAATAGTGAACATGCCGCTACAGATCAAGGATATCTATTATTCCGTATTTATGCGCGAAGACAAGATTCCGCCTCACCAGATGCCGGAAGCCGGCACAGCCAAAGTTAAGGCCAAGATATCCTTCCGCAGTCAGGGCAACAGGCCTGTTAATTTGCTCGCGCGCGAAGTTTTCCGCGGCGGAGGACATATGAACGCTTCCGGTGGAGAGTTCTTCGGCTCGGTAGACGAAGCCGCACAAAAGTTCGCTGAAGTTATGCCCAAGTATATGCTCAAGGACTGATTAAAAACTCACGTACCACCTACCCAAAAGTACTTGCAAAGCATAATTTTAGCAAATACACATAAAAAAATGTATATTTTTTTGCACGAGTTCTTGCAAATATCATTTTTTTTTCGTAACTTTGTCCCGTAAATGCAGCCTGCTGTTCCCGCAAGGCTCACATGCCCGCGGGAAAAACTCGCAGACTAGGCTACCAAACGGCTAGAATACTAGAAGCCTAGAAGTCTAGAAGACTAGTCGGCTAGTAGAGATCATGACAATAAAATCAATAACAATAAAAAACAAAACAAACTAACACACAATTATGACAAAAGTAGCAATTAACGGCTTTGGCCGTATTGGTCGTCTGGCTTTCCGTCAGATGTTTGAGGCTGAGGGTTATGAGGTTGTTGCAATCAACGACTTGACCAGCCCGAAGATGTTGGCTCACCTGCTGAAGTACGATACCGCTCAGGGTGGTTTCGCCGGCAAGTTCGGTGAGGGTAAGCACACTGTTGCTTACAAAGATGCTCAACTCGCTGAGGACGGAAAGACTGTTCTCGTTCCGGGTTCAATCATCGTTGACGGCAAGGAGATTACTATCTACGCTATGCCAAACGCAGCTGAACTGCCTTGGGGCAAGCTCGGTATCGATGTAGTTCTCGAGTGCACAGGCTTCTATACCAGCAAGGCTAAAGCTGAGGCTCATATCCAGGCCGGCGCTAAGAAGGTTGTTATCTCTGCTCCTGCAGGCAACGATCTGCCGACTATCGTTTACAACGTTAACCACAAGACTCTGACTCCTGCTGACAAGGTTATCTCTGCTGCATCTTGCACCACGAACTGCCTTGCTCCTATGGCTGCAGCTCTGCACAAGTACGCTCCTATCCAGAGCGGTATCATGTCAACCATCCACGCTTACACCGGCGACCAGATGATTCTGGACGGCCCGCAGCGTAAGGGCGATCTCCGTCGTAGCCGCGCAGGTGCTCAGAACATCGTTCCTAACTCAACTGGTGCTGCTAAGGCTATCGGTTTGGTTATTCCTGAGCTGAACGGTAAGCTGATCGGTTCTGCACAGCGTGTTCCTACTCCTACTGGTTCAACTACTATCTTGGTAGCTGTTGTTAAGGGTAAGGATGTTACTAAGGAAGGTATCAACGCTGCTATGAAGGCTGCTGGTACTGAGAGCTTCGGTTACAC
>JAFXSS010000018.1 GCA_017525455.1 Paludibacteraceae bacterium
TAATCTGTTTTGCGTGCAAAATTAGTGAAAAATTTTGACATGTGCAAAAATTTTTGTAATTTTGCAGCTGTTTTTGGAGTATGTGGACCGTTTTAGCCTTTATATCTGCCCTCTGTTTGGGCTTTTATGATGTATCGAAGAAGATTGCGCTGCGTGATAACCGGGTGATCGACGTGCTGACTATCAGTATCTGCGTGTCAGCGCTTTTCTTGTCTATCCCGCTGATCTTGTCACGTATCTGTCCCGAATTGATGATGGGCACGCATTTCTATGTGCCGCGTATGGATGGCACGGCGCACGCCTATACGCTCCTTAAATCGATTATTGTGCTCAGCAGTTGGGTCTTCGGGTATATATCGCTCAAGCATCTGCCGATTTCGGTTGTCAGTCCGATGCAAGCCACACGTCCTATGTGGACATTGGTGGGGGCACTGCTTATTTTTCAGGAGCATCTCAATAGTTGGCAGTGGGTTGGTATCATCCTGGCTATCGGAAGTATCTTTGTGTTTTCGTTGAAGAAGCCTTCAGCTGTCAGCCTTCAGCCATCAGATAAAACGCATTTTTACTATATTTGTTTGGCTTTGGCGATACTGCTGGGCGCTTGTTCGGGATTGTATGATAAATACCTGATGCGCCGGTACGACCATAATGCCGTGCAGGTGTATTATACGTTCTATCAGGCAGTTATGATGCTTATCACATGGATGATCATCAACAGAAAATTAAAAATTAAAAATGACGAATTAAGAATTAGAAAGTTCGGTGTGATTGTTCTTATCAGCCTCTTTTTAATCATTTCGGATAATGTCTATATGCTCGCTTTGCGCGATCCCGATTCGATGATTGCGGTTGTCAGTACCATTCGTCGCGGAGGTGCCGTAATCGGTTTTGCGTACGGTTTGCTCTTCTTAAAAGAAACCGACCCTGCACGTAAGATTTTGTGCATGGTCGGAATCCTTGCAGGCCTTATCTGCCTGGCCTTGGGTTCGTTGTGATTTACGCTTTAGCAGCTAACGGCGACGGCGTTGCATAGACACGTGCTGCCAGTTCCTGATCCAGCACATAGAGTCCATACGAATTGCCGTCCAACATGCGGAGCTTATTGATGATCTCTACCGCATTCTCTTCTTCCTCTACCTGTTCGTCGATGAACCACTGCAGACGACTCTGCGCAGCATAGTCTTTCTCCTCGTGCGCGATAGTCATCAGGTTGTTAATCAGCGAAGTAACATGCTGTTCATGCTTGTACGTTGCCTCGAAAGCAGCTAACGGAGAAGCCCATTCGGTCTCCACTGCATCAATCGCTTTGAGGATCACACGACCACCACGGCTGATGAGATAGTTGTAGAAAATCTGCGCATGGTCTTGCTCCTCTTTGAATTGGATAGCAAACCAATTCGCCATGCCGGCATAACCCTTGTCCTGGCAATAAGCGGACATACTCAGATACAGATATGCCGACCACATCTCGGCATTGATTTGCGCGTTAATTGCGTCTTCTAAACGTTTCGAAATCATACTATAAATTGTTTAATTGATATCGTTTATTTTTTGACTCGACAACAGGATCTTCATCACCTCGGAGGGTTGTCCTTCCGGTGTAAAAGCTCCCATGTCATAACTGCCCCATCCTAACGGGATATACTCCGCAGGTCTCCAACCGCCGTACACTTCCGGTTCCCAATAGAAAATACCGGCGCACGAATCGATGGCCTGTGCACGTTGCACAAAATCAGCCATCACCGTAGCGGAAAGCGGGTCGTTTGCGAACATACCTATCTCGGCAATCATCACCGGACAGTGCCATTGAGCAATGAGGCGTTTGATATTCTCTTCTGCCAGTTCATTCATCTCCTGCCAACTCTTACCGCCGTTCCATGCACTCATCATGGGATAATGGCTCAAACCGATCATATCCCATTTGCCGCCGTAAGCCTGCATAGACTCCCAGAACCAATCGCGTTGTTCGTACGCATTATCCACGTGTACGATGACCGTGATATCCGGAAATGCCTCTTTGGCGGCCTCGTAGCCTATGGCGGTGAAACCTGCATAATGCGCCCATTCGCCTTCGTCTCTATGCACCTTTCCCATCGGCCATAACATGCCGTTAGGTGTCTCGTTGCCTATCTGCACCCACTCGGGTTCGACACCTTCTTCTTTGAGCGCATAGAGCACATCCAGCGTGTGCTCGCGAACGGCTTCTAACATCGTCTCGTATTCATAGCTCTGCCAAGCCTCAGGGATCGTCTGATGATTCGGATCTGCAAAGAAATCCGAATAATGGATATCGATCATAATCCGTTGTCCCTGTTCTGCAGCCCGCTTAGCAAGCGCCAGCATGTCGGCCTTGTTACTCCAACCGGTGGAATGATTGACCCACACGCGCAGACGTACAGCGTTCATGCCCATGCCGCGCATCGTAGCAATACAATCATCATGGAACATCGAATCGTGCTCCATCTCACTGAGCCAACTGAGGTCTGCGCCTTTTGCCCATGAACCGCGCGGACTATCCGTACGGTGGTAACAACTGCAGAGCAGACAGCAAACAAGACCTATGTAGAAGAGTTTTTTCATAGTGTTAACCTACTTGTACTTCGGGATTAATCTTACGAATCAGCCCTTTGAGGACATCTCCCGGACCGAACTCATAGAACTCCGCAGCTCCATCAGCAATCATGTTTTGCACGCTTTGCGTCCAGCGAACAGGCGCTGTGAGTTGTTTGAGCAGGTTTTCGCGGATGATTTCAGGCTCCATTGATGCCTGTGCGGTCGCGTTCTGATAGATCGGACAGAAGGGTTTGTGGAACTCCGTTTTATGGATAGCTTCAGCTAACGCTTCTGCAGCAGGAGCCATCAACGGCGAGTGGAAAGCGCCGCCCACATTGAGACGAAGCGCACGACGTGCGCCGGCTTCTTTGAGCGCCACACAAGCAGCATCTACTGCCTCCACCTCACCGGAGATAACAATCTGTCCGGGGTTGTTGAAGTTAGCAGCAACCACTACTCCACTTGTCTTTTCACAGATCTCGACTACTTTCTCATCGTCAAGACCAAGAACGGCAGCCATCGTTCCGGGATTGGCTTCACAGGCTGCTTGCATCGCTTGCGCACGCGCGGACACTAATAAGATGGCGTCCTCAAAACGCAATGCTCCACATGCTACCAACGCGCTGAACTCACCAAGGCTGTGTCCCGCTACCATGTCGGGTTTCTCAATCGTCATAAGACGTTGCGCCACTACGGAGTGCAGGAACACGGCCGGTTGCGTCACTTTGGTCTGCTTCAGGTCCTCTGCGGTACCGTTGAACATCACATCAGTCAGCGAGAAGCCAAGCAGCCTGTCGGCTGCCTGACATAGCTCGCGTGCCTCGGCATGGGCATCATAGAGGTCCTTGCACATGCCCGGAAACTGACTTCCCTGCCCCGGGAATACGAATGCTTTTGCCATAAATTACAGCATCAACGATCCGATCAATGCCAAGATTGCATAGAACTCCGGAAGAGCCGCATAGATCATGGTGTTAGCCAATACATCGTGACCAGCGCCGATGTTTGCAATACCGTTGGCGCAAA
>JAFXSS010000156.1 GCA_017525455.1 Paludibacteraceae bacterium
ATACCCTGGTTGATGAGTTTACGGAACGGTTCGTCCTTGCAAACGAGACCGAGGTCGAACAGGAACTTATTCCAGAAGCGGCTGTATATAAGGTGCCCGGTAGCGTGCTCTGAGCCACCGAGATAGAGGTCAACCTGCTGCCAGTAGTCGTTAGCCTGACGGCTTACTAGCGCCTCGTTGTTATGCGGATCCATGTAGCGCAGATAGTAAGCCGACGAGCCTGCGAAGCCCGGCATGGTGCAGAGCTCAAGGGGATAGACCGACTTATTGTCAATCAGTTTCTTATCGACCACCTTGCGGTTCTGCTCATCCCACGCCCAGACCTGTGCGTGACCGAGCGGCGGTTCGCCGGTGGCGGTAGGTTTGAACTCCGTTACGGCAGGCAGCTCCAGCGGCAGGCAGTCCTCGGGAAGGGCGTAAGGCATGCCGTCCTTGTAATAAATCGGGAACGGTTCGCCCCAATACCGCTGACGTGAGAAGATAGCGTCACGCAGGCGGTAGTTGACGGTCACCCGGCCTATACCGGTGTTGGTGATGTACTCCTTCATCTTGGCAATGGCATCCTTCACCTCCAAACCGTTCAGGAAACCGGAGTTCATCATGATTCCTTCCTTGGCATCAAAACTCTGCTCGCTGACATCCGCACCTTCTATCAGCGGGATGACAGGCAGATTGAAGTGCCTGGCAAATGCATAGTCGCGGCTGTCGTGTGCGGGCACAGCCATGATAGCACCTGTGCCGTAGCCAGCGAGTACATAGTCGGAGATATAAATAGGAATCTCAGCGTTCGTGAGCGGATTGATAGCATACGAGCCGGAGAACACGCCGGTAACCTTACGGTCGGCTATACGCTCGCGCTCCGTACGATGTTTGACCCATGCCAAGTACTGCTCAACCTCGGCGCGTTGCTCATCGGTAGTCAGGCGCTCGACATACTCGCTCTCGGGCGCCAGAACCATGAAGGTAACGCCGAACACGGTGTCGGCACGTGTGGTGAAGATGGTGATCGGGGCGTCCTGTCCCTTGATGTCGAACTGCATCTCTGCACCTTCAGAACGACCGATCCAGTTACGCTGTGTATCCTTGAGCGAGTCGGTCCAATCCAGGCGATCAAGCCCTTCGAGCAGACGTGGCGCATAGGCACTCACACGTAAACACCATTGGCGCATAATGCGTTGCTCCACGGGATAGCCGCCTCGAACCGACAAACCCTCGCTGACCTCGTCGTTGGCGAGCACTGTACCGAGTTCGGGACACCAGTTGACCTTGGTATCCGCCAGATAAGCGATGCGGTACTGCATCAAACGCTCCTGCTGCTCGCGCTCGGAGAGTGTTGACCAAGTAGGGTCTTCGCGCTCAAAACGTGCCACGAGTTCGGATATAGGCTTGGCTTTTTGTGCAACGGTGTCGTAGTAATGGTTGAACATCTGGATAAACGCCCATTGCGTCCAGTGGTAGAACTTCGGATCGCAGGTTTTGACCGCACGGTTCCAGTCGTAGCAGAAGCCGATCTTGCGGAGTTGGCTGATGTAGCGCTCGATGTTCTTGTTTGTTGTGACCTCAGGATGCTGACCAGTCTGAATAGCATACTGCTCAGCCGGCAGGCCATAGGCGTCGAAGCCCATGGGGTGCAACACATTGAAGCCACATTGACGCTTGTAGCGACTGTAGATATCCGAGGCTATGTAGCCCAGCGGATGACCTACGTGCAGACCGGCGCCCGAAGGATAAGGGAACATGTCGAGCACATAATAGTGCGGTTTGTCAGACTCATTACTTACAGCGTAGGCCTTGGCATCGCTCCATGCCTTTTGCCATTTTTGCTCAATCTCGCTAAAGTTGTATTCCATATGATTGTTTACGATTTGGAGAATTTCGATGTACTATGTATCAGCCTTTGGGTTCGATGAACCCATAGAGCGTACAAAGTTACAATTTTTTTCTGACATTTGCAAACTTTTGTCCGAAATTATTACAATATTTGTTGAATTTGTGCATTGTGCTGCGATTTGCAGGGGAATACGGCAGTTTCGCCAATATGTCAAACCAGAGAAAGGCTATCACCTCCAATAATGGATCGAGAATGGTTCGGGAATGTCTAAGAATAACTAAGAACAACTAAGAACAACTAACATCACGTACGACAATTTTTGCATGACCAAGTTGACCAACTTGACCAAGTTCGCGTCAAGTTGGTCAAGATGGTCAAGTTAGTCATCTGAAATTTTAGAGACAGCTGTAAAGCCAAGCTGATGATTTCCTGTCCGGGAGGTGACCGGCAGCGTGCAGGTTATTTCTTTTTCTTCTTGCCCATCATGCCTTTTCCCATACCGAAGGGCAGGATGGTTTGCACTATACCGTCGCCGATGACAGCTATGAAGTATGCCGGGAACGGTTGCATAGGGTCGTGCTCCACGGACACCTCGCATGTGAACGGCTGTTCATGGTCGGTACGCGGGTTGCGGTTGTAAAGCACCACGCCCGAGAACGCATTCACCAGCCATGCCAGACTGGCCAGTTCCTTGACCGGTCCTTTGTCGTCAACATGCAGGCTGAGCGAGTCGTAGAGCATGCAGAACGAACCCGTCATCGTCTCGCCCGTGCCCTGGCACTTGGCGGTGATATCGCGGAAGTTGCAGTTCAGTTCCACGCCCAGTAACGGCATGGTCAGCGACTTAAGGTCACTGCCTTTCAGGTTCTTAAGTTCGGCATTGTAGGTTAGCGAACGCTGCCGGTTCATCTTCATGTCGGTAGCAATCTTGATGTCGCTGCCGCCTATATGTGTTGCCACCTTGGTGCGCATGGTACTGCCGGGCGTATTGCTGATATCGGATATCTGCGCATGGGTCTTTTTCAGATCCAATGTACCGGCGTGCTTGCCGTCCATAGTTATGCCCACATGCAGCAAGCCGAGCGAGGCTTTGAGATAACCAATCTGCAGCGGCATCTTGACAGCTTCCAGCGACTCCTGCGGCAGTGGATAAGGCTCCTTAGGCGGGAAGTGGGCATCGTAGTAGATTTCCGTTTTAGGACCCTGGATAGTGATCGTATCGAGTTTGACCTCCTTAGCCAGCGCCATACGAATGATGTTCACCGGCGAGACACGCACCTCGCTCAGGTTGAACCTTGCCCAGGTCACTTCCTGCTTACCCATCTTGAGGGCATGTTCCTCTTTCTTGTCGGTATTGCCACCGCTGATGTTCCTGAGTACTATACTGCCGGCATCGCTTGTGAGCAGGCTACCCACCGTAGCCCGGAAAAGACCGTCGGCAGAGGTATAATCCAGATTGGACAACTGCAGATGATACACCGAGTCGTTGTACGTGAGCGTTGAGTCGAGCAGGTTGTAACATATATCCCTTGCCACCACGCAAAGCGAGTCGAGGCTGAGCAGCGTCTTGTCGCCAGTGTTGCACAATGCCACAGCGGCATTGTCGATGCGCACACGGTCGAGACGAACCACACGCCGGCGCAGCAGCGTCAGCCAGTGTATGCGTCCCACGCCCAGTTCCGCTACCTGCAGAGCGACGCGGGTGGTATCGCCGGTCACACTGTCGGGGAGATTCAGCTGCACCGACAGGCTGTCCACTTGCACCGAACCGTGCAGCAGACGTACATGCAGGTCAGACCAGGTCAGGGGGATAAGTTGCTCCTCAGCCACCTTCATGATCTGCTCGGTGGTCATCTGCTCCGCCAATCGGTCGGCACGCAGCACAACAACTGTGGCCGCCAGAAGTAACACGGCAAGTACAATCAAGGTAATGATAGTTGAACGCTTCATATCAGTACATTATTCCTTCAATCCAATTCACAAACCGCGTGGGTAACAACCGGTTGAGCAGGCAGAACACCTTGTATGCCAATCCGCCCACATAGTACGGCGAGGGATTGCGGCGGGTAGCCATCTTGTAAAACAACTCCGCCATCTGCTCGGGGCGCATACCGTTCTGCTCATCTTTCTCCATAGCCGATACGGCCTTGGTGATGTTGGTATAAACATCAGCGCCGCGCTCGGACTTGTCGCGCGCTGCGGTGAAGCCTGTAGCCACATCGCCGGGCATCAGATACCCTACACGTATATTGAATTCCCTGACCTCGTTAGCCAGCGCCAGCGCCATAGCATTGATAGCAGCCTTGGATGCCGAGTAGAACGCCTGATACGGCACAGGCAGCACGGCTGCCACCGATGAGGTAAACAGTATCCTACCTTCGCGGCGCTCGCGCATATGCGGGAGCACGGCCTGTACTGCATTGAGCGCACCGAAAAAGTTGACATCCATCTGCCGCTTGGCATCGTCTACAGCCGTGAACTCTATGGCTCCGGATATGCCGTAGCCGGCATTGGAGATAAGCACATCCACTGTCTGCGTCTGCCGCAGCACCTCTGCCACAGCCTGACGGACAGACGCCGGCTCCACCACATCGCAGTCAACATGCGTTATGCCGTCGTGACTCGCACCGTGGCGGCTGAGTTCAAACACTCGCCAGCCCTTCTGACTGAAGAGGATAGCAGTAGCCAAGCCTATGCCCGAACTGCCACCTGTTATGAGTAAGGTCTTGTCCAAAATAGAGAACTACTGTTTGGGAATTTTTACTCCTGCCTTCAGCACGCGTGCAATGATTGCCGTAGCCTCGTCGATGACGGGTTCGGTATGTGTAGCCATCAGCGTGGTGCGCAGCAGGCACTCGCCCTCCACACATGCCGGAGCAATAACCGGATTGACATATACGCCGGCATCGAACATAGCGTGCCCGAAGTACAGCGTATCCAGCGTGTTGTAGGTAAAAATAGGCACGATAGGCGTAGGCGCCTCAATGATCTTCACGCCATTGGCAATCAGTTGCTTGCGGAAGTAGGCGGCTATATCGTGCAGTCGCTCGGGACGTTTGTTGTCCTC
>JAFXSS010000157.1 GCA_017525455.1 Paludibacteraceae bacterium
CGGTGAACTATAGCAACCCTATCCCCGTTGACGAAGAATAAGATGCGTATTGCACTGACCACAGAACTACCTGCCGAGGGGCTGACACGCCTACGCGAGCATATGTTGTATGCGCCACTCCATGAGGCAGATATACTCATCAGTACCTTCGACAAGCCTGTCACAGCGCAGATGATTGCCTCTGCTCCCAACCTAAAGCTCATAACGAACTTTGGCGTCGGGTTCAACAACATCGATCTGGACGCCTGTCGCGAACGAGGAATACGTGTGACCAACACTCCTCAACCCGTGATTGAGCCTACAGCCGAACTGGCGTTTGCACTGATGATAGATATAGCAAGACGCGTGAGCGAGTTCGACCGCGCTATACGTGTTAACGGATTAGGAATAAGCGGGTTAGGCGAATTGGATGTACATTTCGACGTAATGAACAACCTCAGTCATTCGCTATATGGCAAGACATTAGGCATAATAGGCATGGGGCGCATCGGTCAGTCGCTGGCCAGACGTGCAGTAGCCAGCGGAATGACGGTAATCTATCACAATCGCCATCGCCTGCCGGAAAGTATTGAAGCGCAATATGAGGCTACATATGTAGATTTTCAGACCCTGCTACAGGATAGCGATTATGTATCGCTCAACCTGCCCTACACCAAAGAAGTTCATCACCTGATAGGCAAACAGGAACTGGGAATGATGAAACGCAGCGCTTACCTTATAAATACCGCGCGCGGTGCGCATATTGACGAACAAGCACTCGTTGAAGCACTGCAGAGCGGAATAATTGCCGGCGCGGCAATGGATGTGTATGAACATGAGCCGCAGATTACGCCTGCGTTGCTTAAGTTGCCAAACGTGGTTCTATCGCCGCACACCGGCACAGGCACATGGGAAGGGCGTATAGCCATGTGCCACAATGTGGAGGATAATATTCTCGCATACATAAACAATGATTTTAACAAAATGAATATAGTATTATGAAAAAAGTAATGAATCGTGCCCTTAAGGCAAACAAACAGATTACCCTGTTACTGGCAGCCGCTATGCTTATGACCGGTTGCGGAATGATGAAACGTACCTCAGCAAATGCGGATCAACCCGCCAGTACAACAACCACCTCAACCGCAACGCCCGCCGCAACGGCATCATCAGCCGGACAAGGCGCAGGCACAGCACTGCTGAACCTGTACAAGCAATACAAGGCAGACGGCAACAAGTATGATTATCAGAACATGCAGAACATTCTGAACACCGTATCGCTAATTGCCAATTGCGAGGGACTGAAATCCAACTACAAGGACAAAACATACCTCAAGGATTTCGGCAAAGGAATGATGGCCAGTTCACTAGGTCTGGTAACGCAGGATAACGTAGAGAACGTAACAAATGGTCTGGTGGATATGATTAAGAGCAACGAAACCGTTCAGGAGACCAAGACCAAAGCACAAAATACTGCCAGTCAGGCAGCCGGCTATGCTAACACTGCAGCACAATACGCCGGTGCATTAAGTTCGATTCTTTCTGCATTCGGAGGTAAATAATGAATATTGTTGACAGATTTCTAAAATATGTATCGTTCTGCACGACCAGTGACGAGCAGACGAACATGACACCTTCTACACCCGGTCAAATGGAGTTTGCGCGCTATCTGGCTGACGAATTGCGTGAGATAGGCATGCATGAGGTAACGCTGGATGACAACGGTTATGTCATGGCTACACTGGAAAGTAATCAGCCTTCAGACATCAACCATCAGATTCCGGTAATCGGGTTTATCGCTCACATGGACACTTCGCCTGACGCAAGCGGGAAACATGTGCAACCGCATATAGCCACGCCTCAACCATCGCGTGACGGAAATGGCGTAGAAATCGTGCTGAATGAGGAAGAAGGTATTATTCTATCGTCGGAGAAATATCCGGAACTGATGAATTATGTCGGTCAGGATATTATCGTCACAAACGGCAAGACCTTGCTCGGCGCAGACGACAAGGCCGGTATTGCTGAGATCGTGACAGCCATGGAATATCTGGTTCAACACCCGGAGATTGAGCACGGCAAGATTCGTGTAGGTTTTACGCCTGACGAGGAAATAGGTCAAGGTGCCGATCACTTTGATGTACAGCGTTTCGGTGCAGATTTTGCCTACACAATGGACGGTGGTGCTATCGGTGAACTGGAGTACGAAAACTTCAACGCTGCAGCCTGTACCATCAAAGTACATGGCGTGAACGTACATCCCGGCAAAGCCTATCACAAGATGCTCAACTCGATGCGTATAGCCTTCCAGATAGCCGTAATGCTACCCCGCTGGGAAACTCCCGAGCATACACAAGGCTACGAGGGATTCTACCATTTGATAGGTATGCAAGGCACAGTGGAAGAGACAACGCTGACCTACATCATCCGCGATCACGACCGTATACGTTTCGAGAGTCGAAAGCGCGAGTTGGAGCATCTTGTTCGCAAGGTGAACCGCGAATACGGTGACGGAACCGTTGAAATCAATATTCGCGACCAATATTACAACATGCGTGAGAAAATTGAGCCAGTGATGCATGTAGTAGAACGTGTAGAACAAGCAATGCTGGCAGTGGGTGTAACTCCCAAGGTGCAACCTATCCGCGGCGGTACAGACGGAGCACGGCTATCGTTTGAGGGACTGCCATGCCCGAACATATTCGCCGGAGGCGAGAATTTCCACAGCCGATTTGAGTACTTGCCTATCCCATCCATGCAGGCAGCAGTTAACGTAATTCTGGAAATAATAAAAATCAAATAATACATGAAAACAACTCCTTATACCGACGTGCATATTGCACTCGGCGCAAAGATGGCAGAGTTTGCCGGATTCAATATGCCTATCCAGTACCCGACAGGCATCAATCAGGAACATATGATTGTTCGCACAGGCGTAGGTGTGTTTGACGTCAGCCATATGGGCGAGTTTTGGGTAAAAGGCGAGAAAGCCCTGGATTTTCTGCAGTATATCACCACCAATGATGTAAGCAAACTGGATGCCGGCAAAGCACAATATACCTGCATGCCAAACGGAAAAGGCGGCATAGTGGATGACCTGATTATCTACAAATATTCAACCACCAAATATCTGATGGTGGTAAATGCCGGCAATATCGACAAAGATTGGGAATGGGTAAACAAGGTGAAAACAGAATGCTTGAAACTGAGCGATACAGAAGTCAGTCTGGAGAATGCTTCTGACCGCTACGCACAATTGGCTGTACAAGGTCCGAAAGCCACCGAAATGCTTCAGTTGCTGACCGATGCCGACCTGAGTGCTATCCCCTATTATTCGTTCCGCGAGTGGTCATTTGCAGGTGTACAAGGCGTGCTGCTAAGTAATACAGGTTATACCGGTGCCGGAGGATTCGAATTGTATTTCCCCAAAGAGCATGCGATGCAGATATGGAACGCCATCTTCGAGACAGGTAAGCCATTCGGCGTAGCGCCTATCGGTTTGGGTGCACGCGACTCGTTGCGATTGGAGAAGTGGTATTGTCTGTACGGTCATGATATAGACGATACGACGTCACCGTTGGAAGCCGGATTGGGCTGGATAACCAAACTGAATGCCAAGGACTTTATAGACAAAGAATTCCTGCTCAAACAAAAAGCCGAAGGCGTAAAGCGCAAACTTGTGCATTTTGAGTGTCTGGAACGCGCTATCCCGCGCAACGGCTATGATATATGCGATGCTGAAGGCAACAAAATCGGGCACGTCACATCAGGAATCATGCTGCCTGACAGGAAAGTAGGCATCGGTATGGGTTATGTAATCGTAGCACAAGCGGATAAAGGAAATACTATATATATCAAGATACGCGAAAAACTGCAACCTGCGATGATAGTATAACCCAAAAAGCAACTACATTGTACGATTGTAAATTTTTCGCACGAAATATTTGCAAATATCAAAAAATTTTTGTATCTTTGCATCCGCTTTTTGCGCGCATAATGATGCGTGCATAATTAAATGCGAAATAAATAAAACTAAATTAACAATATGGCAACATTACAACGTATTCGCAACCATGGCTTGTTCCTGCTGATAATCGTGGGTCTGGCTATGCTTGCCTTTATTCTGGGAGATGCCCTTAACTCCGGTAGCTCATTCTTGAACAAGAGCCGTGAGTATATCGGAGAGATTGAAGGACAAAAAATTCACTACACTGAGTATGAAAATGCTGTTGAGCAACTGACCGAGGTCTATAAGATTGAGTCTGGGCGCAACGATTTTGATGAGGATATGCACGCGCAGATCCGCAATCAAGTATGGCAGATGATGGTGGCTAAGTACACGCTCCAAAGCGAAGCTGAGAAGATTGGTATGGACGTAACCGCTGACGAGTTGTACGAACTCTGTGCAGGTTCAACACCTCACCAACTCATCACCTCACGCCGTATGTTTGCGGGACCGAATGGTCAGTTCGACCGCAACTATCTGCTCAATTTCCTTTCCTCAATCGAGATGGATACAGAGAACCCCGAGCAGCAGGCTAACCTCAAGCAGGCTAAAAGCTATTGGATGTACTGGGAGAACGCTGTTCGTCTCACAGCAGAACAGGAGAAATATGCAGGTCTGCTCCAGAACCTATTAACTGCTAACAACCTTGACGCCAAGTTTGCCGCTCAGGCTAAGCAAACCAAGGTTAGTGTAGATTATGCTATCAAGCCTTACTACACTGTAGCTGACTCGCTGGTAAAAGTTAGCACCAATGACATTCGCAAAATCTACGACGAGCGCAAGCAGATTTACAAACAAACTCCTAATCGTGACATAGCATACATCGCCTTCCCCATTGTACCCAGTGAGGCTGACTATGAGTTTGCAGAAAAAGCTATGCAGAGCATTGAAGAAGAGTTCCGCACAACCGAGGATGTTGCATTGGTAGTAAACAGCAACTCCGACGTTATGTACGACGGACGCAATTACTCAGAGGCAACCGTACCTGCCAATTACAAGGATTTTGCCTTTGGCAAGGGTGCCAAGAAGAATGATTTCATGGCTCTGAATTATGATGAGGCTACCCGTACATTCCGTATGGCACGTCTGATTGATTGCGGCTACAGTATGCCTGACTCTGTTCAGTTGAAAGGAATTGCTACTAAGGAAGGTGAAGAAGACCAAGAGTTTGGTTGGTTTGCAGAGGCTGACCTGCAGAAGAACATAGCAGAGCCTGCATTTGCCGGCAAAGTAGGCCAACGCTTTACCGTTACGCTCGGTATGGAAGATCGCACGTTTGAGATTACCGGTCTGACCAAAGCTACTCCTAAAGTCAAATTGGCTATCATCGAGCGCGAGGTTACACCATCCAGCAAAACTTATGCTGCAATTTACAATACTGCGAACCAGTTCGTAGTATCAAACAACAACGAGGAAGCATTCCGCGCAGCAGCAGCAGAGGCTCAGATGGAGGTTGAGAGTGCTACCGGACTGCAAAAGATGTCGAATAAGGTGGCTGACCTCAAATCCAGTCGCGCTATCGTTCGTTGGGCATTCAAGGCCAATGAAGGTCAAGTAAGTGACGTTTTTGAGTGCGGTGACAAGTACATTGTAGCAGTGTTGACAGCATGCCATGATGATGAGTACCGTGCATTTGAGGATGTACAGAACGCACTTCGTTACGAGGCTGTTAACCGCAAGAAAGCTGAGTATATCAACAAGCAGATCGCTGATGCAAAGACTCTGGCTGAAGCTGCAGAAAAAATGGGTTCTGAGGCACGTCATATCGACGAACTGACGGAAGACAGTTACCGTTTCGGCAATGAAGGTATGGAGCCTGCCGCTATTGGTACAGCGTTTGCTACAGCAGCCGGTGAGTTGTCGAAACCAGTTAAGGGTAATCAAGGTGTGATTGTACTCGTACCTGCTGATGTACAACGCACTGATGCAGAAGTGAACTATGAGACAGAGATTGCTCAACTCAATGCCCGCATAAGCTACAGTCTGCCCTATCAGCTCATCAACAATCTTGAGCAAAACGCCGAAATCGTTGACAATCGTGCAACGTTCCAATAAAAGAAAATCAAACCAGGATAAACCGTGCGCCTAAGGCTTTAGCCAACAGGCCATCGGTATCCTGACGATCACCGATAAACAGGACATGCTGCCAATCAAAGGCAGCATGTTTTGTTTGATTAGGATACAAATGCTGAAGAATCTTTTCTCCTAACACGGGGTCAGGCTTAATAGTACCCAATTCACCGGATGACAGAATGAGGTCAAATGCTTTGGGGTCAAGATCCAAAGCCCGAAGTTTGTCGATAGCAGCCTCGTAATCAGACAAGACTACTACTTTTATTCCACGTTGCTTACATTCATCCAGCAGAGGTTGCACCCAAGTTTGCTGCTTATAATGTGCGGCTATGACATCCACCATAGTCGGCAAGTATTTCTGCCTGTACCACGTTTCCGGAACAGGCATAGATGGCATAGGTTTGTTGAGCGCCAGTGCCTTGCGTTGTGCTTTTCGCCATCGGCGCTCTGCAATCAGCAATGGCAAATGGTGTAGTTGTCTGGTTACCATATATAGCCCCATACGTGGCTTACGGTAGATTGTGCCATCCAGATCAAGCACAACCACCGTAACACCTTCGGGTATGGAAATATGCGTAAGCATCCCTACTCTTTTCCGGCATTGTTACCGGATGCTGACGAATCTTCGATCTGTCGGTTACTGCGCCGCTGTTCACGCTCCTTGCTTCTAATCTCACGACGCTCCTGACGCGCCTCACGGCGTTCTTCACGGCGCTCTTGACGCTCACCACGGCGTTTGGCACGCTCGGCACGGTTCTTCTTCATGCGCTCATCCCACTCGTTGGCCTTCTCCATGATAGCCTGACTGATGGAACCATCCTGAAGTTTCTCGATGAACGAGAACTTGCGACGACGTATCTCATCTTGCATGAGCAGGTTGAACTTGAATTGTCCGTCACGGAAACCATCCTTCAAGCAAGCTGTCTTAAATCGAGCATAGGCATTCGATTGCAGGATATGTGCTTTGGGTTCGTGCAGACGGAATGATGAGCGCTTGGCTTCGTACTCGATGTTAATCTTTTGCAGATGTTCGTCCACAACCTTGGCAAACGCATCGGCTTGCTCCTGATTGACAGATTCATCAGCAAACTCGAAATAGAAATGATACAGGCTCTCCTCAACATCAGCAAATCCAACGAAGAATTTCGTCTTGATCTTCGATTCTTTTTCGGCCTCATGTACGGCTTGGATGAACTGTGGTTCATAAAGTTTCTCGCCCGTCATCGATACAATACCGTTGACCTTGGATATCATGTGTACAGTAGGCGTCTTGCGATAGTAACCGCCAACTTCTACGAGGTCGTTCATATTATATCGGTACAAGCCTGAATAAGTCGTTACATATGCGCAATAGCGCTTACCCAATTCCAGTTCGTCAATCTGCAAGAAGTGTTTATTAGGCTTATCCAACTCATCTTCTGCCACAAACTCATAATAATGGAAATGCGGGAAGAGGACACTCTCGTTGGTTTCGTCGAGCGAGAAGCCGAACCGGCACTCGGTAGCAATGTATCCTAATTCCTGATAGTACGTTTGATCCCAATTGAAGGCATCCATGTACTTATCCATATAAATCTTTGTGTTTCCGCATTTCCAAGTGGACAGATATTGCAACCAAGGCCAATAGTCCTTAGGTAATAGTCGTCCGTTCTTCTGCAGGAGCGATTTTAGTTCCTGTGCCCGCTCGGGTTTGGTGAAAACATAAGGCTTGAGTGTTTCGCGTATATCTTCAGGTATATCCATCTTATCGCTGAGCGTGCCATGCGCTATATCCATGATAAGTTCTTCAGCATGCTCATCCACCGTACGCATCAGTTCGAGAATGGTAGACGGGTTAGCCGTTGCCCAAAGTGTTACATCGCGATGCTGTAGCGCCATTCGCATCAGCGCATAGTTGCGGGCTGCATAGTCAGGAATAGACATCACAGCCGCCGGAGCGACATAGTGTTTTTTGATGATGGGCGGTATATCTCGCACGAGCACACCGCTGACGCTACCATACAATGTGCCGTCAGGAGCATAGCCTTCGACCTCTTTACCTACAATCGGGAATATATGTCCGCCGAATATACGGCTGCGGTGCTTGACGAAATTCCAAGTCCAGACGTGTGACATCTTGCCGTAAACATCCTTGAGATACTTGTGCGTCATCGGAACCCATTTGGGTTCGCTGGTTGTACCGGATGTGGTAGCGTACATATCCGGTTTACCCGGGAAAAGAATATCCGTTTCACCATTCTTGTGGCGTTCGATGTACGGACGAAGCGTCTCAAAACTTTCGTTTACCGGAACAAACTGCTGATACAACAGAAAGAAATCTTCGGTGGATGTAGCGTGCAGAATGGTGTCAAAGTGATGCTCTTTGCCATATACTGTATCTTTCGCGAGCGAGAGGATATTTCGCAACGTAACTTCAGCCGAGTGACGGGGATGACGACTGTGCATCTTCAAGCGCAGTGTCTGACTGCCGCCAACGAGCCATAACATTGAGTTGATGAGCCATGGATACGGTAACGGATTACCATCCTGATCTTCATAGACATGTTTTCTTGCCATAAAATATACCAGTAAGATAGATTTCTGTTTAAGTTAGATTTCGATTATTTCTATTTAAGTTAGATTTCAATTATTGTACATCTCGCACAAGGCGA
>JAFXSS010000158.1 GCA_017525455.1 Paludibacteraceae bacterium
ACCGCTTATCCGGAACTGAAGGCACAAGAGGCGCAGATCACACCGGTCATCAAGAGCGAGGAAGAGGCTTTCCTGCGTACGCTTGACAAAGGTATCACGCTGCTCGACAAACTGATGGCTGAGGCTAAACAAGCCGGTAAGACGGAGATCTCGGGTGTCGATGTGTTCACGCTCAAAGATACCTACGGTTTTCCGCTCGACCTGACCGAACTCATCCTCCGCGAGAACGGATACACGACCAACGAGGAGGAGTACAACAAAGCCCTCGAGCATCAGAAATCGATGGGTCGCGAAGCGAATAAGCAGGATTTGGGCGATTGGAACGTGCTTCGTGAAGGCGATACGGAGTTTGTGGGATATGACGAGTTGTCCGTAGAGACACATATTCTGCGATATCGTCAGGTGAGCCAGAAGGGTAAGAGCTTCTATCAAGTCGTATTGGAGAAGACACCTTTTTATGCCGAAATGGGTGGAGAGGTAGGTGATACCGGTACGCTCGGCAACGTACGCGTACTGGACACCAAACGTGAGAACAACCTGCCCGTACATATCCTTGCTGAACTGCCGGCATATCTCGAAGGGACATTGACGGCTACCGTCGATGCGGAGCGCCGTCAGGCGATCGCTTGCAACCACTCGGCCACCCACATCATCCATCACGCGTTGCGTGAGGTGCTGGGTAAGCACGTAGAGCAGAAGGGTAGTTTGGTGACGGCAGAGAGTCTGCGTTTTGACTTCAGCCATTTCCAGAAAGTGACGCCGGAAGAATTGCGTAAAGTAGAGGAAGTTGCAAACGCGTTTGTGCGTCGCGATTTCCATTTGGAGGAGAGTCGTCATACGCCGATCGCTGAGGCGAAGGCCATGGGTGCGATGGCGCTGTTCGGTGAGAAATACGGCGATGATGTCCGCGTGATCAAGTTCGGTGACTCGGTAGAACTCTGTGGCGGTTGTCACGTATCGAGTACCGGTCGTATCGGTGCGATCCGTATCGTGATGGAGACCAGTGTGGCAGCCGGTGTACGTCGTATTGAGGCAGTCACAGCAGCCAAAGCGGACGAGCTCTATTACATGGCGCAAGATACACTCAACGGCCTGAAGGCGCTCTTTAACAACGCACCCGATCTCGCCGGTACGGTACATAAGTTCATTGACGAGAACGCATCGCTCAAGAAGCAGATCGAGCAGTTCACGGCAGAGAAGATCGAGCAGTACCGCGATCAGATCATCAGCCGTACTGAAGACTATAATGATATTAAACTGGTACGCTTGGAGGGCGAACAGAATCCTGAGATGATCCGTGGTGTGATGCCGCTGCTGCGTGGTAAGTTCACGGATGTGAAGTTTGCTGTCATTGCCGCTACATCCTGGGAGAACAAGCCGACGATAGCTGTCTTCTTGAGTCAACCTCTTGTGGACGAAGGCAAGAACGCCGGCGCGATGATCAAGGCGGCTGCCAAGCATATACAAGGCGGTGGTGGCGGTCAACCGTGGTTTGCTACCGCCGGTGGTCGTGATGTGAACGGCCTGAAGGCTGCGATGGAAGAGTTGATAAATAACCTAGGAGCATAGGAAACTAGGAAGCTAATTAAGATATGATAAAACTCCCCACCTCATATCTCCCCCCGAAGATCCGTAGCGCCGCCCGCTTTACTGTGATTGGAACGACAGGTATGTTTATACAGACCTGGTTCTTCTTGGCGGCTCTGCTGCTCTTGGGACATCCCGAGAAAGGCGAGGCGCTCTATTATGTGGCGTTCGGAATAGGATATGTGCTGGAGATGATTCCCAACTATCTGTTCACGAATTGGTACACGTTCGGCACGAAGCCCGATATCAAGAATGCCGGTGGTTTTCTTGTAGCACGTGCATTTAACCTCGTGATACAGTTAGGACTGTTGCCACTGATGCTCGATTTGTTGCCGAACTGGCGAGACGATTATATCAGCTATGTGGTCATCTTCATCGGAGGATGTATCAATTACCTTGTTTGTTTGATTTTTTTCAAGAAACCTAAAGAATCATGAAAAAACTTATCGTATTCTGTGCATTGTTGTTGAGCACAATGATCCATGCAGAGATCGTAAAACTGAATGGTTTGTACTACTCGCTCGGTAATACAACCGCCACGGTGGTCAAAGACCAAACTACGGATAAGTCGGTGTATTCGCAGTACACGACGGTGACCATTCCGGCATCGGTGACGTACAACAACTATACCTATCCGGTGACGACGATCGGAACAGAAGCTTTCAAGAACTGCTCGAACCTGCAGTCGGTGACCTTGCCTAATAGCATTACGTCTATCAACACCGATGCTTTTTATTACTGCACAAAATTAGGCAGTATTAACTTGCCGGAAGGTTTGCAGAGCATCTATACGGACGCGTTTAGGTACTGTAACCTTTCATCGGTGACTATTCCGAGCACGGTGACTTCCATCAGCAATAATGCATTCCAGGGTAACCCGTTGACTTCGGTTGTATGGAAACCTAAGACTTGCAGTATAGGTTCAGATAGTTATGCACCGTTCTATAGCACGAGTTCGCAGATAACGAAGTTTACGTTTGGTGACGAAGTTGAGACTATTCCGGCATATCTGTGTAAAAACATGAGTCTGTTGGATACCATCGTGCTGCCGCCATCGGTCAAGTTACTTGGCAATTATGCCTTTATGGGTTGCACATTGCTCAAGTCAATCAATTTGCCTGTGACGCAAAAAACATTGCCTGAAGGCTTCTTGAGAGGATGTTCGTCACTGGAGCGTATTGAGCTGCCATCAACCCTGACCACTATCAAAACGGATGTGTTCTATTACTGTACATCGCTCAAGGAGATCAACCTTCCTGAGGGCTTGACGGAAATATACACAGATGCGTTCCGTTATTGTAAACTTGACTCGATCACGATTCCGAGTACGGTGACTTCTATCAGCAATAATGCCTTCCAGGGTAACCCCTTGACTTCGGTTGTATGGAAACCAAAGACTTGCAGTATAGGTTCAGATAGTTATGCACCGTTCTATAGCACGAGTTCGCAGATAACGAAATTCACGTTTGGTGACGAGGTTGAGATCATTCCTAATTACTTGTGTTATAAGATGTCGCAACTCGATACGGTTGTCCTGCCGCAGAACCTGCAGACCATCGGCAATTATGCCTTCGCTAACTGTTCTGCACTCAAAGGTGTGGAGATACCGGCATCGGTGACCTTGGTGGCAAGAAACTCTTTCTATTATTGTCAGTCATTGAAGTCCTTCACTTTCCCGGAAGGCATAACGACGGTAGCTACCGAAGTGCTCGAAGGTTGTACGGCGCTCGAAGAAGTGTTCATCCCTGCTTCCGTCACGACCATCAATTCGGATGCGTTCTATAACTGTTCCGGCCTCATGGCGATTCATAACTATGCCATCACGCCGCAGACGATCAATGAGGATATGGTCAAGAATGTCGACAAGCACACCTGTATCCTCTACGTGCCGATGGATTATATCAACCTCTACCGCACCAAAGCCGTGTGGTGTGATTTCGACAACATCATCGGTGTAGCGACAGATCTGCAGTTCGAGGAGCAAACGATTCAGATTAATTACCTGAAGGCCGACAGCACGCTTCATTACATGGAGGCGCAGAAATGGCAAGTGCCGCACGAACCGTATATAGAAGGCTTCACCTTCTTGCGATGGGAAGTGCTGCCGGGCAACTTGGCCGACGGCATCCGACTCCGGGCTGTGTATGAATCGGACACGCCGACCCAGGCACCGGAGGTTTATACCAACCCTGCCAACCCCGCACAGAAACTCATTCGTGAAGGAAACGTCTATATCCTCCGGGACGATAAGATCTACACTATTCAAGGACAAACCGTGAAATAAGATACAATCATGAAAATCTACAGAGCAAACATTATCCACACGCCGACTCCGGGTAAACTGGAGATCATCCCGCACGGTTACGTGGTCGTAAAGTCGAACGGTCTGGTGGAAGGTATCTACAAAGAGTTGCCGGAAAATATGGACTGGCGGCGTCAAGTGATGGATTTCGGTGATAAGCTGCTTATCCCGGCGTTCAATGACCTGCACGTACACGCTCCGCAATATC
>JAFXSS010000159.1 GCA_017525455.1 Paludibacteraceae bacterium
ATATTCCACACTCCACTTCTCTTACAGCATCCTGCTGATTACAAAACTGTACAACACGCCCATAAGCATCACAAACTTCATTACTCCCTGCGTTGTGCGGTAGTCCGACGATATGCGCGCTGACCATAACAGCCATAGCACACATGCTATCGGCACGAGCAACCCAAGCACCACGTACCGCGTATGCAGCGAACTCCATACGTGTGGGAACGGTATAACCCACCAGGCTACCCATACTATCGCAGCGACCATCAGCGTGAGCAGAACAGTTACGATAATCTTTGTCGTTCGTTCACCAAGCACCACGGGCAACGAATGACACTCCAGTTCTCTGTCGCCCATTTGGTCTTGCAGATCTTTGATAATTTCGCGAATAAGTGTGCTGATGAATGCAAAGGCCGCAAAACCTCCGATCCAAAGATAGATGTCGTGAGGTAGAGTGATGTAATCCATCACATTGATGCCGTTCACATTGCTATAGTGCAGTCGCAGGTAGGCAACATTGCTGAACGCAATCAGTAGCGGACTGAGTGCCGACACCAGTGCAATAATCAAATTGCCTATCAGGAACTGCCGCTTGTACGAGGCCGAGTAGAACCACAATAGTCCCGGTACGAACACAAAGATAACGGCAGTCACCCAGCTGCGTACAAACCACGATGTGGCAAGCCCGCACAATATGCCTGCAGCTGTCAGTATCTGAAACAGACGCATAGCCTGCAGTTTGCTCACACTGCGAGTAACGATGATTTTGTCCGGACGGTTGATGGCATCAATCTTTACATCGAAATAATCGTTAATCACGTACCCGCCGGCTGCTATAAGCACTGTGGCGATGATGATCAGCGTTAGCAACCACCAGGGTAACTGCTCGCTGAAGTACGATGCACGAAGAATGGGTGTTACCACCCATTTCTCCATTACGTACAGGACAACGGCTGTCATCAGCAGGTTCTGCCAACGGACAAGCGTCAGATAGTCGCGAAACTTTTCCATGCAACCATTCAAATTTATCCTTTTACATTTCTGTTTTCACTTCCTACTGCAGCCGCAGTATGGCTCCCGTCCATGCCGGCAAGGTAATGCGGAATGGCATGGATGCCATCAGCGGACCTTCGTAAGTCTTGCCCGTGAGCAGATCCTCGGCATGTACCGAAAGTTTTTCATCCATCTGCAGGTATATAAACGCATCGGTAGGGATAGTTACGGGTACATCCACCTGATGATCGTCGAAGTTGACAACGATGAGCAATGTCTCTTTGTTATGCTTGCGCAGGAATGCAAACTGTTGCTGTCTGTTGAATCCTTCGCCTTGTGCATATTCCAGATCGTACATCTTGCCTTCGCCGATAGCGGAACTGGATTTGGCTATCTGCAGGAGCTTGCAGTAGAAAGAGCGCAACTCGCGTTGCTCGTCATCCAGTTTGGCTCCGTCGAACTTGCCTTCGTTAGCCCACGCCTGTATACTCTTGACGCCCCAATAGTCGAAAATCGTGGTGCGCCCGTCTATGCCGGAGAAGCCTTCCACATCCATACCTTTCTCGCCGACTTCCTGACCGGAATAGATCATTACAGGATTGGTGCCAAGCGTTGCGGCTACAATCATCGCAGGCTCGGCGGCACGACCGCTGCCGCAGAAGAAACCGGAGGCTATACGCTGTTCGTCGTGGTTCTCCAGAAAATACAGCATGTGGTCAAGTATATCACCAGTGGCCTGCCATTGATAGGTAATGCCTTCGGCCGAGTAATCTCTGCTGGTAATAGCGCGCAGATAGTCGTACATCCCGACTTTGTCGTACAAGTAGTCAAATCCTGCAGCGATGTACTGGCGATAGATGCCCGGATCGTAGATCTCTGCTATAAACTGCACGTTCGGAAACGCGGCACGTACGCGGTGTATTGCCCAGTCAAAGAATTCTACAGGTACCATGTGCGCCATATCCACTCGGAAAGCATCTATGCCCTTGCCAGCCCAGAATAGCAGTATATCGCACATCTTGCGCCACGTGTCGGGTATGGGATCAAACTGCTTCTCACCGCCGCCCATGTAATGCACACCGTAGTTGAGTTTAACTGTTTCGTACCAATCGTTCACGGACGGATGTGCATTGAAGCAATCATTACCTGTAACCTTGGCGGGGTATTCGTGGTATCCGTCGATGTTGAATGACGGACTGAACGCCTCGCCCGGGATGTAGTAGAAGTTATTCAGCGGCGAGAATGCCCATTCGGGATGATCATGCTCGCCAAGGTCAGCAACTCCGGCCGGCCGGCATTGTGACTTGTACTCGCGCGATACATGGTTAGGCACAAAATCGATGATTACTTTAAGTCCCGCCTTGTGCGTGCGGGTTACAAGTGCCTCAAACTCCGCCATGCGTTTGTCTGGATGAACAGCCAGATCCGGGTCAACATCGTAATAGTCGGTTATGGCGTACGGACTGCCGGCTTGCCCTTTGGTAATCGATGGCGTGTTAAGCTCGGCGGTGGCATGGCGTATGATGCCTGTGTACCATACGTGTGTCGCACCTAATTCCTGTATGCCTTTCAGTGCTTTGGCTGTGATACCCGCAAAGGTGCCACAACCGTTGATAGCTTTGGCACCGTTCGGCACACGTACAGTCACGTAATTGGTCAACCAACGTGGAAAACATTGGTAGATAATAATCTTACTCATAAACTTCGCGTATTTAACTGTATGTTAACAACTTCGGTTTATGACTTCTGTCTATTTAACCAATGCTGCTGTGTCGCTGGCAATCATTAATTCTTCGTCGGTCGGGATGACTACAACTTTTACCTTCGAGTCGGGGGTCGAGATGATTGCTTCTTTGCCGCGTATTGTTGCGTTGAGCGCCTCATCAACCTTCACGCCCATAAACTCCATATCACGGCATACCTCGGCACGCATCGAGGCTTGGTTTTCACCTACACCTGCGGTGAATACGATGATATCCACTCCGCCCATTGCTGCAGCAAAGGCACCTACATATTTCTTGATCTTGTAGTTGTACATATCTGTTGCCAACTTCGCACGCTTGTTGCCGGCTGCTACGGCGGCCTCCAAGTCGCGCATATCCGAACCTACGCCCGAGATGCCGGCTACGCCAGACTTCTTGTTCAGCAGGTCGGACATCTGGTCTGGGTTCAAACCGAGTTTCTTCTGCAGGAACGTTACGGCGCCACCGTCCACATCGCCGCTGCGCGTACCCATCATGATACCCTCCAGCGGAGTCAGACCCATCGTGGTGTCCATGCATTTGCCGTTCTTAACCGCAGCCAGCGAACCACCGTTGCCGATATGGCAGGTAATGATGCGCTGCTTGTTGTAGTCCACACCCAAAAATTCGCACACACGAGCACTTACATAACGATGGCTAGTGCCGTGGAAACCGTAGCGGCGTACTGCATATTTCTCATATACTTCGTAAGGCAAGGCGTACATGTAACTATACTGCGGCATCGTCTGGTGGAACGCTGTGTCAAACACGCCTACCTGAGGCAGCCCTGGCATTAATTCCTCAACGGCACGTATGCCTTTCAGATTGGCGGGGTTGTGTAGCGGAGCCAGATCACTCACTTCCTCAAAGGCCTTGATAACCTCCGGCGTGATAACTACCGACTTCGCGAACTTCTCGCCGCCGTGCACCATACGATGACCAACAGCATCAATCTCCTTCAGGCTTTTTATCACACCTATCTCGGGGTCAGTCAGCAGACTGAAAATGAACTTCACGCCCTCGGTATGCTCGGGCATGTCATGCATAATCTGTTTCTTCTCACCATTGGCCAGCTTGACTTTTACAAACGCACCGTCCAGGCCCACGCGCTCAGCACCGCCTGAGGTCATAACGCTCTGGTCATCCATGTTATACAATGCATACTTGATGGACGAACTTCCGCAATTCAATACTAAGATTTTCATGATATTCTTGATTTATTTATGATTAATCATTATCCTTTCCATTTTCCCCTTCACCCTTCTTTTATGATAGGGCTGGGTTTATCACTTTCCCATCGCTTGATTGGCGGTAATCACTACCATCTGTACGATGTCTTGCACTTTGCATCCGCGACTCAGGTCATTCACCGGAGCGGCTATGCCTTGCAGGATTGGGCCTACTGCATCTGCGCCGGAGAAGCGTTCTACCAGTTTGTAGCCTATATTGCCTGCTTGCAGGTCGGGAAATACCAGCACATTGGCATGTCCTGCCACCTTGCTGCCGGGAGCTTTCTTTTCGCCTACGCTCGGTATGAGTGCAGCATCGGCTTGCAACTCGCCATCAATTTGCAGATCGGGAGCCAACTCTTTCGCCATGGCAAAAGCTGCCGTCACTTTGTCCACGTTCTCATGCTTGGCTGAACCTTTGGTGGAGAATGACAACATAGCCACTCTTGGCTCTATGCCTGCTATCGTGCGGGCAGTCTCGGCGGTCGATACTGCTATCTGTGCCAACTCTTCTGCCGTCGGATTGGGATTGACGGCGCAGTCGGCAAACAGCAGGAAACCATCCTCGCCTAGATGTTTGGCTGGTGTGAACATTAGGAAAGCTCCGGACACAATCTTGCAACCCGGTTTGGTTTTCAGTATCTGGAAAGCCGGACGTATCGTGTCGGCTGTCGTGCCGCGTGCTCCGGCTAACTCGCCATCGGCATCGCCGGCCTTGATCATCAGACAACCCAGATACAGCGGATCCTGTGCTTTCTTTTTTGCCTCCTCTTCCGTCATGCCTTTGCTCTTGCGCAGTTCGTAAAGCAGATTGGCATAATCAGCCATCTTCGGATCGGTCGCAGGATCGAAGATCGTGGCTTTTTCAATGTATTGGTAACCTTTCTCCGCTGCCATCTGACGGATGGTGGCGGGATTGCCTATCAATGTGAGCTTGGCAAGACCTTGCTCCAGAATAATGTTTGCAGCCTCCAATGTACGAGGCTCGTCGCCTTCGGGCAACACAATACGCTGCGGATGTTCCTTCGCACGCGCATACATAGCATTTAATATATCCATGGTTCGTCGTATTTTGATTGCTTGAGTGTGTTGGATTGATTTGTCGGTGTTTTCCGATTAGCATTCGCTGCTAACCGAATACCCGCATAAAACATTACAAAGTTACGGAAAATTATGCAAATATGCAAGCACTTTGTGTTTTTTTTGCCTTTTTTGTAACTTTTTTTTGATTTTTCTTGCATATTTCAAAAAAATGTTGTACCTTTGTAGCCGATTTGTGCAAATATCGTTCGAAGATTGGTGTCGAACGTCATATTTTTGAGAACAATATATTAGACATATGCGCGTAAAATCATTACTTTTTATGGTAGCATTTCTTGGCTTTGCAGTTGGTGCAATGGCGCAAGATAATGCTGCTTCATCCGAAGAGATGGGTGTTCACCCATATAAGGATACTGAGAACATGACGTGGGAGACTACCGGTTTCTCGCTCTTTCTCCATGGTGGCGTCAATGTGTTCAACGGCGACTATCCTACCGAGCGCTTTATGAACTTCGGTTATCCTTCTGCAGGCCTTAACTTTGAATACAACTTCACTCCTATGTGGGGTATCGGTTTGGGCTACACCTTTGCTATGCCGATGGTTAAGACTACGAAAGATGAATCATTTTCCGACGAGAATGGCGCATCGCTTCCTGTTTCTAAAGGTGAATTGGTGCACAAGGGCATGATGCATCGTGGGCAGGTTTATGTGACTTTCGATGTTATTAATGCTTGGTTCCCCCGCGCTGTCAAGGATATCTTCGGATTGAATGTCTTCGCCGGTATTGGTGCAGCGTTGTATAAGAACGAAATCTCTTTTCACGACTCACAAGAGGATGGCGATGCCAAGAAGTATGGCCGTGACGGCAATGATGCTCACGCGCATGGCAAGTTTGAGTCTGTAGGTTATGTCCCTCTTGGCGCGTCAGCTGAGTTCAACGTATCGCGTCAGATTGCTATCGGTGCACGTTTCCAGTACAACATGTTCCTCAACGATTATGTGGACAATCGCTATTTCGACAAGGCCAACAAACGTAACGACGGTATGTACGATGTAGAACTTCTGCTCCGTTGGAAGATTGCTGCCAAGAAGAAGAACCACATGATGAACGTTTCATCGCACGAGGTGCTGGAAGACAAGTACTACCAGTCGCACCCCAACCGTCGCAGACGCAATCATGCTGTTGATACGGTTATGTTCTACCACCGTGATACAATCGTTGTTGTCCACCGTGATACAGTGTTTATGGCTGGTCAGCCGTTGACAGAGACTCCCGCAGTAACCGAGCTACCCAAGCCTGTTGTTGACGATTGCACCGACAAGGATTTGCATCCGGGATGGGAGTCTGAGGCTGTGGCGGTAGTTGTGGAAGGTCAGTCGCTGAGTCGTCTGGCACGCAAGTATTACAAAAACACGTTCTGCTGGGTTTATTTGTGGCTTGCCAACCGTTCGGTGGCTCCCGATCCCAATCTCATCCTGCCTAAGTGCGAACTCAAGGTGCCTAAGCTCAACGATTGCCAGCTTAAGATCACCAAGCAGGAAGCCAAGGATATGGCAGCTCGCTACCGCGAGTAATAACCTAAGGGTTCCGAGTGCTCTTTAACCGTAAGGCAAACTCGGGGGAAAGCAGAGGGGCGCGTCGCCTTTATGCCCAAAGCGGCATCTGATGCGACCGCGTGCCGAACGCGAAAGGTCTCATAGCTCAGTTGGTTAGTAGCACCTGACTCATAATCAGGGGGTCCTAGGTTCAAGCCCTAGTGGGACCACAAAAAAACGGAAATCATTTTCCGCTTTTTTGTTTCTCTCTATCTAATCCCTAATCTCTTACTTGGTCTCTGATTTCTTACTTCTTTCCCCTGAATCCTGCCGTATACGTTCCTCTTTTTGCCTGTTCAGTCCGCCATTTTTCATGCGCGCTATGGTGCGATGTTTGTTGCTATGGCTCTTGCAGAATTTCATATAGTCGCTTACCGCTATTGGCTCGGCAATATGACTGAGCGGGTGACCGAGTATAGTCCACATCACGGTTTGCAACGGATCTGTTTCTGCCGGCACACCTTCTATCACGATGGATGCAGAGGTTATTGCACGGGGGATGCGCTGCCCATTGCGCTCGGTTGTGTTGCGGGACAACCGCTCGAATAGAAATCTGTGGTCGGCATCTGCAGTCCAC
>JAFXSS010000160.1 GCA_017525455.1 Paludibacteraceae bacterium
CACCTCTTCTTCGGTCACCAGCTCCTCTTTGTAATAATCAAACGCCAGTTCGAGTTCAGCCGTGGCGGCACGCACGCCCTCATAACCTTCAATCCAGCGGCGTAAGCTTTTGACCTTGCGCATTTGCGCTTCGGCTGCTTTGGCGTCCTCCCAGAATCCCGGTGCTTGGGTGTGCAGTTCTTCCTCCTCGAGTTGAATACGTTTCTCGTCAATGGCGAGATAAGACTTGAGTTTGTCAGCGCGTTGCTGAACGTCTTTGAGTTGTTCTATTGTAATCATACGTGGTATGGGATATGTCAGCCAAATATGGCTGACGGTATTATTCTTTGTGTGTCATAATGTCAATAATCAGGTCATCGGTCTGGCACATACCGTCGTGTCCGATGCGTGTCAGATTGTGTATTGTCCGGTCAATATCATCTTCCACTATACCTTCCGTTGCTTCGGCAAACGAATGATGCATAGCCATCGATGCCGAGAGCACGGCGGTGGCTACGCCACTGGTGACTTTGAGTGCGCAGGCAGGCTTGGCGCCATCGCAGATCATACCGGAGATGTTAGCAATCATATTCTTGATGGCAAATGTCACCTCGTCGTATTGACCGCCCATCAGGTATGTCAGTCCAGCTGCGCTGCCTGTAGCAGCCACCACGCATCCACACAAAGCCGACAATCTGCCTAGTGACTGCTTGATATATACCACAGTCAGATTGCTCAGCGTGAGTGCACGTAAGGTCTGCTCCTCGTCCATATTATGCTCCAGCGCATACAGATAGACGGGAATGGAGCAACTTATGCCCTGGTTGCCGCTGCCGGAGTTCGACATCACGGGTACCATCGCGCCGGACATTCGAGCGTCACAAGCACCGCATGTGTAACAAAGTATTTTAGTAAACAGCGTGTCGCCGAAGATGTTCGACATCTGCGTGTGCGAACTATTAGTCAAGTGTTGGTTGCTCACAGTATGCAACAACCTGCCCAAACCATGGCCGTAACTGCCCATGAATGATTTTTCTGCGGCTGCCATGTTCATCTTGGCTCCTTCCAATAAGAATGCAACCTCCTGCAGCGGCACATTCAATGCAAACTCGTACACTTCTCGCAAGTTGGAGATTTGATAATTAGCAGGTTGAGAAGCCGCTGAAGAAATATTAGCATCTTCCAATCTTTCCAATTCATCCACAAAGCATGTGTGACTTCCCTGTATTGTAGCCTCAGCAGTTCTGCCATTGCTGCCGGTAACTGCATGCACATAGAGCATGTCAGGTGCGTCGTGAGCAATAATAATATGAGGAGGCACGCGTTGCATATATTGCTTGGCATACTCTACGGCCTCGGGCGTGGTATCGCGTAGTACCTCCAACATGTATTCACTCTTGCCAATGGTTGCACCCAAGGCAACTGCTATAGGCAAGCCGCTCATTCCCGTGCAAGGGATACCAACTCCCATGGCGTTCTTGTAAATGTTTTTGCTTACCTCTATGTTGATGGCATCGGGTTCAGTACCTAACTTCTCTTTGGCTCGCGCCACGCATAACGCTACGCACATCGGTTCTGTACAACCGATAGCGGGCACGACCTCTTGACGGAGCAATGAAACTATATCGTTGGTTTTCATGGTGGTATTAACCGTTTAGATAATTCTTGGGGCGATGGTGTTTGACAACAAAAAGCAATAACAATCGGTAGAAACACAGTATCTCTAACGGCACCAGGTATTTGTATGTTTCAATAAACGAACCCGGCAGAATAAAAGGAACTATCAGTATAATCAAATAATATATTGCGCGGAACAGCGTCTTGCTGTTCTCGGTAGGAATGATTCTGCGCATGATGTGGAAGCGATATTTTGGCATTGAGAAACGCTCCAGCATGTTTACGCACGGGAACGAGAGCCAAAGCATCAGAATCCCCCAGCCGTCAATGCGGTACAATAACATATAGGGTAGATAGCGCGAGAATACAAGTATCGGGTATAGCCAAGCATTGTATTTGTTACGCCAAAGGTTATATGCGGTAAATGTCAGTAGCATGGCAACAATACAGCCACGTACTAACCACAAGTGCTGGTTGTCGAAGGTATGCCATGAGTTATTCAGTGCCCGCAACAGACCTATTGCCTGAACAGCGTAGAAAATACGTGCAATAACAATCAGATTGGAGTAGCGCCGGAAGTGCCGGAAATTATGCTCATATAGCCGAATGGCCGGTTGCTCTTCGCGCCGAATGGCAACTGTGTCATTGAATATGTAACCTAACTCATATAGTGAGAATACCGCAATCAGTAGCAACATATAGTTGATGGCAAACATCCACCATTCCCCATTGAAGGTTAGCCAAGAATAGAATGCTGTAGGCATAATATATATCAGCATCCATGACAACAGTTTCCATACCGTGCCTAATCGTACGGCATAGTAATAGCCAAACGGGATATAGAATACCGCGTTTGGTATGTACTCTCGAGCATACTTATGTCTAATATCGTTGTCTTGCGGCTTCAATGTATGTGATGTTAGCGTCGGTAGACAAAAGGGCATCCCAACGCGGTCGGTTGTTATAGAGAATGATTGTTGCCTGACGGGCTTTACGCACAAGGTCGATGTCTGTCAGGTTATCCGTTATAATGTCGTAATCACGGTACTGCGGAAGTGCCGATGATTTCGTCAGCAACAAGTCGCGAATTTTACCGGTGAATACGTTATCTTTGTATATCATTTCAGTTGCATAGTAAGCTTCCGCTCCTATCTGATGGGCTACTGTTCGGGCAATGATGTCCAACGTGCCGGAAACCAACACTATGCCGGATTCAGGCATGCGATTCCATATTTCCAGTATCTGTCGGGGCAGTAAGTATGACCGATAGAACTGTTCCGCCAAATCATACAATTGCTGATGTGTATATCCTGCCAGATAATGAACGCAGCGCGCCCGTAGCCAGTCGTAGTGAAACATCTTGTACAACAGCAAGTTGAGCCGTTTGCCAAACCAGGTGCTTCCAAATCGTCGCAGACGTCTGTAACCCGCATCCTTGACCGCAAAATCCAGGAAGTCAAACGTCGTGTTGGAGTAAAACAATGTCCAACAGATGTCCACCAGTGTATAATGTTTGTCAGTCATGTATAAGGGTGCGTAATAAAGTCTCCAATTGCCGTGCCTGATGTTGCCTGGTAAACAGGCATTTTTGTTTCTCATCAATCGCCTGCCGTGTGAAGCCTGCAGTTTGCCATTCGATGTACTTGTCACGGATAAAAGCCTTCACCTGCTCGACATTGGTAGCAGCCATCCCTGCATGGGTATCACGTATGACTTGCGCCAGGCACTCTTCGTCGCTACTAACGCATAATACCGGTTTCTCTACGCCCAACGCTTCAAAGAACTTGGTAGTCATAATACCATGTGCACCGCTTACGGCGGCATTGTTGGACAACACGAGCAGTATAGATGCCCGATGCAGAATGTCCGGCACTTGTTCAGTAGGCACATAGTCGTGATAATGCATCCATCTTTCTACACCATATTGTTTGGCTAACCGCTGAATGCGCGACTTGCCAACGGCATCAGTGTACCACGATACATGCAGGTCAATGTCAATTGTCTGTAATGCTTCAAGCAGCAAGGTAGGATCTTGCATTTGTTGCTCATACACGCGACCGACATATGCTATTTCAAATGCCTCGGAGCATTGGTCTTGCGGGGCAAAGATTGTGGCATCATATCCGTTGTAGATGAGTGAAACATTGGTGTTGAATGTGCTCAGAAATTGCTTATGCCACGGCGATACACAGGATATAGCATCGGCCTTGCGAAGAACCCGGTTGCGTCGGCGAATATTTGTCCGACTATACCACCGCCTAAGCGGACGTACCCACCACTGACGATGGCTTTGGTATTGGGCATTTGGTGCTTGCTCATCTATATCGCGCAGGTCAACATGCAAAGGTATATGGCGTTCGCATGCTATGTCATATGCCGCACGCAGTGGAAACGTAGAGAAGGTGCAGCACAACACAACATCATAGTGCCGGTTAGCAATAGCACTTCTCACCTTGCGCGAAAAGTATCGGTTGCGCCAGTCAGTCAGCAGACTCCAGATGCTCTTGATTGCCCATTCGATGGTTGATTGGCTACGGTAGACGCAAATCTCATGAATGGGGTAGTTGTGCTTGAATGTGAGCCTCTCGCCCTGCTCGGTGTACAAATCGATGTGCCATCCCTGTGCTGTTAAATAATCGCACCAACATCGCAGACGTGGCGTGTATGCCGGCGATGTGAACGGGTCGCATAATATGAGCAAACTTGGAGTCATCAGGACAGCAGAGCCAGTATTTGCGGGTATAATGAGCGATGATACGTGTTGGAATTGATATTGCTGTTGTGCCATAACAGACACAGTTCACCGTTATGCATACGTACCTTTTCTATCAGTCTCTGGCAACAGTAGTAAGCTTCATCTTCATTCAGATTCATGTAGTTGGCGTTGCTGAGCGTGACATCCATGACAGTTAGAGGATGCAACACAAGCTCAGTGAGTTGCATACGCTCGGGGTCAATCCATAGTACGGCGCGCGAAGTCTGCAAACGGAATCCGGCGTGGTCAGCAAACCCCATTGTAAAATCATCGGTAATACCGAGTTCTACAAGTTTGCGCATATTCTCTATCGAGCAGTTCAGGTAATGCGATCGGTGGATGGATAACTCATCGCGTCGCTTGCTGCGCTGCTCGATACTGCCTACGCCATAATACGAACTATGCCAGCCTATGGTCACTTTGTTCCATTCCAGGAATCGGCGAAGCCTATAGGCATCCGGGCTATGATGGTTATATTGCGGGTAGTCGTAGCCCTTGCCGAACGAGTGCTTGACAAAGAATATCTTCTCTGCCAACGGAACATGGTTGTCCTGCTCAATGAGCCAGGGAAAAGTGAATGCAGGGTCGTCGTCAATATCTCTCCATGATCGCAATACCTGTCGCCATTCTCCGCGCCAAATGCCGCCCAATGCTCCGCGTAGATGGCGGTACTGGGCAATAGTATCGATGTCGTGTGTAAGATAAATGTGTGAGAACCCCGACGGAGGCAAGAGCAACCCGAGAAGTTTGGTCAGCAGTCGCGCATACTCATCCAATGTAGGCACCATTAGTCTGTTACGTTTGCCCAAAATAGAGTAGGCTGCGATAAATCGCCCATGCTCATCGCGACGGGTGTTGATAATTTCTTCTGCACGTGATATGAAGAAGAACGTGTTGTATATCAAGTCAGTACGAATGATGTATGTCATCTTCTCCGGCTCATTGTCCGGTGACCACTCTTCCGCTCTCGGTGCGTTCATATCAGGCAAAACGATATCTTTACCCAAGTGCCCGTTGGGCACAATCACTACCTTGTACTTTGGCCATACCCGCTCGTCATCGGTGTAACCGATGTTCTGCGCTTCGTCGGCATTACCGTACAAAAGCCATGTCTTGATGTAATTGATAATTTCGTCCATAAAACCATTTACCTTTGGCTATTTACCATTTCTTATATCCCTACAGTCAAACGATCTACTTCACCGCGGTTCATTTAATTGAGCATTTAGATATTTGTTTTATAATGCTCCAAGGGTAAATCTATTCCAGTGCCTGCAACTGTTCGCTTAGTATCTCCCACTCATACATTCGTTGCTCCAGTGAGCGTTTCAGCCGGTTGTACTTCTCAAAGTTCTCAGGTGACTGACCCTCAACTTCAGCCAGAATCTGTTCTATATCCAAAATTTGCTGCTCCAATTTGTTTATGTCTTCTTCCGCTTGGCTAACAGCTTTTTGTGCTTTTCTCAGTTCAGCAGCTTTGGCTTTTTGCGCTGCATAATCTGCAGCACCGTTGCTTTGTGTCGAAGACTGTCTTTCTTCCTTAAGCGAAGTTTTCTGACTATTACCTTGGAGCGCAAGGTCGATTGCCTTATCAGCATCGTTGATTCGTGCGGCGCGCTTATATTGCAACCAGTCATATATCCCTCCCAGATGTTCGCGCACCTTGCCACCGCCAAACTCATACACTTTGCTAACGATGCCATCGAGAAAGTCACGATCGTGGCTTACCAGTATAACCGTACCATCAAACGCTTGCAAGGCCTCTTTCAGCACATCCTTGCTGCGCATGTCCAGATGGTTTGTCGGCTCATCAAGTATCAGCAGATTAACAGGCTCGAGTAGCAATCGTATCATTGCCAGTCGACTGCGCTCGCCACCTGACAGCACCTTCACGCGTTTGTCTATCGCCTCGCCGCCGAACATGAATGCTCCCAATATATCCTTGATGCGTGTGCGAATGTCACCGGTGGCCACGCGGTCAATTGTATCAAACACGGTGAGTTCGCCATCCAGTAGCGATGCCTGGTTTTGCGCAAAGTATCCAATCTTTACGTTATGCCCGATCTTCAGTATACCGGAGTAGTCTGTCAGTTCGTTCATTATACATCGCACCAGAGTGGTCTTGCCCTCACCGTTCTTGCCGACAAATGCCACTTTTTCTCCTCGACGGATGGTAAATGTCACGTGATCGAATACAACGTGACTGCCGAACGCCTTGCGTACGTCATCAGCTATAACCGGAAAGTCACCACTTCGCGGTGCGGGCGGGAACTTCATCCTCAGACGACTGTTGTCTTCCAGGTCTACTTCCAGACGTTCGAGTTTGCTGAGTTGCTTGATGCGACTCTGTACCTGCACACTTTTTGTGGCTTTGTATCGGAAACGCTCGATGAACTCCTCAGTATCCTTAATCATCTTCTGCTGGTTCTCATAGGCGCGAACCTGTTGTTCGTGCCGTTCTTGACGCAGGGTTACGAACTGGGAATAAGGAACATTGTAGTCGTAAATCTTTCCTAACGATATTTCTATGGTGCGGGTCGTGACGTTGTCGATGAACGCGCGGTCGTGACTGACGATGATTGCAGCACAGGGTGCAGCCTTGATCCAGTCCTCCAACCATTGAATAGATTCGATGTCCAAGTGATTGGTTGGCTCGTCCAATAATAAGAGATCCGGTTGCTGTAGTAGAATCTTAGCCAACTCGATACGCATCCTCCATCCGCCAGAGAATTCGTTGCACGGACGCTCAAAGTCCGTACGTTCAAATCCTAAGCCGAGCAACACGCGCTCCATTTGGCCAATGCTCTTCGGATCCTGCTTGTCGCGCACCGTATCCACCTCCTCGCGCAGTGTTGTACCTTCGTTGTGAATCATGTGTTGCGGCAGATAACCGATAGTCATGTCGCTGTCACGGCTGATATGTCCGCCGGTGGGAGTCTCTTCGCCTGCTATCAGACGAAGCAAGGTGGTCTTGCCCGCACCGTTCTTGCCGACAAGAGCAATGCGATCGCGCTTATTAACCAGAAACGTGATACCAGCCAAGATCGGCTTGGAGGAATACTCCTTAACTATGTTTTCAATGCTTAGAGCCAATTCTTTAATGCTTTACCAGTATAACTTTGTTCGCAGGCCATTACTTGCTCAGGTGTGCCTTCCACTACAATACGTCCGCCTTGCTTGCCGCCTTCGGGACCAAGGTCGATTATATGGTCGGCAGCCATGATCAGTGTGGGGTTGTGCTCGATAACAACCACCGTGTGTCCTTTGCTTATCAATCGCTCAAGGGCATTAAGCAGTACAAGAACATCTTGATGGTGCAGACCAGTGGTTGGCTCATCGAAGATGAACATCATGGGTGCGTGTCCCTCTTGTGCCAGATACGAGGCTAACTTCACACGCTGGCTTTCACCTCCTGACAACGTGCTGCTGGACTGACCAAGCTTGACGTAACCTATACCTACGTCTTGCAAAGGCTTGAGCAGTTTGACTACTTTCGGACAGCCGTATTCTAAGAAAAAGTCGATGGCTTCGTCCACTGTCATGTTCAATACGTCATAGATATTTTTGCCGCCGAAAGTAACTTCTAACACGTCTTTCTTATATCGCATACCATGGCAGTGCTCACACTCGATAACTATATCCGCCATGAACTGCATCTCAATTGTGATTGTGCCTTCTCCCTGGCACTCTTCGCAGCGACCACCCGGGGTGTTGAACGAGAAATGCGCGGGCGTGAATCCCATCTGCTTGGAGGCCTGCTGGTCGGCAAAGATCTTACGAATCTCATCAAAAGCCTTCATGTAGGTTACCGGGTTCGAGCGCGATGACTTGCTGAGCGGGTTTTGGTCAACGAACTCCACATCCTTCAGCAGGTGCATGCTGCCACGCAGGCTGCCGTAGTCGCCAGTATGTTCGGCTGCTATACCGCCGTAATGTTTCTTTAGAGCAGGGTAGAGAACTTTGCTCACGAGCGATGACTTGCCGCTGCCGCTTACACCTGTGATGACCGTGAGTACGCCCAACGGGAACTTGACGTTCAGGTTCTGCAAGTTGTTTTCAGCAGCACCGACGATTTCGATGTAATTGCTCCAAGGTCTGCGTTGCGGCGGTATGACAGATGGAAACTCCTGCAAGCGCGGTTTGCCCACGTATGTTATCTCTCCGCCGTGAGTGCCTGCTTTCGGGCCAATCTCAATCATATAGTCCGCAGCCATCATGATATCCTCATCGTGCTCCACTACTACAATGGTGTTGCCCAGATCACGTAACTCATGCAGTACGTGGATCAAACGCTGTGTATCGCGTGCGTGCAAACCGATTGACGGTTCGTCCAGCACGTACAGCGATCCTACCAGACTGCTTCCCAATGATTTGGCAAGGTTGATACGCTGGCTCTCGCCACCTGACAGACTCGAAGCCATTCGGTTGAGGCTGAGGTAACTCAGTCCTACATCTTTCATGAACTGCAGTCGGCTATGAATCTCTGCCAACAGTTCGCCCATACCAGCCAGGTTGTTGTTATCTGATGTCTGTTGTTTGATGCTTTCCTCCAATCCGTGAACCCATTCCATGACCTCGCTTACGGGCATAGCGGCGATGTCGGTAATCCTTTTGCCTCCCACCCAGACGTACTCGGCTTCTTTCCGCAATCGCATTCCCCGGCAGTCAGGGCAGGTTGTCTTGCCTTTGAAACGGGCAAGCATCACACGGTATTGAATCTTGGCGTACTGATCTTTTTCCAGCATGCGGAAGAAATCATTCAAACCGCGGAAATACTCGTTGCCAATCCAGATAAGTTGCTTCTGTTCGGGTGTGAGAGCGTAGAACGGTGTGTGGATAGGGAAGTCAAACTCTGCAGCATGACGGATAAGTTCATCGCGCCAAGCACTCATCTTCTGACCGCGCCAGCAGGCTATAGCATCTTCGTAGATGCTCTTGGATTTGTCGGGCACTACCAGATCTACATCAATGCCTATGATATTTCCGAAACCGTTGCAAGTAGGACAAGCTCCGAGCGGGTTGTTGAAGTTAAACAGGTGTTCGGTTGGTTCAACGAACTGTATGCCATCTGCCTCGAAACGTTCGGAGAAATGGGCCATTTGTATGCGTTTGTCTTCCTCTGACTCGATATCTACAGGCAGTTCAGTACGCAGTACACATTCGCCTTTTCCCTCGAAGAATGCCGTCTGCACAGAGTCGGCAAAGCGGTTTTCTGTTGCCTGCTGGCCATCTGCTACAATTCGGTCAACAAGCAGATATACGTTCTGCAGATCTGCCATTAAGTCCGGACTGAGACTATTGCTCAGACGAAGAATGTCGGCACTGCCGTCGCTGAGGACATGTAACAGTCGCGAGTATCCTTCGCTTATCCATGCCGTGGCTTTTGCTTGTAAGTTATCCGCTTCCTGCAGTTCGCCGGCTGCCGGCTGCTTATTGCCTGCTTGCTGATTGCAGACTGCCGCCAGCAGCATCACTTTTGTGCCGTTGGGCAATGAGCGCAGATGGTTGAGCACGTCGGCTACGGTATGTCGTTTGACCTCTTTGCCGCTTACCGGCGAGATTGTAGTGCCGGCACGCGCGAAGAGAAGTTTGAGATAATCGTAAATCTCTGTGACCGTACCTACAGTTGAACGCGGGTTGCGCGAACTGACTTTCTGCTCAATGGCTATGGCCGGCGGAATGCCATCGATTGAGTCCACATCGGGCTTTTGCATACGTCCGAGGAACTGCCGTGTGTATGCGCTAAGGCTTTCTACGTACCGGCGTTGACCTTCAGCATAGAGTGTATCAAATGCCAACGATGACTTACCGCTACCGCTCACGCCGGTGATTACAACCATCTTGTTGCGGGGAATATCCACGCTCACATTCTTGAGGTTATTAGTCCGTGCACCTTCAATATGGATTGTTTGGGATTTCAAATTTATGATTTAATAAATCAAATTTAGTTTGACTTGTATTTATTGCTTAACCGTTCCAGCAGTGCTTTGGTTTCGGGGGCATTGGGATTCTTGAGTTCGGCCGGAAGTTTGGGTATGTGCAGTTGCATGCCGGTCAGCACCTGGTCGGGATTCTTCAGTTTGTCGCGGTTGGCTTCGTAGATAAATACCCAGTATGCTTTCTCGCCATACCTTTTCTTGGCTATCCATGCCAAACGGCTGTCCTGAGCCACTACCTCATCGGCTTGGAACTCGGTGAATGTCCGTTGTGCGTCATCGAAATAGGACTGTGCTGTTGTAGGCGCGGGTTGTGTAGCTTGTGCAGGTTGAGCGGTTTGCTCAGGCTCTACAGGCTGCGGCTCTTCTGATTCTTTTTGTGCGCCTGCTTGTTCGTCAGGGATAACCGCTTGCACTTCGGTTGTAGTGTTAGCATCGGGTTTGGCGTTCACACGTTGCTCGATATTGGAGCGCATTCCGTCTGCCCAAGTCACAATCCGGTGACGCAGGACAAAGTAAGCAATGATTAGCAACATGGCAAATACGCCAATGGTTATCAGACCTGTCAGCCATGGGTTGAACGGTTTGGTCTGTCCTTTCTGTTTATCTGACTTCGGCTCGTCGGACTGTGGTTTGTCCTGAACCACTACGGGCAGAGGTTCGGGCTCAATAGGCTTGGGCTCCGCGGGCTCGGAATTATCTGGCTCGGGTTCAGCAGACTGAGGCTCAGGCTCAACCGGTTTGGGTTCAACCGGTTTGGGTTCAACCAATGGCTGTTCATCAGTCACCGGCAGATTATCGGCTGTTGTCATAGCACCGAGTTCGCTGAGAATACCTTTGATCTCCTCGGCTTGTTCGCCGAGTTTACGGATGGGATCGATTTCACCGCCTGTCTCTGCTTTGCGACTTTTGTATTCTGTTTTTTGGCTGTTTCCTGCGACGAACACAACTTTCTTGTACCCGGCGATTGTGAACCGCTCACCTGTCACGACATTCATGCTTTCACGTGCAGGCATATCTTGCAACTTGAATGTGCCCAGCCCGTTGACGGTCACGCTACCGCTTTGCTGCAAGCCCTCTTGAATACTGCCCAACAGGGCATTCAGGAAGTCATCAGCAACTTTCTCGCTAACTTTGCCCTGTGCGCTCAATGCGCGGCGCAGTGAAACTAATGTCAAATGCTCTGCCATATAGTCATTTACGATTTAGTCATTTACGATTTGTTAACAGCATCCTTAAGACGCGGGTTGGCTTTGAATGTCCACACATCCTTGGCAGGAATCTGTGTCTTCTTGCCGTTACACGGATTGGTTACTGTACGTGCCTGGTGTGCACGCACTTCCAGTGTGCCGAAGTGTTGTATCTTCACATCGCCTCCTTCTTTGAGCGTGTCGGTGATGATGCGCACGGTCTGATGCAGCAATTGTTCCGTTGCCTGCTTGGTCAGTGCCGCCTTTTGCGACACGGATTGTATAAGATCTTTGTTGTTCATATTCTAAAGGATTTCAAATTTAAGGCTTTAACTTCCTTATCTCGCTTTGCTTGGACGATCTGCTTCGCCGTAGAGGTCGACGCCTTCATAGCCTGTAATCTTTATATCGTAGAATTCGCCTACTCGCATGGCTTCGGTCTTTTTGCTATCGCCTTTGATTAGGACTTCGCAATCTACCTCTGGCGAGTCCGCTTCGGTTCGACCGATGAAATAGTCGCCTTCAGTACGGTCGATAATCACGCGTCGGACGGTGCCAACTTTCTGTTCACTCTTTTCGGCGGCAATCTGCTCTTGGATAAGCATCAGCTCGTCCAGCCGGCGGTCTTTTATTTCTTGAGGAATATCGTCCTTGTAATGCTTGTTGGCATACGTTCCTTCTTCGTCGCTATATGCGAATGCGCCCATTCGGTCGAATCGTTGCTTGCGTACCCATGCCTTGAGTGCCTCAAAATCCTCCTCTGTTTCACCGGGATGTCCGACCATCAGCGTTGTGCGCAGTGTTATACCCGGCACCTCGCGTCGTATGCAATCGAGTAGGGCATCCTGTTCTGCAGCGGTTATGTGCCGTCGCATAAGACTGAGCATATGATCGGTGCAATGCTGCAGGGCTATATCCATATATTTGCATACATTCGGATGTTTGGCCATCACGGGCAGTATGTCGAACGGAAAATCCGTAGGGTAGGCGTAGTGTAACCGTATCCACTTCACGCCTTCGATTAGCGCCATGCGGTCGATGAGTTCCGCCAAACGATGCTCGTGGTAGATGTCGAGGCCGTAAGACGAGAGGTCTTGTGCAATGACGTTGAACTCTTTCACACCTTGGGTGACCATCCACTGCACTTCGCTTAGAATCTCATCCATCGGTCGCGACTGATGTCTGCCGGTGATAAGCGGTATGGCGCAATATGAGCAGAAGCGGTTGCAGCCCTCGGAGATCTTGATGTATGTGTAGTGTCCCGGTGTGGTTATTGTGCGTTCGTAGGGTGCACATGTGCCTAATACAGCACTTTCTTTGCTTAGAAGGGAGATGGACTGCGTGAGTCTGTCGATGAGGTTGTCGTAGCCGAACTTGCCGTACCAGCCGTCCACCTCGGGAATCTCAGAGGTCAGTTCTTGCATGTATCGCTGGCTGAGACAGCCCATGACATACAATTGACGCAGTTGACGGTGTTTCTTTCGTTCCACCATCTCCAGAATCATGTTGATGCTTTCCTCTTTGGCATCGCCAATGAACCCGCAGGTATTGATGATTGCAATCTCGCCTTTCGGATTGGCACTGTCATGCACACACGTATACCCGGCGACTTCCAGCCGCCGCATTACGCGCTCTGCATCTACAAGGTTCTTTGAGCACCCCAAGGTGATTATATCTATCTCGGACTTATGCATTATATGCATTTTCGCAAATTGAGCCTACAAAGTTACAAAAAAAATACCACATTTGCAAAAAAAATCGACTTTTTCTGCTTATTGTTGTGCTTTTTGTCGGAATTGTGACTTGTGTGCCCATAAAATGAGCAAAAATACGTATAGAAGGTCGTACTGTTGAAAGTTGTACAAAGCTGGTGAAATTTCGGTTAGTCCTTGTTCGATTTTCATAGTTGTAGAAGTCTTGCATTCCGAACGCAAAGGTACAAAAAAAATCCCACAATTACAAGGATTTGCGGGATTTTTTTTCACACTCTGCTTGTTTGCATCCGGAAGCCCAATTGACTAAGGCTCTTTGAACGCCATAATATGAGAAGAAGTATATAATACTATGTATTATATAGTATAAGGCAATAAAAGTAAGAATAGGGCTTTTATCCTATGGTTGTCTTATGGGTATGTTGTGGTTATCAAATGATAAGGGTTCGGTAAAGGTTCGGTGGGGGATTGTTGAGGATTCTGTGACTGTGTGACGGACGAGGTGTGATTGCGGGACGGCGCGCATGCAATGCACGCAAAATGGACGGAGTTAAGCGGGCGATAGTATCGCCCTGAAATGGACGAACTATATTAAAAAAGTAACAAAAAAAATGATTTTTTATGCTAATGATGATACATATCCATCTATATATGGTCGATTGTTGGTAACAACTGCGAACGCTTGGCGGATTAGTTTATTAGCGATAGCTGTGATGG
>JAFXSS010000161.1 GCA_017525455.1 Paludibacteraceae bacterium
GAATACCTTGCTCAGCCTGCGTCTTACCCCACCCGATGTACATGCTGTCATGCCGCAGTACGCCTTCAATACCTTTGACTTCGACAAGGCCGAAGAGATCATCGACCAGGGACGACTACTGATGCGCGATGCGCTGAACCGCTATGAACAAGCGCAAGCCGAGAAGGGATAAAGCATGAAGGACCGACGCGAATATATCATCAGCAAGGCCATGGAGCTGTATGCGTTGCAGGGCTTTGGCCAGACGAGCATCACCGACCTGCAGAACGCGCTGGACATGGGGCGCGGTACGCTCTACTACTACTTCTCGGATCAGGAGGAACTCTTCCAGACCTGCATGGAACGTTATTTTCTGCAACCCAAGCAGGCTGCGCTACAGTTACCGGAAAACGTCACGATGGACGAGATGATCGGCGCCATGGAACGCTATCTGGACAGCCTGCAAGCTGCCCTGCTGCAGTTTGAGGACAAGCGCGTGAACACGAGCAACGTCAACAACCTGATGTTTGACGCCTATACTCGTTTTCCTTCGCTGCGCCGCAAGGCACAACGGCTGGCTCTGAAGGAACTGGACCTTTGGCGACGCGCCATCAACTACGGACAACGTACGGGCGATATACGTCGTGACATCGATGCCGAACTGACGGCTATCATGTTTGCCCACATCAAGAACAGCTATGATAGCGGACTGACCGGGGCGAAAATGGACTTCGACCTGCTCAAACGCACGTATCACGGCTTGTATAAATTGATAAAATCGGGTCAAAATTAAGATTATTGTCGTTTTTGAACGATAGTTCGAATATAAAGCAGTAATTTTGCATCCGGTTTTGAAAAAGACCGCATAAAAGAAACAGAAATTTAGAAAAAATAAGTCCTATTCATATGGCAACAAAACATTATTTAGCATATCTCCAGGAGACCATCAAGTTGCAATGGGATATGTTGGCACTCAAGGACATAGATAGCGATAATTCGTACACCTATGGTGATTTGGCAACTCAGATTGAGAAACTGCACGTCACCTTTGAAGCCTTGGGTATTAAACCTGGTGATAAGATCGCTCTGGCCGGAAGAAACTGTGCCAACTGCGGTCTGCTCTTCTCAGCGATAGAATCCTATCGCGCGGCAGTAGTCAGCATTCTGCCCGATTTCACCGGAGAAGATATACATGGCTTGGTGAATCACTCGGAGGCTGATCTGCTCTATGTAGGTCCGAACGTACGCAAGAAGATCGATGCTACGCAGATGCCGAAGCTCAAGGCAACTATCTTCATGGACGACTTCAGCATCATCGCTGCTACCGACAAGGCTCAAAAAGCTTATGATGAGGTAGATGCGCTGTTTGCAAAGAAGTTCCCGGAGGGCGTAAAGCCGGAGCATGTGAGCTATCCGACCGACAACTTTGATGAGTTGGCATTGATCAACTACACATCCGGTTCGACGGGTAATCCGAAGGGCGTGATGCTGACAAATCTGAACCTGAGCGGTAATGTAGAGTTTGCATGTATACGTATTCCTCATAAGAAAGGCGATCGCGTACTGAGTATGTTGCCTATAGCCCATATGTTCGGACTGATGTTTGAGTTCCTGTATCAGGTTTGCGATGGTTCGCAGGTATATTTCCTGACCAAGGCTCCTACTCCATCGGCGCTTATGAAGGCCTTTGCCGAGGTGCGTCCGTTCATGATTCTGACGGTGCCTCTGGTGATCGAGAAGATCATCAAGAAGAAAGTGTTGCCGCAGATCAGCAGCCCGATGATGAAGTTCCTCTGGAAAGTGCCGGGAATCAAGAACGTCATTCGAGGCAAGGTAAAACAAGGTCTGGACAAGGCCTTCGGCAACCAGCTTCGTCACCTCATCATCGGTGGTGCAGCCCTGAACGGCGAAGTAGAACGCGTACTGAAAGATATTAATTATCAGTACTGTGTAGGTTACGGTATGACCGAGTGCGGTCCGCTGATCTCCTACGAAGACTGGTACAACTTCCGCTTCCACAGTTGCGGTAAGGAGATTCCGCAATGCCACGTGCGTATCGACTCCGAAGATCCGTACAGCAAGGACGGTGAGATCCAGGTGAAGGGTATCAACGTGATGGTAGGTTACTACAAGAACGAAGAGGCTACCAAGGCCGTATTCACCGAAGATGGCTGGATGCGTACGGGTGACCTGGGCGTACTGGACAAAGAGGGTAACATCTTCATTCACGGCCGCTCGAAGAACATGATTCTGGGTCCTTCCGGTCAGAATATCTACCCGGAGGAGATTGAGGATAAACTGAATAACATGCCTTGCGTCGTTGAGTCGATTGTGCTGGAGCGCGAAGGTAAACTGGTAGCACTCGTTTACCCTGACAACTCGCCGGAAGGCAAGAAAGTGCTGGGCGAACAGACCATGACCCAACTGATGGAGCAGAACCGTGCTGAGCTGAACAAAGAATTGCCGCAGTACAGTCAACTGACTGCTATCGAATTGGTTACCGAGGAGTTTGAGAAGACTCCGAAGCGTTCGATCAAGCGCTATCTGTATAAATAAGACACTTTTTTTAGTTAGGTTAATAAATAATAAATGAGTTAAAAAATTCAGGGTATCGAAAGAACCCAACAAGATAAGCGTTGCAAACGTGACGTTTATAACAAAAGGAATTTTTTCATACTCGGCAAATGCTGCTCGTGAGAGTAGCATTTGTTTTTTTTGGCACAAATATTGCAAGGATATTTGCATATATGGAAAATTTGTAGTATTTTTGCAGTATGAAACGTTATTTTCTGATCTTGGCAGTATGTTGCGTGGCATTGGGAATGCCGGCGCAGCAGTTTGAGTCGAACGGTTTGTGGTATGAACTGACCGGCAAACGTACGGCGCAGGTCATCTCGGATCCTACGGATTCGGTGTATCGGGCATATACAGAGGTAGTTGTGCCGGAGACGGTTCGATACGAAGGGCGCGACTATCAAGTCACTCGTCTGGACGACCAGGCTTTTCGGTACTGCCATTTTCTAAAGGAGGTATCGCTGCCGGAAGGCTTGCGCGAGATGGGTTTTCAGGCTTTTATGAATTGTACGCAACTACGGGAGATTCGCTTGCCTGGCACATTGCGCTGGATAGACGATATGGCTTTTTACGGATGTGCGAGTCTGGAGACGGTGTATGTAGGCAAGCGTGTGAAGCGTTGGCCGGATATGTGTTTCTCGGATTGCGAGCATCTGAAGCAGATCTACCATGCGGGACGTCGTCCGCCTAAGTCGCACAAAATGAGTTTCTTCAATTGTCCGAAAAATATCACATATTACCGCCTGAAGTAGCTGGTCCGCCGCCACGATGCATGGCATCGCCCTTTAGCAGTATGCCCCACCCTTGGGCACGAGCAGCTGCCGAAGAGGTGATCAGAAAGGTGCATGCCTATATGGCCTGTCATCCGGAGTCGGAATTGCACAGGCAGGGAAAGATGTTCGGCGTGCTGGTAGTGCGGCATGGCGAGGAATACGGTTATCTGAAAGCGTTTTCTTCGTTGCTTGACGGCAGGCATGAGATGGCAGGATATGTACCGCCGGTATTTGATTTTGCCGTTGAAAA
>JAFXSS010000162.1 GCA_017525455.1 Paludibacteraceae bacterium
GCAATACGGCACAGCCCAAACAATCGCTCGTCCTGTCAAGAAAAGCGTGCGACAAACTGATCCGCCAACTCGATGAGGCGTACAACGACATGTTTGGCGCACAAACAGATCTGACGAACAATGCCAGCAAGATCGAAGAACTGTCCAGCCACTCGTATCTCCCGGCGATGTACCCGGTGGAGGGCGACTACAATGCCGTGCGCGAGTATATCGACCAGCGCAAGCAGAAAGACAGTATATTCAAGACCTATTGCGCGACGCACTCACGCAGGGAGCTGTGCGACAGGCTCGCGGACGAGTTCGGGTGGGTGGTGGATGTCAAATCGCTCGGAAGAAACATCCAAAGACACTAAAATCGGAGCAATTTCGGCCCAAAATCATACGAAAATTGCAAAAGGCGACAAAAGGCGACAAGATGGCGACACTTGTCGTTTCTTTTTTGCCCCCAACGCCGTACTTTTGCATCGAAATTTCAAACGGGGCCCCCACAAATACCATGCAGTGGGGTGTCTTCAAACCAAGGCTACCGGTAGCCGTAATTTTTAACCTATTAAACAACAACAATTATGGCAAAAATCAATTTTGAAGTAATCGACCAGATGTTCAGCGCCGTGCTGAGCCAGAACGAGAGTAAAGCAACCATCGACGCCCTGCGTCCGCAAGTAGAAGAAGCTGTGCGCGAGCTTATCCGCCAGCGCGGACTGCCGAAAGACTTCACGGGCACCGTCGAGTACAACGGCATCAAGATCGTGGTGCGTCGGCCGACATCGTACACATGGGAGCAGAACACCCAGATCAAGGATGTGAACATCGACATGTACAAAGCCTTGCACGCCAAGTGTGCGCAGCTCGACCGCGAGATCAAGGCACGCCGCGCCGAGATGAAAGGTGTAGGCAAGTCCCTCGAACTACAGTACGCCGACTCCGAGTCAATCAAGCGAGGATTCACCATCGCGTTCGTGTAAGCTGATTGCTCTGCCGGGAGCATCCGCATGGCTGAGCGCTCTGCCGGGAGCACCCGGTAAAGAAAAAAAGAACCAAAAAAAGAAATTAAATAGTCTAAACTCTGAACTCTTAACCTATAAGTAATAGGGTTGGGAGTTCGGAGTTCGGAAAATTAAGATTTTATAATTATGGATAACAATCAATTATACGGGCAGTTCAGCACTGAGTACTGGAGTCATTTTCAGAGTTCGGAGTTAGCGCAGGGCAGGAAGTCGGTAACATTCACTCAATGGCGCGAACGCAGCAAAGTCGCGCGGTTAGCGATGAGCAAGTTCCTCACCGAGCATGGTGCGCCTAAGGAGAATCCCTTCTTTTGGGTGCAGCGTTTTCCCGAACCTGAGCCGCAGAACCTCAACGGTGCGCGGTCGTTGCCCGACGAGCCGATCGTCAGGGCAATATACAACGGCAGTGGCGGGTTGTACACGCGCCGTGAAGCAGAATTGTTTAACATGCAGATATTAGGAGACTTCAAGCCATGGCAAGAGTGACATTCAAACCCGGTCAGCCGGTGCAAGCGCTGTCAGGGACGTATGGGAACGCTGTTTTTCGCACACTTCCGTCAGGGCAGACGGTAGTCTGTTTCAAGCCCTTGGTCGACGATGATCTGCCGCGACCGCAACGCGTCATCGAACGGTGCACAGCAGATATTCAAGTAGCCATGGGCGACATGCGCGAAGCCATCGATCAACGCAGCGCTATCAAGAAACGCGTCGCCGGTCTCTATGGAAAGTACTGCCACCTCACCGACAACGATGAACAGCTGCGGAAGTTCATCCTGCAAGCGTACTACAACACGCGGAGGAAACTGCCGTCACGGGCAAAAACGGCAGACTTTGTCGGGGTCTTATCGTAGTTTTGTCGAACCTTTATCAATGTTTGTTATGGAACGAATCACCAAAATACAACTCGCACGGAACCTTGACCGTGCCATAGGTGCCAAAGTAGGCATCCGAGGACTGAACACGTTGCTCTGCGGCTGGAAGAAAAACCGGCGTTTCGGCAAGAAATACTGCCACGCCCTGAATGCGCGGGAATGGCTATATATAACCGAAGTGATGGATTTGTCGGATTACGCGGGCTACGATTTGGCGAAAAAGTCACCGTGATGACTTTAGCGAAGGCAGAAATTTGGAAATGCCGAAAGATTGCCGTATCTTTGCATCGCTTTTCGGTTGAGCGTGTCAGGCATGCTACCGGATAGCAGCGATCTTTGAAATACTTAACCCCTCCCGCGGCGTGGAGATGAGCCAAAAGCCGGTAACCGGTAACCCGTAACCCGTAACCGATAACCCGTAACCGATAACCGCTTAGGCAACGCCGAAAGATTATGGCATTAGTTAAATGGAACTCAGCAATCGATTATGTCAAGGGCGCACTGAGCAAGCCCAAGAAACAGGACGGACACTCGCACGGCGATTATCTGATCGGCACGCACCGCGAGGCACCGACCACTAACCCCAACTGCACCCGTGCTTACGTCAAGGAGGCCGATGCGTACAAACGCTCCACTCCAGTCACCTCCGACGAGACCCTGGCACGTCAGCGATTTGGTGCTATCGTCCGGGCAGTGGCTGTGCGCAGGAAGAACCTCTCGACCATCGCTGCCGACACTGCCGCCTTCAATGCGCAGAAAGAGACGGGTTACAAGACCCTGTACCAGTACCTCTGGCACGAGTGTGCCGCCGAGTACGACCAGACGAACCCGTAACCTCGCGTTCAGCAAGCCCTAACCCCTCCTCCCCCTTCAGGGGGTTGGGGGGCCGGATGGGTTTCGGTTTATCTATGTACATTGCCGAGGTTGGCAGGAACTCGCAGAGTGGTGGATTAGGTGGGTAAGCGTTCTGCAAGCTCGCTTGGAGGAAGGCTTAGACGACTAAGACGCCATGCACGTAAGTGCTACTGACAAACTCGGGGTTGATGTAGGTTTATTTTCGAAAAAAATGGATGATAATGGTTGTTAATTGTTGACCCTCTAAAAACTACTACAATGAAAAAGTATGTAAAGCAAATCCTCCTGCCCTTGCTGACGGCGTTGGCTATCGGGCTGTCGGTGATGCTGACGGGCTGCAACGTCACCCGCACCGTCACTACCTCTTCCTCCTACGTCCAGCGCGGCGACACCACGGTGCTGATCCAATCCAAGACCATCGAGAGCTACGACGCCTCGAAGAGGCTGTAGCTGAGAAAACCTGTTCTCCTATGACGCAAGCAAACGCCTGTAGACACTCCCCGTGCAAGCAGGCGCAGACACTGCTTCACCTAAAAAATGCACTAAACTGTAATTTTTCTTCCGGAAAAGTTGCAAATGTGCATTTTTTTTGTACCTTTGCATCTTGTTTTGGCACTTGAGCCTGCATCATATAATCCTCTGAACGTAACGATACAGATACCAATCGGATTTAGAATCAGCATGCCAATTATTCTCTGTGCATTTAATAGCCTTAATTAGTTTTTGCTTATAAGGTTTTTTTGTATGTAAGTCTAAAAACCTAATCTCTCTAATAACCAAATCTGAATCAAATAAGATATATACTAATTCTCGAGAATTATACTCGTCTTCACCATCATTATAAATTGATTTCATTACTTGCCATTGAAGATTTTCAATTGAGTCATTGTAATGAACGCTCTCAAGAGATACATCTATAGCAGTACCGTCAAGCATATAATATTTAATAATTGTGCTATCCTGGACAAGGATTAAGGGATGTTTCTCGTCATCATATATTATTGCTTCTTGAACAGGAATGCTGTCCAAGTAGGAACACGATGTGACATTTGATAGATTTTGTTCTACATTTCCAGTTTTTTGCATGGAATATCCATTATAACTGATTAGAAACAAAACAAAAGCTGTGCAATATATAATGTTAAAAATCATATCCGAATTTTAAATAAAAAGGTATCTCGATTTCGAGTGCAAAGGTACAGCTTTTTTTGCATGTATGCAAATATATTGAACAAAAAAATATGTTTTTTATTCAGTATGGCATATTTAATGCATAAAAACATTTGACATTTGCAAATGTTCGAAAAAAATCAGGCATTGCGTCTGATAGGGTTACGCTGCTGCGCTAAAAGTTACCCGGTTTTGCACTTGCCGGTCTTGTTTTTTGCCACTCACACTTATACTTTGAGAATTTTTTCGCGGCAGATTGAGAATTTTACTTGCATAGATTGAGAATTTTTTTCGCACTTTTTATCGCATTTGTTCCCGAAGTCTTGCTATCCGCAAATTATTTTGCAAAAAAATCAGGCGCGGCAATCGGTGCTGCGCCTGATTGGATAGATGATGTGGCGTGATGGCTATTGCTTGATAAACTTCGCCTGCAAGGGTGTGCCGGAGGTCGTCTCTGTACAGAGGATGTACATGCCTTGCGGAAGTGCAGAAACATCAATATCCGTTTGAGCGGATTGCAGCACGCGTTGTCCGTTGATGGTGTAAATCTTTGCCTGCGAAAGTCTTCATACTTTCATTATATAGTTCTTGACAATTTAGCGTGCCATCAGCCACTCTCAAGCCACTTTGGAAAGTGGAATGTTAATAAAACTCTAAATCTTTTATTATTCTTTTTTTACTAAAATAATCCGTTTGCCTTACTTCTATTTTATTAACAATGCCCTTATTGTTTTCTATAACAAAACAAACATTGAGAGGATTCAAATAACCCTTTTTCTGGTATGCAAGATTATCAAAGTCTGCTGGTATAAATACTATGTTTCGGTACTTTGTATAGTCATTGTAGTAAAGCGAATCAGCGAATAATTTTCTAAATAGATTTCTTAATGAGACTCCACATCGAATATTTGATGAACCAAATATAGTGTCTCGGATAACAGCAACATGAAGTTTTGGAGAATGTGTCGTTACATACTGAATTGTATCCATATTGGGAAATGTATACGCGGTTAATGTTGAAGGTAAACCACTATCATATGTAAAAGAATATCCACAATCTCCATCTTTACCTTCTGTAGGACAAGTTGACAATATCATTTGAACCAAAGACGGCACATCTGGAAATTCTTGCATATATTCATTATAATCTTGAGAGAATATAGGAGACATAATATAAAGAACTCCTTTATATACAAATTCCACCACAACTGTACTATCAACCATCGTATTAGGGTCTTTTACGTTATGCAATATCACTTTTTGCCTGAGAGTAAAGTTCTCTGATAGCCTAATAGTGTCTAGTGTTGTATACTCGGCGTATAGCATATTAGCGCAAAGGCAAATCAATAAAAATATTATTACCCTTTTCATCTTTTCCAAATCGATTTTAAAACTAACTTATCCTGTATCCCATATGGGAAATCTAAAACTCCCGTTCTTCCTTTATATGTTGAGCTCGCAGTTCCAACCCCGCCTAATAGATGAGCATAATTAATGGCAGCATTTTTAGAATTCCTCGACTATATAACTCTTACCGATACGCCTTGCACCTTCAACCAAAAGAGCCACTTCTCCTTTACGATTGTTTTTCCAATCGAGTAATTGATTGTATATCTTCCGTTTCATGTTCCAACCACACATTTTTAAGCACTATGAATATTTGTTTCAATACACATTTTCAAGACACGATAATTTATGTTTCACTACACATTTTCGAGATTTGTGGGTACAAAGTTACAACATTTTTTTGATATTTGCAAACAAAAGTGCCCAAAAGTGTAATTTTACACATTTTCGGCACTTCCGGTCGATTGGGACATACCGATAAAATGGTTCGGTTGCATCGAACGTTAAGAGACAGGCAGCCGTTATAACAATCCGGTCATGTATATAGGAACGAGCGTTGCCTGTTCGTCTTTGCGCAGGTCTTTGGTGTAAATCAAGTACCGGCTACCGACACGTGCGGAGTACTTCTTGCAGAACTCATCAATAGAAGCATGCTTGTTGTAGCCTTCTGATTTCACTTCTATCGGTGTGATTTTTGAGCCTTCCGAAAGCAGAAAATCGACCTCATACGTATGCTTGTTACCATCGGGGAAGGTATAATAGAACAGCCTGTTTCCGTTTGCACGCAACATCTGCGCAACCATATTCTCATACACATACCCCAAGTTCACCGACAGGGTGTCATTCAGAAGTTTCTGATAAATGACATTTTCGGTGAAGTCTTTATCCCAGAACGCCAAGGTCACGAACAATCCTGTGTCTGCCAGAAACATCTTAAAAGCCGAGCGGTTAGCTGACAAACCAAATCCCACGTTAGGATCATTGGCATGATAACTGACATTCACGGTTTTGCTGTCTTCCATCAGGAAGATCAGTTCCTCCAACTGCCCTGCGCGCGTCTTGTCAATAACCGTAGAGGGCTGATAGCGATTGGCGTTATTGGCAAGCTGGGCAGGGATAGCCATGAACAGAGCCATCGCTTTGCCTGTTCGGTCAATCTTTTGGAAATCATTACGGTACAAGCGAATGATGGCTCGCTTGACTTTGTCAACCGCCGCAAGATCCTTGGTGTCAATATATTTGCTCACAGCTTGCGGCATTCCGCCTACAAGCATATACAATCGGAAATCACGCATCAATTTGCGGTTGACAGCATCGCCAAAGCCACTCTTATTTTGAAAAGCTTCGCGTAGTATATCCATACTGCCTTCATCGCCCATTGCCCACAGGAACTCTTCGTAGTCCATCGGATGCATGTCAAGCACTTCCTCTTCGGAGGGAATAATGATTTTCTCAACATTCTTGCGGATACTTATTAGCGAGCCGGTCTCGATGTAGTCGTAACGTCCGTCTTCAACCAATGCTTTTATCGCTTGGCGGGCTATGGGATATTTCTGTACTTCGTCGAACACAATCACCGTGTCCCGTTCGTATAGGGTGATTCCTTTCAGCAGCCGGAGGCTGTTAAAGAAGAAATCCATATCCGACAGGTTGTCAAACAATGCTCGTTCTTCTTTGGAGGCCTTGGAGAAGTCGAATATCGCACAGGATTTGTACTCGTTCTTGGCAAAAAGACGCACCAGGGTGGATTTGCCTACACGTCGTGCGCCCTCAATCAGCAAGGCTGTCTCACCATGTGATTCTTGCTTCCATTGCAGCATTTTTTGATATGCCTTACGCTTGAAAATATGCTCTGCCATATTTGCTTTTTTTGAATTTGCTGCAAAGTTACTAAAAATAAATGAATTATGCAAATATTTTTGCAAAAATGTTCCCTGAGCGCAAATTTTGTAAAGCACAAATGTTCCCTGAGCGCAAATTTCAGACCCATGAAATGTTCCCTGAGCGCAAATTTCATACCGCACTACTTCACACAGCCTTCACACGCGATATTGCCTCGTAAACGGAGGTTTATAAAGATCGAACACAGCTCGATTTTGTTAGATCTTATTTAGTCAACAATTATCAACAATTATCAAAACATTAGTGTCCACTAAAAAAATAACAAAAACCTATAAAACCCTTTGAGTGCTTAAGAAGCCTTTCTTCTTTTACAAATTGCTGCTAAAATCTGCATGTAAGCAAGCTTCCTGACAGCTTTTACTACCAATTTGTACAACTCTGCGAGTACAAAGCACTCAAAGAAATAAACATAAAAAACAAATCGTTGCACCTGAAATTTTACCGTAATATATTATATTTCAACAATATAGATATATGATATTAAATTTTAAGTGGACACTAGTGTTATCAAAAATATTTATAATCAAAAAAGCGCTCATTGCATTCGCTCACAAAATCTTGTCATAAACTCAAAAAAATGCACCCATTGCGTATTTTTTTGCAAAGGGTGCAAGATGTGGTAGAAGAAAGGAAGGGTGACTTTTCCTAAAATTAGCAGACCGTTTTTAGCTGTTTTACAATGTGTCTATTTTTTCAGGATAAGACAGTATTGTCTGTTGTTATTGCTTTTATGACTAAAGCTTTATCATTATAACCATATTCATATATCCATGAGAGATTTATTGTGTCAGGCTGACTGCTTAAATTTGAATAAACGGCTGTGGGAACAAGCATTGAAAAACCATCAAAAATCAAAGTCGTTTTCAGGTCCAGCCCATTACGATAAATCGGAAGGAAATAGAAGAATCCCGACACGTTATGATCTCCTTGAATTTTAGTATAATATGGTAGTGCTGTTTTGTAATCTCCAAGGCTGACTCCTTTGTGTAAATAAGTGCTTTTATCCAAATATGCAAACAACGCTATTTCAAAAAGGACAATTAACAATCCGCCAACAGCTTTTATTATTGATGTTTTCATTTTAGAGAGATATTGTTTGGAATCATGATTGTCAATGGGATATAATGATATGGAATACCGCATTCCAATAACCAGCCGTCACCATCTGGTGGGATAAAGCCGTTGGGATGTGTTTCGCTCTTTTCAAGACATTCAATAACATCCCAAAATCCATCTCCAGTCCCCATACTAAATACACTATATGTTGCAGTTGAATAATATTTAATAGTAGTTTTTCCTATATGGAACATATAATCGGTCATGTCAATTGAAAAACTTCCGACAGCACATAAATAAATTGCATGTTTATATTATTTTATAACCACTTGCTATCTGATATAGTCTTTTTTTGCAATAGGGACACTTCTTATCATTTTCACCTATCTTCTTGTGACAATATGGGCATATATATTCTTCGTGCCCACATTCAGAACAAGTGTAATGCAATCGAGGTCGGTACATTTGTTTTTGATAAACACTTTGAATCATATGCCACCCCCATAATGGATCTACCTCTATTGAAAAACCTGACACCTTCTTTGGGGCAGTAGAAACTTCCACTTCGCAACCACACTTGCTGCATTGTTTTTTTATAGTACTCCCCATAATATACCATTTGTATGCATGTATTTGTCCTAATATACCCAATACCGCCACACAAGAAATATGTAACCACATCGAAATTTCTTGTGGCAGTCCGACTCTTCCTAAAAAGATAGAAATCACGTACTTTATCGGGTACAAAATAAAAAACAAATAAGATGACGTAACGACAATGGATATTACTATTGTGATTGAGGTCAATATGATTCTAATGACTTTAGACTTATCAATTATCATTATTTGGAGTTTGATTTTGGTAAATAATTTCTATTGCTAACACCATGAACATTCCACATGAAAATTGTAATGGCGTTTCCACATTTTACTTTTCTTTATGGAATAGTTGTCTTATCATCCAAAGAGCGCAATTCATATTATCAAAAACCGGGAACAAGCACCTGATCACGAGATAAATATTATTATCTCTTATTCGGTTTGACGTAACACAAAATTTGCTGTCACGAGTCCGTCAATGTAGTCTTTATATTTGGGGGAATACGGATAACGTGTTTGCGTTGTTATAGGAAAGACATTCTCCTGGTTCACATAAATGCCCTTGGGGTCTGTTGCAATAACAGTTATTTCACGTGACCATGGTTCATCGTAACCGTCGTCGGAATTATTATATTTCCAAAATTCAAAGGCAAACGTTCCTTGTGCGTCACTATAACCGATTAATTTCACGTTGTCGCCGAACAGCCCCGCATCTGCCCATTTCTTTTCCATCTCCGGAAGGGTGATTGTGATTTGAATACCCTCCAAGGGATTATTATAAACATCTGATATTGTACCTGAAATCTCAAGACGGGGTGGTGCCGGTGGAGTCACATCCGGACCATTGTTTGGTTTGCAACTTGTTACGATTATGCACAAACTGCATGCGATAACAAACGACCATGCAGTTTTGGGGCTTTTGAGGGAGTAGGCAAAATGATTTGTTTTCATTGCATGATTATGTTAATGTGTAAAATGACTATGCAAAGATAATAGAAATATTTAGAAAATCCAAATTCGGTTGCGAAAAAAAACGTTTTTCGTTTGATTTTATTGAATTTTTATGATTTTCTCGACTGTTTCTACTTTCCCATTGACTATTAAGCGTAAAAAATATAATCCAGCCTGACGCGCCTCACCCAATCCCGAGCAGGCACACAACATGCATGCAAACATGAGTACTATGTATATTCTGCGGAACACAAACGATTTTCCAAAGTGTAGATAAACAGCAGGAAGAAACGAGCGGAGTGCCCGAAGGCACTCCGTCATTTATTCAGCAGCACCGCCGAGAGCTATATACAGGGCGATGAGTGCGCAACTGCCCTCGTAGAGGTTAGTAGCCTCGTTGAGTTGCGCTGCGAGCAAGGTCTCCTGCGCGGTGAGCACCTCGAGGTAAATAGCCTTGCCGGCATCCATCAGTTCGTGTGTACCCGTGTAGGCATCCTGCAACACCTCGACCTGACGCTTGTAGTAAGCATCTTTCTGCTTGGCAACCTGACAGTCGGCAAGCGCCTCGTTGACCTGGTTACCGGCATTGATCACGGTTTGCACATACCGGCGCTGCATATCCTCCTGCGCAAGTTTGCTGATCTTCAGTTGCGCGCGCAGACGTCCCTGGGCAAAGATAGGCTGCGTGAGCGAAGCCAGCGCATTGAACAGCAATGCTCCCGGGTTGGCAATCACTCCGCCGTTGTTACCCCATCCTATTATGCCCTGCAGCGACAGTTTGGGGAAGAACGCCGAGCGTGCGGCATTGGTATTGTAGAAAGCCTCAGCCAGTGCCTGGTCGGCCAGACGTATATCCGGCCGCTGCTCAAGGAGTTGTGCGGGCACGCCCGTGCTGACGCGTTCAGGCAGTTCGTACGCCTCCCATGCGCTGCGGGCTATATGTTGCGGTGTGACAGCCAGCAGACGGCAAAGAGCGTTCTCCGTGCCGCGAATCTGCCGCTCGACATCCACAATCTGCGCCTTGACGTTGAGATAGGAGTTCTCCATCTGGTTGACAGAGGTGGAATATGCCTTGCCGTTCTCATACAATGCGCGCTGCGTCTCCAGCGATTCGTTCCAGAGGCTGTCGGTATGTATGAGTATCTCCATCTGTCGGTCGAGCAGCTGCAACATACAGTACTGCTGCGCCACGGTGGATATGAGGTTAGCCTGCGTAGCGCGCCGCTGCGCTTCAGCCTGCGCCACGATGGCTTTGAACTTACGTACCTGATTGAGGTTGGCACCGAACAGGTCAAGATCCCAGGTCATCTGCAGAGGCACATTATATACCAGTGTGGCCGATGAGGCTGAGCCTGCACCGGTGGCAACAGAACCGTTGTATCCGGCCTGCGGCGCCAGTGCGAACGACGGCAGATAGCCTAACTTGGCAGCCTGCAACGATGCCTGAGCCTGGTCGATAGCTATACGTGCGGAGTTGAGATCGGTGTTCTGCTCCAGCGCCTGCTCGATAAGAGTCTGCAGCAAGGGGTCGACAAACACTTTGCGCCAACTGATGGTAGCAATCGAACTATCGGCGGCAGCAGCCTGTACATCCTCGGTTGAGCCGTACAACGCGCTGTCGACATCGGTCTGCGAACTGTACTTGCCGTAGATGCCGCAAGAACTCATAGTAACTGTGCCAATCAGGATCAGCACAGGCAGAACGCCCTTCAGACTGACGGAAGACAGACCGGCTTCGCCTGACTGAGGGCTATCGCTGCTGGAGGGCGAAGCGCCTTGGAAGCGCTCGTGCAGCGACTGGAAGACAATGAAGAACGCCGGCACGACATACAACAACGCCAGCGTACCGACCGCCATACCTGCCGTCACGCCCAATGCCAGCACACGGTTGCCGTTAGCACCGGCACCGCCGGCGATGATAAGCGGGATCATACCGGCAATCATCGTAACTACAGTCATCAGGATAGGACGCAAGCGCTCCTCGCATGCCGCAAACGCCGCATCGCGGATAGACAAGCCCTGCTCACGGCGTTCCTGGGCAAACTCGGTGATAAGAATAGCCGTCTTCGCCAACAGACCGATAAGCATGATCACACCCGTCTGCAGGTAGATATTGTTCTCCATACCGGGTATATGCATCTTGGCTACGATCCACACTGCACCGAACGAGCCCATCAGGCCGAACGGCACACTGAGCAATACTGCCCAAGGCGTGAACCAGGAGTTGTAGAGCGATGCCAGGATGAGGTAGATAAGTATGACGCAGACGACATAGATGAGTGCCGTAGCGTTGGAACCGGCAGTCTCCTCCACCTCGCGTGACATACCGCCATACTCGTAACTGTAACCTGAAGGCATCGTCTCGCGGAAAACCTCGGCGATAGCCTTGTGGGCATCGCCCTCAGAGTATCCTGACGCCGCCATCACACCGCAGGTGATGGACTGGAACAGATTGAAGTGCTCCATGGATGCCGAGCCTACTATCTCGCGGAGCGTGACAAACTCGGATATAGGTGCCATCTTGCCGCCGCTGACGCGCACGAAGATATTGTTGAGCGCCATAGGATCGAGTCTGTACTCCGGCGAGGCGTTAGCCATGATACGATAGACCTTGCCGAACTGGTTGAAGTTACCTACATACGCGCCACCGCAGTACGCGCCGAGCACGTTCAGCACAGCCGCCGGCGTGACACCCGCACGCTCGCATTGCGGTGCATCGACACTGACCTCATACTTGGGGAAACGCTCGGAATAGGTACTCATAGCCATCATTATCTCCGGCCGCTCGTTGAGTTTGACCAGGAACGCCATAGCATCGTTGTTGAACTCCGACATAGGATGATCCTGCGTATCTTGCAGCACCAGATTGACACTGCTGCTGGAGCCGTAGCCGGGCACCTGGGGCATCTGGAAGGGAATAACCATGGCGTTTTTGATATCCTGGCAATCCAACGCAAAACGCGAGTACACCTGCACGATATTATGCTTGATACCCGGTCGGTCGTCCCAATTCTTGAGACGGACGATCAGCGTAGCATAGCAACTGGCAGAACTGTTAGCCATCATACCATAGCCGTTAACCACAGCGTAACTCTCCAGTTCGGGAATCTTCTTGATTTTCTCCTCGACCTTTCTGACAACCTCCTCGGTCTCATGCAGGGTGAATCCTTCCGGTGCACGTACCTCGGCAAAGAACACGCCCTGATCCTCCTGCGGCACGAGTCCCGAAGGCAGTCCGCGCATCGACAGCACCAGCAGAACGGCAGCCACAGCCAACAGTGCTGCGGATATCCACGGGTGTTTGATAAAGCCGCTGACGCTCTTCTTGTACTTACCTGCTATGGCGTTGTAGCTGACCGTGTAAGCGCGCTTGACGTAGTAGTTGAAACTCTTCTTGTTCGCCTCGTCGGGATCGAACTTCATCATGATAGCGCACAAGGCAGGACAGAGCGTGAGTGCCGACACGCACGACAAACCGACGGACGAAGCCAGCGTCACACCGAACTGCAGGAAGAAGCTACCCGACGTACCCGGCATGAATGCCACGGGGATAAACACTGCCATGAACACCAGCGTACACGAGATAACCGCTACCGACACATCGCTCATAGCCTGACGCGTAGCTTCACGCGCATCGTGCACGCCGCTCTCCATCTTGGCCATCACCGCCTCGACGACGACTATCGCATCGTCGACCACCGTACCGATGGCCAGCACCAAAGCAAAGAGCGTAAGGATATTGAGCGAGAATCCTGCCACCGTAACAATGGCAAACGTACCCATCAGCGACACGATGATGGACAAGGACGGGATAATAGTAGCCTTGAAACTTTGCAGGAAGAAATATACTACCAGTATAACGAGGATGATAGCTATAACCAGCGTCTCTACCACGTTGTGAATAGCCGCAAACAGGAAGTCGTCGGAGGTTTGCAGAATCTCAAACTCCAGTCCTGCGGGCATGGTAGGCTTCAATTCCTCGTAGAGCTTGTGTATGCGTGCGTTGACCTCGGTGGCATTGGCACCCGGAGCCTGGAACACCATATACATCGTACCCGGCATGCCGTCGATATTGGAGGTGAAGTTGTAACTGACCGCACCGATCTCGACATCCGCCACATCGCTCAAGTACAGCAGGTGACCGCCGTCGGATGAGCGCAGCACTATGCTGTTGAACTCCGCTATGCTCTTGAGCGTACCCTTGTACTCCATCGAGTACTGATAGGCATTCTCACTCTGCTCGCCCAGCGAACCTGTAGCCGCCACGAAGCTCTGACCGCCTATAGCGGCAAACACATCGTTAGGCTCCAATCCATACTGTGCCATCACGTCGGGCTTAAGCCATATACGCAAGGCGTAGGTGTTACCCAGCGACATCACATCGCCCACACCGGTGATTCGCATCAGTCGAGGACGGATATTGATGTCGATATAGTTGGAGATGAAGTCGGCATCGTACTTGCCGTCGGTGGACTTGAGTGCACCGATATGCAGGATGTTGTTCTGCTGCTTCATCACTTGCACACCCACCTTCGTAACCTCAGCGGGCAGCAACGCCAACGCCTTGGATACACGGTTCTGCACATTGACGGCAGCCAGATCGGGATCAGAACCCTGCTCAAAATATACTTGTATAGACACCTCGCCCGATGCTGAAGCCGTGCTGGTGATATACGTCATTCCCGGCACACCGTTGATACTCTCCTCCAGAGGCTGAACCACGGATTTCATGATTGTGTTGGCATCCGCACCTGTGTATGAAGTGGACACACGCACCGTAGGAGGAGCGATGTTAGGATATTGCTCGATGGGCAACGTTTTCATACAGATGAAACCCACCAGCGTGATGACTATCGCTATCGCGCACGCCATCACATATTTGGATATGAAGATATTTCCCTTCATTATTTCAAATTTATGATTTCTTATCTCGCTTTGCTCGAACGATCGGCAAAGCCGTACAAATTTATGATTGCAAATTTATGATGGGTTAGAACAGCACGCGCTGGCCGTCCTGTACATTGTTTGCGCCCACGGTAACGATCTGGTCACCTACGTTCAGTCCGGCGGTAACAATCACATCCTTGCCATTGCCTGCAGACTCGGTCTGTATGCTGACAGCCGTAGCCGTACTGTCGGGCAGCACCTTATATACCAACGACTTATCCTGCAATCTGACTACAGCATACTGCGGGATAATGATCTTGTCTTTTTCGTCAAACGGCAGCACGACCGTACCTTGTATGCCCGAGTACAGCAGTCCGTCAGGGTTGGGGAACGTAGCCTTGCAAGCCATCGTACCCGTTACGGCGTTCACTACGCCGGTGATACTCGTGACGCGACCTTTGTGCGGATACTCCGTACCGCTCTTCATCAGGAATATAGCCGCCGGCAGGGCTTCAATGATCTTCTGCCGTTCAGCCTTGCTCACGCCATACTGTACCTGTTCCTCTATCAGCGCCTCTGTTACTGAGAATTCTGCTTCCATGTTCGCATTGTCGCTCAGCGTAGTCAAGTGTGTCGCGGGCGAAACCAGATCACCTACCCGCACATTGATATCGCCTATCAATCCGTTGACCGGTGCGCTGATGGTGCAAAAGCTCAAATTAACCTTCGCCCTGTTGACCGAAGCACGTGCCTGGCTCACGGCAGCCTTAGCCTGCTTGTAGTTATTCTCGGCATTGTCAAGCATATAGCAGCTGACGATTTTCTTCTCAAACAGGTTCTTGTTGGACTCCCACTCCATATTCGCACTGCTCAGATTAGCCTCTGCCGCCATCAGGTTAGCCTCAGCTGCCTCCAGTTCCAACTGTGCATTGCGGGAATCGATCACGAACAGCGTTTCACCTTTTTTGACCTGCTGTCCCTCACTCACACAAATCTGCATAAGTTGTCCGCTTACCTGCGGCATGATGGTCGCATCGTTCTGACCGTGCATCTTGGCGCTGAACTTAACCGGCAGCGTGATGTCGGATTTCTGAATGGTCAGAGTCTCGTAAGACGTAGGCGTCTGCTGAGGCATCTCTCCGCCACAAGACGCAAATACCCAGGCTAACAACCCGAGCACAAACAAAGGTTTACAGTATTTCATACATTTATCAATTAAAAAGGTTTTTCCATGTTCAAAGAGCGCCGACACGTGCCATTCGGCTACTTTAGAGTTGCGCCGCTATATGGCAGAATATCTGCGCTGCGGGATGTCCGGGTTGGAGTACGATAGGTGTACCCCGGTCGCCACCTTCGCGGATGGACTGCACCAGAGGAATCTCACCCAGCAGAGGTATGCCTAACTCCTCAGCCAGACGCTTGCCGCCGCCACGGCCGAAGATGTAATACTTGTTCTCCGGCAACTCCGCCGGTGTGAAGTACGACATATTCTCCACCAATCCCAGTACAGGCACGTTCACCTTGTCGTTAGTAAACATATCCACGCCCTTGCGTGCATCCACCAGCGCCACATCCTGCGGCGTGGTCACCACGATAGCACCGGTGAGTTGCAAGGTCTGAATGAGTGTGAGGTGGATATCCGATGTGCCCGGCGGCAGGTCGATCAGGAAATAATCCAGTTCGCCCCACTCGGCATCGTTGATGAGTTGCTTGATAGCGTTCGACGCCATGCCTCCGCGCCAGACGACGGCAGATTGCACATCCACAAAGAATCCGATGGACAGCATCTTCACTCCATATTGCTCGATAGGCACTATCAGGTCACGGCCGTTCACCGTGTCTGCCACCGGACGCGCATCCTCGACGTGGAACATTTTCGGCACACTCGGCCCGTGGATATCCGCATCCAGCAGTCCCACACGTTTGCCTTGTTGCGCCAAGGCTACGGCAAGGTTGACTGCCACGGTGGATTTGCCTACACCGCCCTTGCCGGAGTGAATGGCTATCACGTGCCTGGCTTGCAGGCTGATATCCGATTGCTGACTGCTGACCGCTGACTGCTGCTTGCGGAACTTGGTATGTATATGCACCGCAGTGTTCGGCTCGGCATAAGTATGAACGGCCGCTTCGGCAGCCTTCAGCACAGAACGGATGAACGGATCGGTATCTTTGTCGAAGATAAGCGAGAACGACACCTCCAAACCGGAGATACGTATATCATCCTCGAGCATGCCTGCCTCAATCAGGTTCATGCCATTGCCCGGGTAACGGACGTGAGCAAGTGCGTCTATTATTTGTTTTGGAAACACCGTGAAGAAAATTAAAAATAAAAATTACGATTTACCTGACTGTGAGATGTAGTTGCGACCATACGAACGGTACGTATCCTTCTCAATCTCTATATCCGGCTCAACGAGTGTGCCTTGCTTGGGCAATTGCCAAACCAGATACTTGATAGTCAGTCCGCGGTCGAGCCACTGGTGCTCATAATGCGTTTGCAGACGACGGGCATCCTCCTCGAAGATTTCTAATTTCTGATTGCTGATTTCTGATTGCTGATTGCCATACAGGTCAGCCGTGTCACAGAGCAGCGGCAGGTTGTTCAGGCGAATCATCTCGCGTGTATAGGTGTACAGGAACGGACTGTCGGTCTTCAGATGGATAGTGGCATTGTCGCGCAACAGTTGGCGGTAACGCTCCATGAAATAGGTGGAGGTCAGTCGCTTGGTAGCCTTCTTCATCTGCGGATCGGGGAAGGTGATCCACAGTCCGTCCACCTCGTCGGAGGCGAAGAAGTTAGGCAGCAGTTCAATGTTCGTGCGCAGAAACGCCACATTGGTCAATCCCTCTGCAGTAGCCTGCTTGGCGCCCTGCCACATACGTGCGCCTTTGATATCCACGCCTATGTAATTAGTATCGGGATATACGCGCGCCAAGCCTACGGTATAATCTCCGTGCCCGCAACCAAGTTCGAGCAGCAGCGGATGGTCGTTATGGAAAAAGCGGTTGCGCCACTCGCCTTTCATCGCCAGCGCGGGATTGTCCGACGGCACATCCGCCCCACGCGGATCGCGAGGATTGGGCAATATATCCCGTGCACCGCACTGGAAGACACATTGCATCTGAGCCATCTCGGCAAATTTCTTCAGTTTGTTCTTACCCATGTTTGTTTGAGCAGCCATTCATGGCTGCTGGCTTTGTTTGAGCTCCAGTCCCACGTCGGCTATGCCGGTTACTACCGAGTCACGCATACCTTGCACGATAGCAAAATTGTACGTCCCGGCATTCGCAAATACCATATCTCGCCACATAGTCACATAACCGGAATAGTACCTGCCGGCACGTGTGCCCAGCCATTTCCCGCGGTCATCAGCCAGACAAGCCATCACAGTGTCACCACGAACAACCCCCGTGCTGTCGCAAGCCTGGACAAAGAACCAGAGATTTTGATAGGCATACACATCCGTATGGCGTAGGGTGAGAGCCACATCGTAGGTCTGTACCGTATCAGGCACGCTGAGCGTCAACCAAACGGTATCCTGCATAGCCCATCCGTTTTCTGACAGGTTGCAGTGATCACTACTAATCACACCGCTACTGCATGATGCCATCAGCACCGATGCGCATAGCAAGATATACAGTATTCTTTTTGTCATCAGTTTCGTCCTTTGTACGGTTTGTTCTGATGCGGGCGTCCGCCTTGTCGGTTGTCACGGCCGCGGCGACGGTCAAAACGGTTCACCTCATCCTGCCCGACCACATTGGCAAATCCCGCCTCTGAACCTTCGATGGTAGTATGTTTGCCTCCCAGGTCATTGGGTTTCTGACCATGTTTGTTCATCTCGATGATAGCCATTGCACGCTCCGCAGAGATGATTTCCAGGTTCACAGCCTGCCGCTGGTCGGTAGAATATGTGAGTGTACCTTGCAGCGGGTCGGTGGCAAACACGTAGTACGTTGCCGTAAGCGTCTCGAGCGGTATACGTCTGTCGGGCAGTTTGGATACAGCCTCTTCGTAGGTTGGTATCTCGTAGTTCAGACAACACTTGAGTTTGGCGCATTGTCCTGCCAGTTTCTGCGGGTTGGGCGACAAGTTCTGCAATCGCGCAGCGCTGGTACCTACCGACGAGAACCGCGTCATCCATGTTGAGCAGCATAGTTCGCGTCCGCACGGCCCCGTACCGCCTATGCGCCCTGCCTCCTGACGTGCACCAATCTGCTTCATCTCGATGCGGATACGGAACGTCTCGGCATACACCTTGATCAGTTGACGGAAATCCACACGTCCGTCGGCTATGTAGTAGAAGATGGCTTTGCCTCCGTCGCCTTGATACTCCACGTCGCCGATCTTCATCTCGAGTTGCATATCTTTGGCAATCTTACGCGCACGGATCATCGTCTCATGTTCCAACGCATGTGCCTCTTCGGCGCGCTGCAAGTCAGCATCGGTAGCCAGACGGTAGATGACGCGTGCCTCGAAATGCTCAACATCGATACGGTTCTTACGCATCTGGGGTATAACGAGCTGCCCGACCAGCGTCACCTCGCCCACATCATGACCGGGATTACCTTCCACCGCCACTTTCATACCTTTCTCCAGCAGCAGATTGTTGACATTGCGGTAATAGCCCTTACGGGTATTCTTGAACTGCACCTCTACCATATCTGTCTTGGCTACCGACTCCGGCAGGTCTGACAGATAATCCGTCACGGGCAACATATGTGCACTATTGCGCCTGTATGATTTCTCGGTATATCGCCCGGATTCACTGTTTAACACAAAATCCTGTTTCATATATTTCGTTATCTCTTTATCAATACTATGCATTGCAGACACAGGTCAAACAGCACGATGCGTGCGTTGGCGTTCTGCATGATTTGCGATTCGGCAGTGGCAAACTGCTCTGTCAGTTCCTCTACGTTCCGCTCGTTGATGTATGGGGCAAATTTCACGGAGAAGTTCTGCTCATCGCCGGTCTGGTAGTTCAGTGCCGGTTCGCCGTAGTTATAGATGAAATTTTCGCGTATGAGCCGTTGTGCAAACTGCAGGAACGCACATTGCTGTGCACGCGAGCAGTCTTTCGCCATAGTCTGCGACCACTGGTTGAGGTTCTGAAGCGCCTCGTAGTTCTTACGCACGCCTACAAGCCATGCGTTACGCATCAGTTCCTGAAAATCGGCAAACATCTGTTTGTCACGGTCGGTATCATCCAATATCCGCAGCGCCTCTCGGTAACTGCCATGCGCCAGGCGAGCCGCATCGTGCGCCTGCGCGAATGATATCTTTTTCACCTGCGCCTGACTGCCGATTGCCGGCTGCTGATCACTCAGCGCCTGCTCTATCTCCTGCTCACTCAGTCGCGGCACGGGCATCGGACGCAGACGGGAGATGATGGTAGGCAACAACTGCTCGGGATGTTCGCTCACAAACAGGAACAATGTCATAGCCGGCGGTTCTTCCAGCAGCTTGAGCAATTTGTTGGCGCAGGCAGCGTTCATCTTCTCCGGCTGCCAGACTATCATCACCTTGTAGCCGTCGCTGAATGCTTTCAGGGAGAGTTTGCGCTGAATCTCGCTGCTCTCTTTCTCGTATATCAGACACTGTTTCTTCTCCTCGCCCAACATCTGTATCCAGTCGTCGGCATCGCAATACGGGTTTGTTAGCAGCATCTGGCGGAACGCCGGCAAGTAGTCGTCGCACACCTCGCCGCTGTCAGTCTTGACTATCGGAAACACAAAGTGCAGGTCGGGATGTTGCAACTTGCTGTATTGCAAACAGGTAGGGCATTCGCCGCAGGCGTCGGTATCTGTCCTGTGCGGGCAGGCAATGTACTGCGCCAGTGCTACAGCCAACGGCAACTTGCCTATGCCCGCAGCACCCGACAACAACAGAGCATGGGGTATACGCCTCTGCTGCACACTGCGGCACATCTCCTGCTTAACCGCATGCTGACCTATGATATCCTTGAGTAACATGTATTACGCTTTTTGGAGGTTACAGCCCCCCGGCACACAACGCACATGCAAAGGTACAAAAAAAAATGCACATTTGCAAACATTACCGGGGAAAAACTTGCAAATATCGATTTTTTTTTGTACTTTTGTACGCAAAATCCAAAATCATTATGAAATACCTGATATCAGGCGGTGGAACAGGTGGACACATCTTCCCCGCAGTAAGCATAGCAAACGCGCTGAAGGAAGCCGACAAAGAGGCAGATATACTATTTGTGGGCGCACTCGGACGCATGGAGATGGAGCGCGTGCCGCAAGCCGGCTACAAGATTATCGGTCTGCCCGTGCGCGGATTCAACCGTGCGCAACCGTGGAAGAACATCAGCGTGCTGTGGGACTTGATGCGATCGCTCATCCGCGTCAGGAAGATCATCCGCGATTTCAAGCCGCAGGTAGGTGTAGGCGTAGGCGGTTATGCCAGCGGAGCGGCTATGTGGATGGCGGCCAAGATGGGTATTCCTATCCTGCTGCAGGAGCAGAACGGTTTTGCCGGAGTGACGAACAAACTGCTCAAAGACAAAGCCGCAAAAATCTGTGTGGCATATCCGGGCATGGAGCGTTTCTTCCCAGCCGACAAGATTATCCTCACCGGCAATCCCGTACGCCAGAACCTGACTACAGGCACGCGGCGAAAGGACGGACATCCGTCGCTGCTGATCATCGGCGGCAGTCTCGGAGCACGAACGATCAACGAAGCGATGATAGCAGCAATCAGCGGTCAGCAACCAGCAATCAGCAATCAAAAGATACATATCGTATGGCAGACCGGCAAAGCATATTACGAGCGATGCCAGGCTGCATGGGAAGCGGCAGGCTGTCCGGCTAACATAGAGGTGCATGATTTCCTGTCGGATATGCCTGACCGGTACGCACAGGCCGACCTTATTATCTCACGCGCCGGCGCCAGCTCTATCAGCGAGATCTGCCTGTTAGGCAAACCCGCTATCCTCGTGCCATCGCCGAACGTGGCGGAAGACCATCAGACGCACAACGCCATGGCGCTCGTCAACCGTGAGGCTGCCGTGCTGGTGAAAGACGTTGAGGCCGCCGACAAACTTATCCCGACGGCACTAACACTCATTCAGGACAACCGGCAACTCGAATCTCTCCATACGCATGCATTGGCTCTCGCCGAACGTGATTCAGCCAAGCGTATTGCCGAAGAGGTAATAGCTCTGGCGAACAGCTAACCTATTCTCTCTGCCACTCATCGCCCGACATTTACGCATCTCATTTCTTACACGCACACGTGCAAAAAGCAAAAAAAATGCCATAAAATTTGCATATTTGAAAAAAAAGTTGTAACTTTGTAGGCTTTTTGTATGTATAGACGTCAACGCAAACTTATATTGTGTTTGTTTGCCGTGCTGCTGTGTGTTCCACAGTTGCGCGCGCAACGTGCCGGCCGCAACCAGTTGGAGTTCGGCCTGCAGGGCGGTATGATGTACTATGTGGGCGATGCCAACCCGAAGATGTTCCAAAACATCCGCGAGGCTTATGGCGCTGAGATGAGTTACCTGTTCAACCAGCGTTGGTCGGTGATGCTGCAAGGCACTGCCGGACGGATAGCCGGACGAACACCTACGGAGCAGGGACTACCCGACCCCAACGGCGAGATGTGGACAAACTACATGGTCAGTATCGATGCCGTGGCCAGGTTCAACTTCCTGCCATTCGGCATCAACGACAAGTACGATTTGCGCATCAAACCCTACACGCCGTACATCTTTGCCGGCATAGGCATGACGATGCACCAGCAGTTCAAGCAGTTTGCGGCATACATTCCTGTCGGCATAGGTTTCCGGTGGGTTTGTACGGAGCATCTGGGTATGTTTCTGGCGTGGCAGAACAATATCTGCTTTGCCGATAATCTGGAGCCCGATCCTCTGTATAACAATATCCACGAACTGAACGGCAGCAATATATTCAACTGCGATGTCGTATCTACCATACAGTTTGGCATAGTTTTTGAATTCGCCAAGGAGAAAAAGATTTGCAAGTTCTGCCAAGAGAAGTTATGAGCAAGAAAGACGAAATAATCAAGGAGCGCATCCCCAGGCACATAGCTATCATCATGGATGGCAACGGCCGTTGGGCAAAGAAACAGGGCTTGGCGCGTATGTTCGGACACAAGCAGGGGGTAACCACCGTGCACAACATTACCGAAGCCGCCGCCGAACTGGGCATAGAGTATCTCACGCTCTACGCATTCTCCACCGAGAACTGGAACAGGCCGAAAGAGGAGGTGGATGCCCTGATGGCGCTGCTCGTGGATACGATAGCCAAAGAGACACCTACTCTGATGAAGAACAATGTCCGCTTGCTGACTATCGGCGATGTGGAGCGCCTGCCGCAGGCTACGCGCGAGAAGTTCCTCGGGTGCATACGCGACACCTCGGTTAATACCGGGCTGAATCTGGTACTGGCGCTGTCGTACTCCTCACGATGGGAGATGATCGAAGCTACCAAACGTATTGCTGCCGAAGTCAAGAACGGCACAATGAGCATCGACGATATCAACGAGGCCGCCATCAGCAATCATCTGACCACCAGCGGCATACCCGATCCGGATCTGCTCATACGCACATCGGGCGAACTGCGCATATCGAACTTCCTGCTCTGGCAGATTGCTTACTCCGAACTGTACTTCACCGAACGCCTCTGGCCGGAGTTTACGACTGAGGATCTGTACGAGGCTATTGTCGATTATCAGCATCGCGAGCGCCGCTTCGGAAAAACGAGCGAGCAATTGAAAGGTTAGAGTTGAGTGTTTAGAGTTTAGAATTGAAAAGATTTCTCACATATATATTCCTTGTTCTGCTAAGTATGCCCGCATGGGCTGCTGAGCCGGATAGTACATCCGTACCTGTCGATTCCGCGGCAGCAGCAACGTCAATCACATCGTCAGCCGCACCTAAGATTGAGTACGGCATGACGCGCAAGACGTACGAGATTGCCGGCATCAGCGTTACCGGCGCGCCGTCGTATGAGGACTTTGTGCTCATCGGTTTCTCCGGCTTGGCGGTAGGCGATAAGATCGAGGTACCCGGTGACCAGATCACCAAGTGTATACGCCGATTCTGGAAGCAAGGTCTGTTCTCCGATGTCAAGATCGCAGCCAGCAAGATCGAGGGCGACAAGATCTGGCTGGAGATACGCCTCAAGCAACGTCCGCGGGTAAGCGAAATCAAGTATGCCGGACTCAAGAAAAGCGAACAGGAGGACGTAGAAGTCAAAGTCGGCATAAGCAAAGGCTCACAAATGACGCCTAACCTCGCCGACCGAGCCAAAACAATGGTAACGAAGTATCTGGCGGAAAAAGGCTTCCACAATGCTGAAGTGCAAGTGATACAGCAGCCCGACCGAGACAGAGAAGGATACGTCAAAGTGCTCGTGAACGTTGACAAAAAAGCCAAAACCAAAGTCGGAAAGATATACATCACCGGTAATCATGCGATGACACACACGCAGATCAACCAGGCGATGAAAAAGACCAACGACAACAACATTCTCAACCTCTTCCGAACGAAGAAGTTCGTGTCAGCGGAGTATGAGAACGACAAAAAAGCCGTGATCGAGAAGTACAACGAACTCGGTTACCGCGATGCGTATATTGTTGCCGACAGCGTTGTTCCCAACCCCGAAGATCCGACACGCGTGGATGTGTACATGACCATCAGCGAGGGCGACAAGTACTATATACGTTCGATCAACTGGGTAGGAAACACCGTTTATCCGTACGATTATCTGAACGCTGTGCTGGGCATCAAACCCGGTTCGACATACAATCTCAAGGAACTCAACAAACGATTGAACGAGGACGATGATGCAGTCAGCAAACTCTACACCGACCAGGGTTACCTGTTCTTCAACGTCGAGCCCGTGGAAGTAAATGTCGACAACGACTCCATCGACTTCGAGATGCGCATTTACGAAGGACGGCCGGCTACTATCAATGAGATCAATATAGTAGGTAACACGCGCGTGTACGAACATGTCGTACGCCGCGAGTTATACACCAAACCCGGACAACTCTATTCGCAATCCGACATCATGCGTTCGCTGCGTGAGTTGGCACAGATGGGTCACTTCGATCAGGAGAAACTGGTGCCGGACATTCAGCCTAACCCCGAAGATGGTACAGTAGACATAACCTATCAGTTGGAGACGAAATCCTCTGACCAGATTGAGTTCTCCCTTGGCTGGGGTGCTACGGGATTGGTAGGTTCAATAGGATTGAAGTTCACCAACTTCGCCATTCAGAACCTGTTCAACCCCAAGAGTTACCGCATTGTGCCGCAAGGCGAGGGACAGACATTCAGCATCAACGCCCGCACCAATGGTGTGTACTACACATCGGCCAGCATATCGTTTGTTGAGCCATGGCTCGGCGGCAAGCGGCCTAACTCACTGTCAACATCTATCTTCTTCGCCTCTAAGACCGGTTACTCCGACCGTTACTATCAGGCTTACCGCAACCTGTACAACTCATATGCCTACAACTACGCGTACTACGGTAACTCCGATTACTACCAGCAACTGGCGGAGTCGGAGGCTGACCCTGACAAGTATCTGCGCACATTCGGCGTAAGTATAGGTTACGGCAAACGTCTGCGCTGGCCGGATGATTACTTCCAGTTCTACGGCGAACTGTCGTATCAGGCATATTGGCTTAAGGACTGGGCATACCTGCTCATCTCCAACGGTACGAGCCACACGCTGGCGCTGAACCTGCAACTGTCGCGATCGAGTATCGACAATCCTATATACACGCGCCGCGGTTCGCAGTTCACACTCGGACTGAAGATCACTCCGCCATGGTCGGTCTTCAACGGAAAGGATTATTCGCAGATGACCACCAACGAACGATATCATCTGATTGAGTACCACAAGTGGAAGTTCAGCGGCAAAGTGTTCACACCGCTCTCGCGCGATTCGAAACTGGTGCTCATGACACGATTCGACTTCGGTTATCTCGGACATTACAACAAATACGCCAAGTCGCCGTTTGAGTCATTCTATATGGGCGGTGACGGTATGTCGTCGTACTCATCGTACGCTACCGATTACATCTCCATGCGTGGATACACATCCGGTTCACTCACGCCTTACGACCCGCAGACCGGACGAAACATGGGTTACCTGTACAACAAGTTCACACTCGAGTTGCGCTATCCTATATCCCTCGAGCAGAACGCTACCATCTGGGCACTCGCATTCATGGAGGCCGGTAACTGTTTTGCCGATATCAAGGATTACAACCCGTTCAACCTGAAGCGTTCGGCCGGTGTGGGTGTGCGCGTCTTCCTGCCTATGTTCGGATTGCTGGGTATAGACTGGGGATGGGGATTTGACAAGATTAACGGCAGTGACCAGTACGGCAAGAGCCAGTTCCACTTTGTACTCGGTCAGGAACTATAATTTAGACCGCTACACTCAAAAAAGAAAGACCGCAGCCAAAATTTGGCTGCTCAAAGATAAAAAAATATGAAACGAATACTTGCCCTAATAATCAGCACGTTATGTCTCGCAGGCGGGATTGCGGCGAAAGATAATTCCGTCGCTTATGTCGATATGGCATACATTTTGAAGAATCTACCTCAGTACGAGACAGCCAACGAGCAACTGACGATGATGGCCAAGCGCTGGCAGAAGGAAGTGGATGCTCTGGAACAGGAGATTCGCGTGATGACCACCAACTACCAGACAGAACAAATCTTCCTGTCCGAAGAGATGCGTCAGCGCCGCGAAGAGGAGATATTGCAGAAAGAGCAGGAAGCCATCGAACTCAAGCGCAAGTACTTCGGCGAAGCAGGCGAGCTGGTCAAGAAACGCGAGGCACTGCTCAAACCTATACAGGATGAGATTTATGCCGCTATTCAGGAACTGGCCAACGAGAAACATATAGATGTCATCAAAGACCGCTCGTCCGACCCCGGACTGCTGTACATGTCATCCAAACTCGACTACTCCGACCAGTTGTTGCAAAAACTCGGAGCCAAATAATACGATCGATCGGCATCACGAGATAACGACACTACGAATATAATTAATTTGAAAAATATGAAAAAGATTGTAATGATTATGGCGGTATTGGCACTGACGCTGACCGCAAATGCACAGAAGTTCGGTTATGTTAATACGCAGGAGCTGTTCATGCTGATGCCCGAACTCAAAGATGTTCAAGCACGTATGGATAGCCTGAACAAGCAATACGAGAACATGCTGATGAGCATGCAGGAGGAGTACCAGAAAAAGTATCAGGACTATCAGCAGAAGCAAAGTACTCTGACCGATGCCATGCGTCAGATTCAGGAGGAAGAACTCTACTCGATGCAACAGCGTCTTCAGACCACCTATCAAACTGCACAGCAAGACGTTGAACAGAAGCGTACCGAGTATCTGAAGCCTGTACACGAGAAAATGGGCAAGGCTATTCAGGAGGTAGGTTCTGCCAATAATTACACCTACATCTTCGACTCTGCGGCTACCGTATATATCGCACCGGACGCCGACAATGTTATGCCGCTCGTAAAAGCCAAACTCGGCATCAAGTAAACTAATTGCTGATTACTGACTATGGCTGACGGCTACCTCGAATCACATTACGCGGATTACGAAAAGCGTAAAGCCGAGTGGCTTAAGCGTAAACACAAGACACCTCATCCTCTCAAATCAGAGGATGAGGCGTTGTAGAAAATACAAACACTATGGAACAAATTCAATCCTTACTTCGCGATAAGGCTTGGGCACGTTGGACGGTGCTCGTGCTGGTAGCATCGATGATGTTCTTCGCGTACATGTTCGTTGATATCCTCTCACCGTTGGCATCGCTGCTAAACGATACCCTCGGTTGGGATCAGGGTATATTCGGCACCTACGCCGCAGGCGAATATCTGCTCAACGTGTTCGGCTTCCTGATACTGGCCGGCATTATCCTTGACAAGATGGGCGTGCGTTTCACAGGTCTGCTGTCAGCATCGCTGATGGTGATAGGTGCGGCTATCAAGTTCTGGGGCGTATCCTGGGCAGAAGCCAACACCGTGGAATGGCTCAATGCCTGGTGGCCGGCTATGCCGGGTTCGGCTAAGTTAGCAATGTTCGGATTCATGATCTTCGGTTGCGGTTGCGAGATGGCAGGCACTACGGTCAGCAAGATCCTGGCCAAGTGGTTCAAGGGCAAAGAGATGGCTCTGGCTATGGGCTTGGAGATGGCTATTGCCCGCCTGGGAGTGTTTGCTGCCATGTGGCTTGCCCCGATGTTCAGTATTCACTTTGCCGTCAACGGCACAAACTCCGTAGTAGCACCGCTGCTGTTTGCTTCACTGCTGCTCGTGATAGGATTACTGAACTTTTTCGTATTCACCATTATGGACAACAAGTTCGACAAACAACTTGTAGCCGTTGGTGAGGCACCTGCAGTACATGATCCTGAGGATGAGTTCCATGTCAGCGACCTGAAACAGATATTCTCGTCGAAGATGTTCTGGATTGTGGCTTTGCTGTGCGTGCTCTATTATTCCGCAATCTTCCCCTTCCAGCGCTTTGCAACCAACTTCCTCGAGGAGACGCTCAGCATCTCCAATGCCGAGGCTGCAGGACTGTTCAAGTGGTTCCCTATTCTGGCTATGGTTCTTACGCCGTTCCTGGGAGCATTCATCGACTACAAGGGCAAGGGGGCATCAATGATGCTGATCGGTGCATTGATTATGATTGCTTGCCACTGCGTATTTGCCTTTGTGCTACCCGCATATCCGAGCAAGGCACTGGCGCTAGTAACCATTCTTATACTTGGCGTAAGTTTCTCGCTTGTACCCGCATCGATGTGGCCAAGTGTACCGAAGATTATTGACGAGAAGGTTCTCGGCTCTGCCTACTGCCTTATTTTCTGGGTGCAGAACGTAGGCTTGTGTCTCGTTCCGCTGCTGATAGGCAAACTTCGCGTAGCCACCAACGGTTACCTCGTGCCGATGATTGTATTCGCCTCGTTTGGCGTACTGGCGTTCATCCTAAGTTTCCTGCTTAAGATTGAAGACCGCAAGAAGGGCTACGGTCTCGAACTGCCGAATAAGAAGTAACTCCCGTGCAGCGCAGTTGACCGAAGAAAGTTAAGACTACACATCATTCCTTATAAACAATTAGAGGGTAGCACATTGGTGCTACCCTCTAATTTATCATTTCAATTGTTAGACTTCAGAGGTGCTCTAAACTCTAAACTTCAGTCTTACGACTTATAGTTACGTGTCTTGCGCTCGGTAAACTCGTAGTCCAGAGGCTCCTTGATGAGTTCGGGCTCTTTGTCCTCACCCAGATAGTGCCAGCAAGCTACGTATGAGAACTTGTCGTCCTGACGCAGAGCCTCACCTTCCTCGGTCTGATACTCTTCGCGGAAGTGACCGCCGCAAGACTCCTCACGGTTCAGAGCGTCCAGTGCCATCAGTTTGCCAATCTCGATAAAGTCAGCCAAACGAAGTGCTTTCTCCAGTTCGTTGTTCAGAGCGTCAGCTTTGCCAGGGATATATACGTTCGACCAGAAGTCTTTCTTTATCTCTTCTATCTTAGCCAAAGCGGTCTTCAGGCTCTCTGCTGTACGACCCATGCCTACGAAGTCCCACATCACCAATCCGAGACGTTTGTGGATCGTATCCACTGACTCTGTACCCTGGATAGCCATCAGTTTGTCGATCTTAGCCTGAACGGCTTTCTCAGCCTCGGCAAACTCCGGACGGTCGGTACTCATACGCGGCACGCCAATCTGGTCAGCCAGGTAGTTCTGGATTGTGTAAGGCAATACGAAGTATCCGTCAGCCAAGCCCTGCATCAGAGCCGAAGCACCCAGACGGTTGGCACCGTGGTCGGAGAAGTTTGCCTCACCGATGCAGAACAAGCCCTTGACGCTGGTCTGCAGCTCGTAGTCAACCCATATACCACCCATGGTGTAGTGAATAGCCGGGAATATCATCATCGGGTTTTCGTACGGATTCTCGTCCACAATCTTCTCATACATCTGGAACAGGTTACCGTACTTCTGAGCAACTACATCTTTGCCCAGACGCTTGATAGCATCGCTAAAGTCCAGGAACACAGCCAGACCGGTGTTGTTCACGCCATAGCCTGCATCGCAGCGCTCCTTAGCGGCACGTGAAGCCACGTCACGCGGAACGAGGTTACCGAAAGCAGGATAACGACGCTCCAAGTAGTAGTCGCGATCTTCCTCAGGGATATCGCGGCCCTTGATCTCGCCGGCCTGGAGACGCTTGGCATCCTCCAATTTCTTTGGAACCCAGATACGTCCGTCGTTACGCAACGACTCGGACATCAGTGTCAGTTTGGACTGGAAGTCGCCGTGCTTAGGAATACATGTCGGGTGAATCTGTGCGAAGCAGGGGTTAGCGAAATATGCGCCGTGGCGGTACATCTGCATAGCAGCCGAACCGTTGCTGGCCATAGCGTTGGTGGAGAGGAAGAACGTGTTGCCGTAGCCACCCGAACCAATTACAACAGCGTGAGCGAAGAAACGCTCAATGCGTCCGGTAACGAGGTTGCGGGCAATGATACCGCGTGCGCGGGGTTCACCGTTCTCATCCTTAATCATCACTATATCCAGCATCTCGTAACGGGTGTACATCTTCACCTTGCCTTTGCCAATCTGACGGCTGAGTGCGCTGTAAGCACCGAGCAGCAACTGTTGGCCGGTCTGTCCCTTAGCGTAGAATGTACGGCTCACCTGTGCGCCACCGAACGAACGATTGTCGAGCAATCCGCCGTACTCACGTGCGAACGGAACGCCTTGTGCCACGCACTGGTCGATGATGTTGTTGCTGACCTCAGCCAGACGCTAAACGTTCGCTTCACGTGCACGATAATCACCGCCCTTGATGGTGTCGTAGAACAGACGATAAACCGAGTCACCGTCGTTCTGATAGTTCTTGGCAGCGTTGATACCGCCCTGTGCAGCGATGGAGTGTGCACGACGCGGGCTATCCTGGATACAGAAGTTCAGCACGTTGAATCCCATCTCAGCCAGCGAAGCGGCAGCCGATGCACCTGCCAGACCTGTACCTACGACGATAACGTCGAGTTTACGTTTGTTAGCAGGGTTAACGAGTTTCTGATGATCCTTGTAGTTCGTCCACTTCTTCTCCAGCGGTCCCTCGGGTATCTTAGCCATCTTCGGTGTGATAACCTTGGTGCTCTCGGCAGACGGTGTAGCCATGGTCCGGGCAGCAGCTTTGGCGGCTTTGCCGGCAGCTTTCACAGCCTCGGTAGCGGCAGCCACGGCTTCTTTCACCTCAGCACGTTCGGCAACCTTGCCGGCACGAGCTTCGATTTCTTGAGCAGCAGTCTGAGCGACTTCCGCAGCTTTCTCCACAGCAACTTCCGCTACCTCTTTGGCAGCCTTTGCGGCTTTGGTTGCCACCTTCTTGGCAGCGTCCAATATTTCTTCTTTCTTTGCCATATACTTGTTGTATTTTATTCAGTGGGTAGATTTAAACTCTAAACTAATCAAGCGCACATTGTGCCTATATTTACTCCTAAGAAATACAGAACGACAATCATAAACAGGCCAACGGCGATCGTTGCGAATACGGTGCCGATTACTTTGATACGCTTGAGCCAGATGAGGTTGCTCCAGCCTATGGTCTGCAATGCCGACCAGATGCCGTGATTGAGATGGAACCAGAGGGCTACCAGCCAAACGATGTACAGCAGGCAATAAACGATGCCTCCCCAACCGCTGGTGAACAGCGCCTTGACAATAGCACTGCCGTCCTGCGGATCGAACATCGAGGTGTGAATACCGGTCAGTTCGGCAAACTGCATCTTGAACCAGAAGTTATACAGGTGCAGCAGCAGGAAACCCAGCACGATAACGCCGAGCACGAGCATGTTCTTGCTCTCCCAGTCCACGCCTTCCTGACGGGCACTGACAGCATAACGGTCGTTTCCGCGTGCGCGGTAGTTCTGGATAGTCAGCATGATGGCATAGCCGAAGTGCACGAGTACACCCAGTGCCAGAACGCCGGTGCCGGCTACAGCGTACCAATTAGCGCCCAGCATAGCGCAAATCCAGTTATATGCCTGTGTTCCGAACAGGTCATCGATTACCAGACACAGGTTCATCGAACCGTGGAACAGCAGGAACAGAACAAGGAACAGGCCGGTGATACTCATGATGAATTTACGGCCGATAGATGAGTCTTTTAACCACATAGGATTTTCAGTATTTAATTAAACATTATTTATTTCTGTTGAACAATTCGCATTAGCGCATCTCAACGCCTTGCAGGTTGTAAGTCTTACCGTCGCGAATAATGAGCATCTGCCCATCGCGGAAGATCTTGGTTGAACCGCTGACTGTTGCAGCCGGCTGAACAGCCTCGATGGCAGTAGGCAATTCCTGACTGTCGATATTGATACCCGTGATGAGCGCTACTGTCTCATCATCTTCCGCTTTCGCTCTGCGTGCGGGAGCACCTGCTCCGGTTGGTACTTCTACCAGATAGAACACGATAGCAGAGGGGGCTGTGAGGTTGAAGGTAAAGGTGTGCGTCTGCACGTTGGCTGTCTGGCTCGGGATGGCCTTTACCTCCTGGCCTCTAACCTTGGCACGCAGTTCGTAGCCGGCTTTAGTCCAGCAAAGGATGTTGACGGTTACTTTGCCTTTAGGCAGATTGAAGCTCAGGGAGCTGGGCAGCGCAGCTTTCCACTCATCCGTACCGCAGGTGTAATTATTCATAGCAGCCTCTACGTCATCGTCGGTCAGCACATCCTCCAGCTCAATGGCCTTTTTCTCAGCGTTGTAGTAAGCGGTGAGCGCGAGATTGTCGTTATCGAGAGGGTTGGTAGTCAGGTTGATGGTGGTTTGCGGCTCGAGGTACGGGGTAATATGCACGGGCAGTTTGGTGTAGGTAAACGGGCCATCCTTGGCTATGTTGTAGGTATATACAACCGTATCCTCGCCTGCAGCAAAGCCGTAAAGCTTGCCGTCGCCTTCGTCCGGGATGTACCGAGCCAATCCGTTGGAAGTGATAGCCAGACGGCGCGGATTGAAACGCTCCCATACGCCCGGGCCGACCTCCACGAGATGCGGCATCAGCGCCTTCTTGCCTTCCTTGATGGTCAGCTCCTCGACGAGATAGTCCTCTTCGTCGTAGCCCAGCAAGTGGCCGTCGTAAGACTCTACGTAGTACGGATCAACGTTGATCCAGAGCGTATCAATGCCGGCGAAGTAATGTTCGGTTTCGGGCATTGTTATTTCAAATGCGGCCAGACCGCACTCGCGCGACGCAAAATTGTACTTCTTGATCTCGCCATCCATCTGGGTTGTTAACTCCACCACGTCTTTCGGGGAGTTATCAGTAAGGCGGATTGTCAGTTCCTTGCCAAAGCTAGACGGGTCAGTAGGTATGAGGTCCCCTTCGGGCCAAATGCCGAAATCTGTAAGAATACTATTGCCTTGTATGAGTGCGCACTCTTTGTTCGGGAACATGGTTTGATCGATGTTGATTGCCATGTTCTGTTTGGCTTTAACCTTGAATGAGTGCTTTTGCTCGTCGATCCAAAGATGCCAGCCATCCGTGTCGAAATAGCCGGAGGGATACCTCATCGAAATCGTTGACTCACCCGAGCCATTGATTATCAGGCTGTCGCCATTGCACCAATAAGGAGATACAAACGCGAAGTTCGAGTTAGAGGACTCATAGTAGTAATCCTTCATAGGGAGCTCCTGCCATGTACGCGTAAACTTCTTGTTTTCCACTTTCGCGGTCAAGCAAACAAAGAATGCCGGCAGCGGGGTTCCGTGTCCACTTACTTCAGTCGAGTGATAGACGAAGAGGGAGTCGGCAGCTGCAGCCTTGGCACCTTTGCCTCCGTGCCAGCCAATGCCAACATAGTGATCAGTTCTGCCGAAGAGGGAGATCTTATATACATCTCCGTTATCCTTAACGGCCTGGATCGTTACATCGCCACCGCCGATGCAACAAATCTTGCCCATCCGGTAGAGCTTATGACCATTCAGCTTGGATGTACCTACAAGCGTCGGAAGAAGTTCCACAACGCCAAACTGCTGATTGTCGATGATGAAATACTGGAAAATCTCATCCTCGTACGGGTGGGAAATAGCCTCGCCATACTTGAACTCGCCAAGACGATCTTCGATAACTTTTGCCGAAATGTTCATCGGCAGGCACAATGCGGCCAACAAGAAAAACAGAGTAAATTTTTTCATATTATTGTCTTTTTATGGTACGCACACCAAATTCGCTACAAAGATACAAAAAAAAATGTACATTTGCAAACTTTCCCGAAGAAAAATTGCATGAATGTGCATTTTTTACGATTAGCAGCATCGGAGAGCCCGTACTCTCATGCCGACTCACGCCTTTGTGCGTCGGCGGTAGATATACAATCCACCGGCATAGAGCAAAGCCATCGCAAGCAATACCAACGGTTCGCCGACAGGTACACTGGGCAAAACGCCGATAGGGTCATCCTCCGGTGGATCCCACGGGCTTGACCTGCGCGGTCCGGACTGCATGCCTATGCCCGACGTAGCACCGCCGGCCGGTGCAGAGTACGGCGAGGTAGACTGGAAATTGAATGTAGGGCTGACGGCCTGGCTAAAGGCCGGTGC
>JAFXSS010000163.1 GCA_017525455.1 Paludibacteraceae bacterium
ATAATCACACCGTTGGCAGCACGGCTACCGTAGATGGCGGCAGACGAGGCATCCTTCAGGATCTGCATACTCTCAATGTCGTTGGGTGCGAGAAAATCGATATCGGTCATCGGCACTCCGTCCACTACATACAACGGATCGTTGCTGGCGTTCATGGATGTTGTACCACGCACGCGAACAACCATTCCGGTGCCCGGCTGACCGTTCGGTTTGACTACCGTCACACCGGCAGCCTTACCTTGCATAGCCTGGGCGGCCGAGGTGATAGGCAGTTTCTCCAGATCCTCGGTATCAACCGATGAGATAGCCGTAGTCACGTCACGCTTCTTCTGCGTACCGTAACCGATAACTACCACCTCATCGATAACCTCGGTGTCTTCCTGCAGCACAACACGTACATTCGTCTTGCCGGCCAGGGAGACATTGGCAGTCTTCATACCTACATAACTAACTACCAACGTCACATTGGCGTTGGGAACATCTAATGCAAACTGTCCGTCAAGATCCGTGACGGTACCGTTGTTTGTGCCCTGCTCCAGGACACTTGCTCCGATTACCGGTTCGTTGTTTGCATCGAACACGGTGCCGGTCACTGTCACCGCAGCCATCGCAGGCAACGCTAACAGGATGAACAAAGCAGTCGTAAATAATTGGTGCTTCATTGCGTTATTTGATTGGTTAATATGTTTCAAGATGATTGCTTTCATGGTGGCGGTTGGCCTGAATTTTTATGCAAAGTTACGAAATATTTCGAATATATGCAAGTACACGCGAGGATTACAAACCCTCTAAGTGGATATCGATTTTAGTTAAATAACAATATATCAGCCATAAACGACTAAACAAGCATAAGAAAAAAGTGGTCAAAAAGTGACATGCCGAGTTTGCAATTTCACATACTCTCCCGTATAATTTTAGATGCAGCAGATGAAACATTTGCTTTTGTTGACATATTTTTGTACCTTTGCATGCGTAAATCTTAAATCTTGATATAACAGTCAGAACACTAAAATCAATACTCATGTCTCCACGTCAGTTTGTATTACTTTGTATGCTGTCGCTCAGTACGTTTGCTTATCCGCGCAGTACCGGTAGCGACTCACTGCTGATTACCTACGATTTCATGGTAGCGGATGCCGGTCGGTTCGTAGCGTTGCGACAAGCACAGATTGATTCGATATGTGCCTTACACGCCTCAGCAGCCAACAATTTGCAGATTGCCGAACTGTATGTACCCTACAAGAGTGATCTGGCACTGCACTACTACTCGGAGGCTATAGATGCCCACGAGCAGAACATATCCACGCTGGCAGCCATACGCCGCATACGTCTGCTGGCATCTATCGGCAATTACGATGCTGCGTTCAGCGAGCGGAACAAACTGCCGGCTATCCCCGATGCGTACATGGTGACCTATTACGATGCCATGTACCGCCTGTACAACGAAGCATCGATGTCCACCAAACTGCAGTCGTATGCCGATTACTACCGCAACAACGCCAACGCGTATGCCGACTCGCTGATTATGTACTGCGATGCGCAGGGACTGTGTCCGATGGAATATTTCCGTCAGTGCATCACGCGTGCCAACAGCCGGCGCGACTATCTGACAGCACTGGCTTATACCGACTCGGCTATGGCGCGGCTCACGCCGCAGATGCATGATTACGCCATCTTTGCCTTCGAGCGCGCCATCATCTACCGCGAGATGGGCAACACACAATCGTTTCATCAATGGTTGTTGCGCTCTGCTATAGCCGATGTGCAGTGCGGAGTGACGGACAACGGTTCGTCGTGGATGGTAGCTATGGAGGCATACAATACAGGCGATTTGGACCGCGCATATCGTTATATCAATTACTCGGTTAACAATGCCAACACATTCAACGCCGTAACCCGTTATCAGCAGATTGCCCCGTTGGCACTGATGATCACCCGTACGCACGAGGATGAGCAGGAGCAGTTCAACTTCCGTCTGTGGGCGGCGGTCATCATGCTGATTATGGTGATCATCGGAATTATTATGGCAGTTGTCGTGGCGCATCGGCGCAATACCGAGCTGCACATACTCAACCGCAAACTCCGTACGCTCAACGGCCAGCTCGAGGAGAGTAACATGGTCAAGGAACAGTATATATGCCGCTACCTGGAGGTGTACAGCGACATGATCGACCGCATGGCGCGCATGGCGCGCAAGACGGAGAAGGATCCCGATGCGTTTCTCAGGAAAGAGATGATGGTGTTCTACCGCGATTTCGACCGCACGTTTCTGACGCTCTACCCTACGTTTGTCAACGACTTCAATGCCCTGCTGCGTCCCGAGGCGCGCATCACGCCCAAGCAGGGGGATATACTGACTACCGAACTGCGAATATTTGCCCTGGTGCGACTGGGCATTGATGCCAGTGCCAAGATTGCCCAACTGCTACGGTTTGCTCCTAACACCATCTATAACTACCGCGCACAGATACGTAACGCCGCTCTCGCGGGCAAAGAGGATTTTGAGCTACAGGTACGGCGCATAGGCCGCAACGTGGTAGTCATACAGCCGGAGGATGCAAAGTAAGAAAAGTAATCGGATTTTTGTGCAAGCACTGCTTTTTTTCTTGCATAATTGAATATTATTTCGTACCTTTGCATGGATTTTGGCATATCGCAACAACAGATATATGAAAAAGATTTTGTTTATACTGCCCTTGGCAGCGATGATTGCAGTATTTACATCGTGCGGCGGTGAAAACCGTCCGGATGCACGCAAGGGTATCGTACTGCAGCAAGGCTGCTACACATCGGCTGATACGGCATATGTTCTTGTGTTTCCCGACAAGCAGCACGACGGCCAGTGGCTCACACTGACGTATCTCGGTGAGAACGGAATGGAAGCATTCATACCCGACATGCTGAGCGAATATAACGACAGTACGGGTTCGGGCATCTTCTACGCAGGCAGCGAGATGCTCCGGTTGCGTACCAACGGCAAGGACAGCGTATGGCTCAGTCACGAGGGCGATACAATACGTTTTGTGCGAAAGGCTGAGGTGGATTATGCACCTAAGAACCTGACCGGCGAGTGGCGGTTGTCGTATCAGATCAACGAATATATGTCGCTGCGCATCCTGGATGCCGTGATTAGCGACAAGTTGCATTGCGATATCACGTTCAACTTACCAGACTCAGCCCAACTCATGTCGATGATTGAGATGATGGGCGATATGGAGGGACAGGAAGGTATGGGCGATATGTTACCCGAAGGCATGCCGCTTAACGCGTTGCTTCAGGCGCTTCCTCGAGGGATGCAGGGCGATATCTGGTACAGCGCTTATGCAGGTATGGGCGTGTTTGTGCCCGATCTGGACGATCTGATGAGTTCGATGCCTGTTCCCGAAGGAGAGACGGCACCGAATGCTGCTGATGTTAATTCGGATTACGGAATGTTCTTCACCACCCCCAACGGCAAGACCATCCGGCTTGCGTTCGGTGAAGAAGGCATGAACCTGACACGATTGAAATAGGATAGCACCACGCTAACGACTGCAACGGAACTACATGCTGCCTATAGCCAGGCACAGCAGGCCGGCGCAGATACCTAACATACACAACACTTTCTGCCAAGGGTTCTGCTCCTTTAGGAACAGCAGGCCGTAGGCAAAACCTATCACAGCCCCTCCGCGACGAATAGTGCTGACCACGGCAATCATCGAGTCCGGGTCACGCAGCGCAAGCATGTACACATTGTCGCTGATTATCAGGAATATACTTATGAGCAGTATAGCCGGTTTGGCATTCAGTGTCATGACCGGCAGTCTGCTTCCCGCAGCAGCACGTTGATTTTTTGACTTGCGGCTACGCTGCATCACAGCCCACACCACTATCATCATCACAGCCTGATAGAGCGTGTAATACACTTGCACGGCATTATGGTCGTAGCGGCGCATCAGATACTTGTCGTACAATCCCGAGCAAGCGCCGATCAGTATAGCCAGCACCAGACAGATATAGTACCTCCTGTCGGTAGTCCGGCGCTGGCGTATCTCCCGCCGGTTGCGGAACGAGAATACGAAAATCGTACCTATAGCCAGCATCACGCCTGCCCACTGCCATGCGTTCAGCCGTTCGCCGAACAGCAGCAAAGCGCCGGTCAGCGTCCACATAGGCCGGGTGGCTTGCATCGGACTGACCACTGAGATGGGCAGATGCTTGAGTGACACAAAACTGAACACCCAACTGCTGAGAACAATAGCCGACTTGAGTAAGGTAAACAGATGTGCCTGTACATCCATTTGCGGCACGTACAGCATCGTACCCGCCATGCGTTCGGGCATGTATCGCGACAGCAGCAACGGCACCGACAGCAGCAGCGCTGACACGCATACACTGACCGTCAGCACATCCACCACCTTATTCTCGCGCAATGCTATCTTCTTGCTCACGTCATAGCAGCCGAGACACAACGCCGAAACAAATGCAAGTACCGTCCACATACAATTCGTACGAAAATCAACTACAAAGGTAGCATTTTTTTTGCAGATATGCAAATATTTGCAAATAATTTGCAAGAATAATGAAGTTTATTACAAATAAATTTGCATTTGTCAATAAATTTTCGTAACTTTGTAGCCGAAATTTGTCAAGAGCATAAATTCAACCCGATATACATGGATAGTTACATCAACATCAAGGTTCGCGTCTGGCGTCAAGCAGGCCCGAAAGCAAAAGGTTATTTTGAGACCTACGAACTCAAACACATCTTCCAAGGTGCATCGTTCCTTGAGATGATGGATATTCTGAACGAGCAACTCATCAGCGAGCACAAGGATCCTATCGCGTTCGACCACGATTGCCGCGAGGGTATCTGCGGTATGTGTTCGATGTATGTGAACGGGCATCCTCACGGTCCCGACAGTGCTATCACCACCTGCCAGTTGCACATGCGTAAGTTCAACGACGGCGACACGATCACCGTTGAACCCTGGCGCAGCCATGCGTTCCCTGTAATCAAGGACCTGATGGTTGACCGCAAGGCGTATGACAAGATCATGGCTGCCGGCGGATTCATATCGATGAACACCGGTGGTGTGCCTGATGCGAATGCCATACCTATCCCCAAGCCTGCAGCCGACGAGGCTATGGATGCTGCCAGCTGTATCGGTTGCGGTGCGTGCGCTGCAGCGTGCAAGAACGGTTCGGCTATGCTGTTCGTAGCAGCCAAAGTCAGCCAGCTCGCTCTGCTACCGCAAGGCAAGATCGAGGCAAAGGCGCGTGCTAAAGCCATGGTGGCTAAGATGGATGAACTCGGATTCGGTAACTGTACGAACACCGGCGCTTGTGCAGCCGAGTGCCCGAAGCAGGTTAGTCTGGCCAATATCGCCCGCCTGAACCGCGAGTTCCTGTGCGCTAAGTTCAGCGACTAACAGAGATATTCTATCGCTTCGCGAAGTTGTTCGGGAGTGACGGTCTGACCTGTCACAGGCTGACCGACAGATTGGAGCAAGGTGCAAACGATTGTGCCTTGCTCTTTGTTTTTCTTGTCGTGCAACATCAGGCGCAGCAGCGCATCAAAATCGTTGCACGTAACGGGTGCTGTTCCGTAGTTCTCCAGCATGAACCGGTTGAGCGTACTTACTACCTCTGCCGGCAGACCGCAAATCATGTGCGACAGATAGGCCTCAGCCACCATGCCGTACATCACGCAATAGCCGTGAGGCTTAGCCGATTTCTGATTTCTGACCTCTGATTTCTGCTCTCTCTCCAGCAGCAGTGCTTCGATGGCGTGGCCTACGGTATGTCCGAAGTTCAGTATCTGTCGCCGTCCTTTGTCGTGCGGGTCTTGCTCCACTACGGATTGCTTGAATGCTACCGAACGGCGTATCAGTTCACCGAAATCGGGTGTGGCCACCTGTCGAAGGTCGTAATTCAGCAGTTCGGCGAGTGTCTTCGGATTTTGCAGAACGGCATGTTTAATCATCTCGGCATAGCCTGACAGCAACTCTTCGGCAGGCAGGGTGCTGAGCAGTTCGGGACGGATGATTGTATCTACCGGTTCGGCAAACACGCCTATGGCGTTCTTCAGCGATGCCGTACTTCCTGCCTCTGACATCGGTGTATAGTCGATACCTGTCTTGCCGCCCGTGCCGGCATCAACCATCGCCAGCAGTGTGGTGGGAATGTTGATGTACGCCATGCCGCGCATGTACGTGGATGCCGCAAATCCGCCCATGTCGCATATCACTCCTCCGCCCAGGTTAATGAGCAGACTGCTGCGCGTAGCCTGTTGGGCGAACAGCCAGTCCCAGATACGTTGCACGGAGGCAAGGTTCTTGTGTTGTTCGCCTGCCGGCAGTACCAGCACATCGCTGATAGGTGTACCCAGGTCACTGCACACAACGGGCAGGCAGCACTTGGCTACCTGCTCGTCGGTGAGTAGAAAGACTCTGTCGTATGACGAAAAGTCAATCATGATACGCGTTTACTACGCTCTACGGCTTACGCGTTATCACGCATCAGTTTGCCGAAATCGTCGTAGGAGATGGCTTTCTCCTCGATCTTGGCAACGGTGCGCAGATGGTCGTAGATCTTGTTCTCAGCCACGCGCTCCACGATGCCACGCAGTTGGTTCTCGTCCTTGAGCATATTGTCGGCAAACGACTTGAGATACTGCTCTTCGACATGCATCATACCATACTGCATGAATTGCATACGTGCAACCTCGCGTGCATAAGCGTCTACGTCGTCTTTCTCGACCTTGATGTCATATTCCTTCATCAGTTGGTCTTTAGCGAGTTGCCAGCGCAGTTGCTTGATCATCTCGGGGAAGTCGCGGTCAAGATCCTCGGGTTTCATATCTTTGTTGGTAGCAGCCACCCAGCGTTTGAGGAATGCTTCGGGCAGAGCGAACTCGCCGGCTTTCTTCAGGATAGCGGCCTTGGCGTCGAGTCCGAACTTGTACTTGGCATCCTCGGCCATGTTACCTTCGATCTCAGCCTTCACGCGTGCGCGGAATTCCTTCTCATCTTTCGGAGCGTCGGCAGCATATACCTTGGCAAACAGTTCGCCGTCGATAGCCGCAGCCTTGTGACGTGTGATGGAGGTTATGGTCAGGGTAAAATCGCTGTTCAGGTCCTTCACCTCCTCCTTCTTCAGGTCGAGCAGCGAGGCTACCTCGGTCTCGTTCTGGAAGGCCTTCATCGGGTTGAAGGTTATCACGTCGTTCTTCTTGGCGCCCTTGAACAGTTTGGCCTGCTTCTTGTCAGCCATATATTGCGGGTTGAGGATAGCGTTCTCCTTGACTATACCACCCTCTTTCTGCTCGGTGAGTGTACCGCGCAGCACGTCGCCGTCCTGAGCCTCATCGGCATCCACATACTCGCCAAAGCGCTCGGCGTAGGAGTTAACCTGGTTGTCCACCATCTTGTCATCAACGGTGATGGTGTATGCGGTCAGTTTGTTTTTGCCATTGAGTTTGGCATCGAACTCTGCGGGCACGGCAATATCGAAGGCAAATGTGAACTCGGTATCGTTATCCAGGTCCATGTTCGGTGTCAGTTCGTCGTTGGGCAGCGGATCGCCCAGGATATGGAACTTCTGCTCCTCGATGTACTTGTTGAGTTCTTCGGCGATCTTGTTGTTCAGCACGTCAGCCAGTACGCTCTTGCCGTACATCTTCTTGATAAGTCCGATGGGCACCATCCCTTTGCGGAAGCCGGGTATATCGGCTTTCTGGCGCAGTTGGCGCAGTTGTTTGGTTACTGCCTCCTCGTAATCTGCCGGCGCGAGCGTCAGCGTGATAACCGAGGTCAGGTCTTTGAATTCAGAATGATTGATTTGCATAAAATACTGTTTTGATATTTATTGTTTTGTATATTCTATCGTAATGCTGCGTGGCAGCGCGGTTACATTTTTACCTTGAACTGCAGGGCGTGGTGAATACAGTGGATCTCGGTGGGTCCCATCACGTTGTGCAATATACCGTCGGCCTCAAACATCAGGTGCTCCTCGGTCTCCATGCGTATATCTTTGCCCTTGTATGCATGTATGAACGGCAGTTCGGTCAGTCGTCCGTTGAACAGGTTCGGCAGCGCTTTGATCACCTGCATCAGTGTAGGTTTGCATACGAACATTGCGTGGAACACGCCGTCTTGCGGGTCGGCTTCGGGGTTCTGGCGTATACCTCCGCCCGAGAACGGTCCGTTGCCTACGTTCATGGTGAACAGCGGCTCATCCACCAGCACCTGTCCGTCCACTATCAGTTGCATAGGTATAGGTTTCTGCTGTGCGATGGCACCTATCAGACCTATGACATAGTTGAAGTGATGCGAACCGAGATAGTACTTCAGTTTTTCGGCTTTCTGGCAGCACAATGGGTCCACGCCGAATCCTACGGAGTTGATGAAGTAGCGGTGGTGCTCGATATGGTTACGCCAGTAGGTGACGCATCCTACATCCAGCGGGTGTCCTTCGCCCGACAGGAACCGTTCGATAGCCTCACGGTAGTTCTTTGTCAGGTTCCAGTAGCGTCCCCAGTCGTTGCCTGTACCGCGGGGCATCAGTCCGAGTTTGATGTTCCGGCGTTGCTCGGCGGAGATCTTTGCGCGCATGATGCCGTTGAGCACCTCGGATAGCGTGCCGTCGCCGCCCAGAACCAGAATCTCGTCACAGCGGTAGTCTTCTACCAGTTCACGCGCCAGCTCGGTGGCATGGGCTGCGTATTTGGTTACGCGGAACTCATAGGGTATATGTCGTTCACGCAGCAGGTTCCACAGGTACATGCGTTGCATACGGTACGCACGTTTGCCTGATTTGGGATTAATTATTACTCCAAGCATTCGTTCTGTGGTATTAGTTGTTATCTTCCCCCAATTGCCGTGCAAATCGCTCGGCCTCCTCCAGTTGGTCAATCTTCCCCACGTCCATCATCGTATAGTATCGCGGCACGTAGGCGCGTACGGTGCCCGCCTGTCGTGTTACCGCGGTCAGATATGCATCTATCAGCGAGACCTTGTCGCCGCGCTCTGCCTGCGTCTGTCGCAGCACGTCAAACAGTGCGGGTGACACGATCTGCATGCCCGAGAACGCCATCGGCACCAGATCCTTGCCTTCGGCTTCTGCCGGACGGTACTCGCCGGTCTTGCGGTTCATCCAGCCCTGCAATGTGCCGTCGCCGGCGAAGAGCAGGTATCGCTGCGTCTCGCGGTTGGACACCACAACCGTTGCCAGGTCATTCAATCGGTGCGCAGCCATGAGGGCAGACAGGTCGATGTTCGACAGTATATCCACATTGCACACCAGTATCGGCTCGTTCTCATCCAGCAATGACGCTGCTTTCAGCAGTCCGCCGCCGGTCTCCAGCAATTGGTCGCGTTCGTCGCTGATGCGTATGTTGCAGCCGAAGTTTCCGTTGGCTGCCAGATAATCGATGATCTGTTCGCCCAGATGATGGATGTTCACCACGATGTCGGTTATGCCGGCGGCTTTCAGGCGCTCAATCTGCCACTGCAGCAATGTCTTGCCGGCCAGCGGCAGCAAGGCTTTGGGCATCGTATCCGTCAGCGGCTTGAGACGTGTGCCCAGTCCCGCAGCAAAAATCATCGCTTGCATATCACTTCTTCTCCACCAGCGGTTTGTCGATATCCTGTTCGGGCAGTGTGCGCTCCACGTTCTGCTCGCGGTGGATCAGTTGCACCTCAACGCCGAACTTCGTGTTCAGGTGCTCTGCCATCTTCTCGGCAGCATACACCGAACGGTGCTGACCGCCCGTGCATCCGAAACTGACCATCAGGTTGCGGAAACCGCGGTCGATATAGCGCTTCACGCTCGCATCCACCAGTTTGTATGCCGAGTCCAGGAACGGCAGTATCTCGCCGTCCTGCTCCAGGAACTTGATCACCGGCTCGTCCATACCTGTGAAATATGTGTACCGCTCGTACTTGCCGGGGTTGTTCACGGCACGGCAGTCGAACACGAATCCTCCACCGTTGCCGCTGTCGTCGGCAGGTATGCCTTTCTTGTACGAGAACGAATATACCTTCACCACGAGCGGTTTGCGCACGCTCACCTCCTTGAACTGCTTCATCTCGGTCATCTCGTGCAGTACCTCAATCAGGTACGGATAATCCTCGGCAGCGTTCTTGAGCAGCCGGCGCAGGTTGTCGATGGCAAAAGGTATGGATTGCAGGAAATGCGGTTTTTTCTCGAAGTACCCGCGGAAGCCGTAGGCGCCCAGCACCTGCATGGTACGGAACAGCACAAAGTGCCGGAGTGTGGCGTAGAACTCCTCGCGGTCCACGGGCATGTACTTGCCCAGTTCGTCCAGATACTCGTCAATCAGTTCGTGCCGCAGTTCGTCGTGGAAGTTCGCCTTGGCTTGCCACAGGAACGATGCCACATCGTAGTACACCGGTCCGCGGCGACCGCCCTGAAAATCGATGAAGTACGGCACCTGCTCCTCGGGATTCTCCCGCGACGGCGCTACCATTACGTTTCTGCTCTGAAAGTCGCGGTACATGAACGCGTTCATCTGCTTCTGCTGCAGCAGGATGTAGGCCAGGCGCTCAAACTCGTTCTCCAGTTTATCTTCCTGAAACTCCAGTCCTGTGGCTTTCAGGAAGCAGTACTTGAAGTAGTTCAGATCCCAGCGTATGCTCCTCAGGTTAAACTCCGGCTGCGGGTAGCATACGCGGAAGTCAAACTCCTCGGCAGCCTTGACCTGGAACTGTGCCAGGGCGCGTATCGTACGGCGGAGCATCACTTTCTCGCTCTCGCAGAACACGCCTGTTTTTCGTCCTTCGGCTATATAGTTGAACAGCAATGTATCGCCCAGGTCCTCCTGCACGTACGCCATCTCATCGTCGCTCACGGCGAGTACTCGCGGCACGTTCAGTCCTTGGCGTAGGAAGTGCTCGTCCATCTTCAGAAACGCATGGTTCTCGTCGCGCGACGTGCCTTGTACGCCTATGAGCGATACCTGCTTGTCGTCGCTATAGATGCGGTAGTAACGTCTGTTACTGCCCGACGCGGTCAGGGCTACCTGCTCACCGGCTTTCTTGCCCGTGGCCTGGGTAAACAATTGTGATAATAGCATTATTCTGTTTTGTGTGGTTGCTTGTTTATATTGTCGGTTTGTGCTGCGCGGGGGCAAAGGGTATGCTGTGCAGGGCTGTATCCACAGCACAACAACCCCGGTGAGAACGGCTCACTTGGGGGCAGCATAGCATGACACCTGCGGCGTCAAACCAAACACGGCTGCAAAGGTACAAAAAAAAATGCACATTTGCAAACTTTCCCGCAGAAAAATTGCACGAATGTGCATTTTTTAGTAGCAGAGTCGCATACGGGCTTGCACGAATATGCGGCTATGCTACTAAAAAAGGAATAGCGTCAGCTATATTTTTCTGCGGGAACGTTTGCTTATGCACCGCATCGCCTTGCAGTACTTTCGAGGTGGGATGCCGCAGGCATGTCGGTGTCCTCGAAGATACGGAAAAAGGGTCCCCAACGCAACATGCAAATGTTGTGGTGGGGAGAGCCGAGGCCTCGTTGCGCTTTTATGACGCCGGGCGTCATCTGTAGCGCCGAGTGCCGAAGGCGAGTGAGGTGGGATTGCCATTAGGCAGTGTCGGTGTCCTCGAAGATACAAAAGCTCTCGCGTTACAGCCGCTTGTTTGCATCGTAGGACTCGATGGCTTGTGCTCATGTTGACGAAATGCAAACGAAGCACTCGGCTATCTGGATACCAAGAACCTGAGTTCGATAAGTTTTTGCAGGTAAATGGGACGATGTATATTCATGTTATTTGCATTTTTTGTGTGTGGACACAATTTTTGCGAGTGGCATAAAAGTGCTGGACTTGCTTATCATCCCGGCAATTGTATCCGATTGCGTAAACTGTGCCTGCAGGTGGTTGATGCTGCCATGCTGCGCAGCAACCCGGTTCGTGCCGAAATAGTATTACTTGGTGTAGCCCTGCGGAGTTACGACCAGATACGGATTGACGTACAAGGTGGAATTGGTAAACCACAACATCGCATGTTGCATGCCTGCGTTAAGCTGTTCGACAGACACATTACATCTTAGTTTGTACACACGCTAGCCATTGCCGTCATAACCATAGTATGCACCCTCATCATCAGTATAACTTGCTACCAATTGTCCTGCCTCGTTCCATTTGTTTTGCCTGAGTCCTTCAAAGCAGGAGCCGTACATACTGCTCCGCCGGCCTCGACGCACTCCCCTGCAAGTAGGTCTGCCGTACCGAAAAATGCTGATATTTGCAAGTTTCTTCACCAAGGGCTTGCAAATATCAGATTTTTTTTGTACCTTTGCAGTCGCAAAGGTTTTGAAACCATAACATGCTGGCACCGACAGCAAAACCAAAGCGATGACAACATTTATTTACAAAAACCAACACCATGGCAAAGAAACGGACTATCCAAGTCGGGAATGACGAGGTTGTTATAATCAAGCAGCAAACGGAAGATTACATTTCGTTGACTGACATGGCACGCTATAAAAATGCCGAAGCAACCGGGTTAGTCATCTCCCATTGGCTTTCAACACGTTACGCCGTTGACTTTCTCGGCATTTGGGAGCGCATCAATAATCCGCGTTTTAATGTTACTGAATTCAGTAATATTAGAATGGATGCTGGAACTAACGGTTTTGTCCTTACGTCGAAGCAATGGATTGAGCGGACAAACGCTATCGGAATCGTTTCTTCTGCTGGGCGCTATGGTGGAACGTATGCGCACAAGGATATAGCTTTTGAGTTTGCATCGTGGCTAAGTCCGGAATTCAAGTTTTACCTTATTCGCGAATATCAACGTCTAAAAGACGATGAAACCGACCGTCTAAAACTTGGGTGGAACGTACAGCGTACCCTTTCGAAAATCAACTATCGCATACATACTGACGCTATCAAAGACACGCTTGTGCCACCGGAGGTGACACCGGAACAATTGACAGGAATCTATGCTTCTGAAGCGGATTTGTTGAATGTGGCATTGTTTGGTATGACTGCGTTGCAATGGCGCATGTCTAACCCAGGAAAAGAAGGGAACATGCGTGACTACGCTACTTTAGAGCAGTTGGTCGTTTTGAGTAATATGGAAAGTTTGAACGCTGTGTTTATCCGTCAAGGCTTATCGTCATCCGAACGTTTGCGCCAACTCAACCAGATTGCCATAACGCAGATGCGTTCGTTGATTGATAATAACGAAATGAAGCGCCTAACCGAAGGCGAATAGTATAAGTTACATCACACCTTCGCCGCGAGGTTAATTAGCGGCAACAAAGACATATAGGCGCAAATGAGCGCCAAAGTAAAGCGTTATAAGCCACTTGATGACTTGAAACTTCGACAACTTCAAGAAATCAAATACACTTCAAGTAAGGTTTATGCACGCTCACGTTATTAGCGTGAGTTTTCTGTGCGTAATTTGAAGTGTAAAGGTAGTCGAAGACCTCAAGTCATCAAATGAAGCCGCGAAAGCGCACGCTTTTAGTATGTGCAAGAATCGTTATGTTACGTGTGACCAACACTGATTAATTTAATAATAACAAAATAATACAATGAAAACAAAACTTTTTACTCTTTTCCTTGCGCTTGTAGCAAGCGTGAGTTTCATTAACGCTACCGACTATTACTTCGCAGGCGCAGCGAACTATTGGAGCAACAACAACGACAAATACAAGTTCGTTGAAGTGGAAGGTGTTCTTACCCTTGAGGTTGAAGACCTCTACGGTGACTTCAAGATTACTGAGAACGGTGCATGGCATCCCCAGCACGGTGCAGCAGCTCAAGGCGAAGGTGTAGCGCTGAACGGCAGTTACAACCTCGTTAAGTGCGACGACAGCGAGGGCGAGAAAGATGCTCCGGCTAGCTGTAAGATTCTTACCCCATATGAGGGCGACTGGCGTTACAAAGATGCCAAACTGACCCTTAACGCTGCTGACCCTGACCACCTGGTTATCGCGTTGGTAGCAGGTACGCTGTATGACCACAGCGCAGCTCCTGTATCGTATTATCTGGTAGGTGCCTGCACGAACAATTGGAGTATGCTTGATGCCATCGAGTTTGCTGATGTCAACGGTGTGCTCACCGCTACTGTTCCTGACCTGAACGGCCCCTTTAAGATTATCCAGGATCATGCTTGGGACAACCAGTGGGCAACGAACTGGAATACCGGTGCAGGTCTTGTTCTTGGGGAACCGTACATACTTGGAGCTAAGGGCGACCATGGTGCGCCTGCCAACCTTGCGCTGGCTAATCCGTTCTACGGCTACAAGAACGCTGTACTGACGCTGACTATTGACGGCGACAACCACGTGCTCAAGCTCGTTAGCGGTACGAGCTATATCATTGAAAACGATTGGTATATCCCGGGAAGCAAACTTGGCTGGAACTGCGACGATGTAACGAAGTTCGACGCTGTAGAAGGTCAGGCTAACGCCTACGAGCTGCAGTTGGCTGAGTTCGGCGGAGAGTTCAAAGTTGTTTATGGCCAATGGATGGTTGAGTTTGGCGCACCGAAGGGCGAGGATGGCAACTGGGTAAACAATTCTGTTATCGCATTGGCATACCCAGGCGACTACATGAAGCCCAAATACCCTAACGATGTTTATAAGAACGTACGGCTCACGCTCGTTGTGGATTATGAGAATGTGAAGGTCAACTTGTATATAAATCAGACACCTTCTTGGTTGCAACCGAATGTCTATGCTTCCTCTATTAAAGGATTTATCAGTGAAGGTGGTGCCAAAATGGACATCGAATACCTGCTGAACGCTGATGCTACTGCACTCGAAATAGAATTCTTTAATGATAATCAAGAGATTGTTGCTGCCGTACCCCTTTCCGATGCTACATTATTAACCCGTGGTGCACATCAAACTACAATAACCATCCCGTCTGCCGCAAAAGAAAGTATAGTGCTTAGTTGGGCTATTCATGCTCATGGTAGTGAAACGGAATTCAAGAACCTCCTGAAGCAGGGTGATCCGCGTTACTCGTTCTATCTCCCGCAGGATGTTGTTGTTGACAACTCATTCGAGTCTGACTACTTCGGACGCGTTTACCTGAGCATGCCGTGGGAAGGTGAGGATGACGGTGGTTACGAAACAACCAGGGTCCAGAAACGTGGTCTCTACTACTACGAGCCGACCATGGATAAGGTTAACGGTACGTTGGACGTAGCACAAAACGGCTTCGACGGAGGTCTGGGTGGTGCTATTCACTCACGTAACGGTATCAAGCGTCTCGCTATCGACGACAAGGGCTTCGTTTATGTCGCTTCACGCGATGCAGAAACCAAGGGCGTTTACCGTGCTGACCCGAGTGATCTGAGCAAACCATTCACTACTGTTCTCGCTGCTTCGGCTGCGGTGGATGCTTTAGAGGTACTTGAAGGTAAACTTGTCACCATAGAAGGTGTTGATGGCGAATACAATGGTGCCTTTAACACGTACGATTTGAGCTCAATCCCTGTAGGAAACCCCATCAAGTCGCTTTCTGCAGCAGAACGTACACTTGCCAATACTGACATCACAATCCGATCAGACCATCGTGGAGGTTTTTGGGTGACACAACACCGCTATAGCCTTGATAATTACTCTCCACTCATGCACTGGAACAAACAAGGGAATATTGATTTTATCATTGACCCTGAGTCAAACTCTGACCTTCTCTCTAACTCCGATGGCGGTCTGTCGTATCGTGGTACGCTCGGCGTAAGTGTGGACGGCAATATGGTTGCTGTCAGCTCCAACCGCCGTGCTGTTGTCTTCGACATCGAATGGAGTGACGAGGGTGTACCTACGCTCACAAAGAAGTGCGAGACGCCGAAGATTGGTAATAACATTGATGGTATAGCATTTGACGTGGCAGACAACGTGTATTTCGCTTCTGCTTCGGATGAGCAGTTCCATATGTATCCAATTGCAAAATCCGCAAGTGAGAACCATTGTCGCGTGTTTGCGCCATCAAAATATTATATTTATAAAAATTCAATTACTGTTACAACTTTGGATTCTCAATATGGTATAGTGATAGGAGATACGATTACTTCATATATGAGTCAGGTAACAATTGAAGCAATACCCAATTATGGCTATCATTTCGTAAGTTGGAACGACGGTAACACAGATAATCCACGTACTATTACTGTTACCAAGAACGAAACATTCACGGCTACGTTTGCGAAGAATGTATATTCTATAACCAAAGTCGCTAATAGCGCACAAGGCTCTATCTCCGGACCATCTCAAGCCGAGTATCTTGACCAAGTGACATTAAAAGCAGAACCTAATTATGGTTACTATTTCACTCAATGGTCAGATGGGAACAAAACTAATCCGCGTTCGTTCGAATTGACTTGCGATACGACATTTACTGCAGAGTTTGCTCCGAACCAATATACACTTAGCCTGCAATGTGATAGCGAACAAGGTATAGTAGAAGGTGCCGGTACATTTGACTATCAGGCACAAGCCGAAATCTATGCTACTCCAGCTTATGGCTATCACTTCTCATCATGGAGCGATGGCAACACGGATAATCCGCGAAAATATACCGTCACAAAAGACGTTACGCTTACAGCGAATTTCGCGCCGAATATCTATTCGATAAGTGTATCGTGTAATAGTGAACAAGGCCAAGTAACAGGTGGTGGCTCTTACGCGTATCTTTCCAATCGCTCGTTAGAGGCAACACCTAATTACGGTTACCACTTCACAAAGTGGAGCGATGGCAATACCGACAATCCTCGCACGATTGAACTGCGTCAAGATACAGCATTTGTGGCAATCTTTGCGATAGATAAATCTGGCACATGTGGTGATAATTTGCTCCTGACATGGCAATACGATTCGAGCAACGGAATTCTGACCATTAGTGGTGAAGGTGACCTGACGACGAACAAACGTTACGGCGTTGAAGCCATTGGAGAGATGCGAGAGCTGATTGTCGAAGATGGTGTGGGCATCATTGGCGACGATGCTTTTGCAAACATCAAAACACTAAAGTCTGTCAGCTTAGGTAAAGATGTTCGCAAGTTGCAGGAACGCGTATTCTACAACTGCTATAATCTGGAGGCAATCTATAGTTACCGTCGCACACCAGCTGCCGCGCTTACTAACACATTCGAAGAAGTGGATAAGTACGCTTGCACCATTTATGTGATGGCCGGTTCGGAAGACATGTTCCGCACAGCAACCGGCTGGAAAGATTTCTATTCTATCCGTGCTATTGGTGCCAGTGAAACGACGGTGACCAATGAGGAGGTAACAGTTGCTCCTACAGAGACCACGGCTGCCGTAACTTGGCCTGCAGTTGAAAATGCCGCCACCTATGAACTGGTTATCCGTGACAAGAACGGCAATGTTGTCTGCACGCTTATCTTCAACGCCAATGGTCAACTGACGGAAATCGCTTTCGCTGCACCTGGTCGTTCGCAACGCTCCGGACAGATTGCTGGTTTCTCGTTCACCGTTACCGGTCTGGATAGTGGCACGGGCTACGACTTGACAATTAATGCCAAGGATAGTGAAGGTGAGGTTATCAACACCACCACGCAATCGTTTACAACAGTTAGCAGCGTTACCACAGGTGTAGATGCTACACTCAACGCTAGCCCAGTCCACAAACAACTGATTGACGGCGTGCTCTATATCCTCCGCGATGGTAAGACCTACACCGTTCAAGGGCAGGAAGTGAGCTAAGAGCATAGTACGAACTATTCGAAAAGCAGGCAGCCGATGGGTTGCCTGCTTTCGGATTGATGTACAAATTGAAAAAAAACGGCAAACTGAAATTTTCTTTGCAAAATATTTGCATATATCAAAATTTTTATGTGATTTTGTATCGCAATTCCGAAATTGCATAGAAATCCGCTAAGCTATGGCTAAACAAATCTAGGCCGCGATTTTTTTATACAAGCCTAATCTCTAACTTATATATATTCAATCATTTAATATCGTAGGCTTGTATAAATTTCCCATTAACGGCTTTCGCACTTTTGTACTTTTTTATACAAGCTAACACGCCGGTGACTAAATTGTAATCTCCACTTGTCATGATCAAATAATTTGCCCGAAACGATAGCCCTTCGCACCTGCGTAACGTGCTGATTTTTCGTGGTGCGAATACTCACCCCTTGCGTAAATAATTGTTACGTAAGGGGTTGATTTTTGACAAAAATTTTCACCAAAAATTTGCATATATCACAACAATTTTATATCTTTGCAGCACTCTTTTCAAAAGACTTTACTGATAATCCAAATTGTACATCTTAGCACGATGGACGCACTGAGTGACACCTTATATTACGCCTTGCAAGGTCTTGAAACACAGCTTGCTATGCAGCACAACCGCTGCATCGGTTTGCCGTGTCGTCAGATCGTGCGCACAGGTGTAGAGGTGGCACAAATCATGCTTGGGGACGAGGATGTTGAGGAACATAAACAGACCTATTACAACCTGCTCAGCCGGCGTTTGTACGACCGCCGCGATACAACAATGGCAGTCATCGTCATGGCTGCGCTGTTCAGCCTCATCCGCAACGACCGACAGGCTGCACTCTGCCGAAACACACTGACCGCCGACTGGTGTGACGAGATTTATGACGTCTACCATAGTTACCGATCAGCCGTAGACAAGCAGATCGACTGCGAACTGACTGCACAACATTCACTTTCATTCACCATTTCCGTCATGAAAACAGACCAACCGCAAGCCGTCGTATATAACTACGGCACCTACAACGACATCCACGACAACCCGCACGCCACCATCTACGCCACGGCACCGCAAGATGTGCCGACGAAACATGCCGCCACCGTTGAACCGGAGGATGCTCCACAAGCGGAGTATTTCTGCCGGATAACAGAGGCTGCCATCTCTGCCGGCAAGGCACAGCAGATCGACAACGAACTGCGCAGTGCAGCCGTGAGCGCCCCCAAACTGATCAAAGCCATACGCACCAACGAAGCACTCGGTTATCTGGATACCAAGAACCTGAGTTCAACCGAACTGTACAACCTGCTCAATGAGCATTACGACTTGCCGTTTAAGTACCGGCAGTTCGCCCAGGAACGCAACAAATAACGCTGCAATCGACTGCAATTTTTTCTGCACTTTTTCTGCAATCGACTGCAATTTACTGCAATCTTCTGCATAAATGAGACCCAATTTTGCGGGTCTCTTTTTTTTATTATACCTTTGCACCGTCATTCAGAAATAATCGTACCCTTGCGGTTCAGAAATGAGTGGCGGTGATTTTTTATTTATTTAACATGCGAAAGTTAAGTGTGACTCGCACGTGCATTGAGTGGCCACTCGCATACCTGACCGAGCACTAAACATTCGCAACAATGAAAACAACAACAAAGACCCAAGTGGCAAAGAACAGCAATCGCATGAACGTAAAGAACGCTAACGGACAGTATGAATCGACATTTGCATCAGCAGCGCTGACAATCGTTTCCGACCGTCCGCTGCAGGAAGGACAAAAGTACCGCGGCACGTACACATTGCGCGACATGAACTACGGTGACGGCGAGTTCCGCACGGAAGCAACTGTCCACCGCGAGATGCCCGAACGCAAGTACTACACTATAGGCGAGACGGAGAACGGTTCGGTCAAACTCAATGCCAAACGTGTGCGATTGGTGCTGGAGATGCCGTACGCTGCCGTTGATAGCGGGCAGAACATAGCAGGCGTATTCTCGCCGCAGGCAAAGGAACTGCTTGCCAAACTGAGGAAGATCAACACGTACCTGTGCGATTTCCATACCTACAAGGTGCTGGAGTGTCAAGCCGAGGCCCGCGCTGAAGCCGTACGGGAGAAGAACCTGGCAATGCTGAAGGGATAGACGACCTACCGGGGAGCGCTCTGCCGGGAGCACCCATATCCGCATGGCTGAGCGCTCTGCCGGGAGCACCCGGCAAAAGAAAAAAAGAAGCAAAAAAAGAAAATAATAAGCCCAATTGTCCTATTGTCCAATTGGTCTAATTAAATAGGACTACCCTATAATCCCTACTTGGACAATCGGACAATAGGCAATCGGACAATCGGACAATAGGACAATCGGGCTAATTAAAAATTTTAATTCAAATGGACTTTAATCAATCATATGCAGAGTTCTGCAATACTATTTGGACATATTTCGAACAGGGCCGATACGGCAACCGCAAGTCGGCTACGTATCATATCTGGGTTCAACAGTCCCCGGCAGCGCGGGCGATGATGCGGCAATACCTGGAGAGCAACGGCGCACCGAACAAGAATCCGTATTTCTGGGTTCAGGATTTCGGCGTACCGCAGCCCACGAACTACAACGGCGCACGCTCTTTCCCTGACGAGCCGCTCGTCCGAGCTATCTACAACGGCACCGGCGGACTCTACACCCGCCGCGAAGCGGAATTGTTTAACATGCAAATATTAGGCGATTTTCAACTATGACAACCAATCCCGATACCGTCGTTTATACCGACCCGGAAACCGGCGCAACTGTCACCCGTGGCGAGTTGGACGAACTCTACCGCCGCGCTGCACGCTACTGCGTTATCAACCATATTTTTCCCGAACTCTAATCGCTAACCATGGCACAGGTCATTTTCCATCCCGATCAGCCCGTGCAGGCGTTGTCCGGCAGTTATGGCGAGGCTACGTTCCGCACGCTGCCCGACGGACGAACGGTGGTGCATTGCCATCAGCCCGACGACAGTGCCGGACGAGCCGAACGGGTGATCAGCCGATGCGTGACGGAGATACAGCTGCACATGGCCGACATGCGCGATGCTATCCGTCAACGGCAAGCGATCAAGCGACGCGTGGCGCGGATGTACGGACGTTACTGCCATCTCACCGACGATGACGGGCAACTGCGGCGCTGGATACTGCAAGCGTGGTACAACACCCGCCGCAAGTTGCCCTCACGGGCGAAGGAGAACGAGCGGTTATTTTAGGCAACCCCAAAAGCGGCGATCTCCCCTTTTCTCGTATATTTACGAGAACCAATCCCTGGGCCCCCAAAGAAACCAGCGCAGCGTTTCGCAGATAATGGGGTCCCCAACGCAACATGCAAATGTTGTGGTGGGGAGAGCCGAGGCCTCGTTGCGCTTTTATGACGCCGGGCGTCATCTGTAGCGCCGAGTGCCGA